>NZ_SRYB01000004.1:0-213612 GCF_004793975.1 Lepagella muris
TTGCGACCGAAAGATAGGGCATAATTCGATTTTTTATTGTATCTTTGTCAAGTACTGCGTATTCTGGCATAGGTGCAACTTATTGAAGTTTGGCGACTATAATATAGTGCTTCATTTTCAGGATGCGCTGTATTTTATTTATTTTACCGAATTTTTAACATCTCAAAATAAGTTTAGACAACTTCATTAATTTTGTATGCGATTTTTATCCAAAAGATTGAAATTATCCATAAGAGACATCTGAATCATCATTGACAATAGGCAGACGCCTATCAGCTCAATTCAATATATATCATCCCTCCCTATCATTCATCAACATTCTTCATTCTTCACGATTTTATAGTCTAAAATCAATTATATCATGAGTAATTATTCGTTTGATACGAACCATTCCGATGAAAATGAGAAATCGGAGAACCCGTATGTACCGGATTCAAAAGAGACGCCTGAATTTGTCGCACAATTCATAGAGGTGCTTGACCGGCATCTTTGCGACACCTGTTTTAAAAAGGAGGATTTCGCGGCAGAGATGGGCGTCAGCATATCTCTTCTCTACAAAAGGATAAAATTGCTGACAGGTCTTTCTGTAGCCGACTTCATACGCAACTACAAGATGCAACTTGCAACTACACTACTAAACGACAAATCAATATCAATAGGAGAAATCTCTTTTAAATGCGGCTATTCCTCAATCGGATATTTCAGCACCGTCTTCAGAAAGCATTTCGGATATACACCTACAGAATACCGCAACCGCCTCCCGTAAGAATAAGAATGGAATAATCGGCTCAAATCTGATTGATCTGAGCCGATTATTATTGGACCTCTTGGACTTCTTGGACCTCTTGGACTTATTGGACCTATTAGACTTATTGGACCTATTAGACCTCTTGGAATTATTGGACCTCTTTTACCTCTTTTACTTTTTTTACTTCTTGGAGCTCTTTTACTTCTTGGACTTCTTTATGAGACTACGTTGCGGGGAGTGCCTGATAGGAAGGCTGACAGATTGTCTTCGCAGATATGCATCAGGCGGCGGCGTGCCTCTACGGATGCCCATGCTATATGGGGGGTGATGTATGCGTTCGGAGCGGTAAGCAAGGGATTGTCGGGGGAAGGTGGTTCTGTGCTTAGAACGTCGGCACAGAATGCCGCTACCCTACCCTCTTTAAGTGCGTCTGCCATTGCATCCTCATCTACGAGCGGTCCGCGACCTGTGTTTATCACTATTGCGGAGGGTTTCATCCCTCTCAACCGGTCGGCATTGACAAGATGCTTGGTAGATGGAGTGAGCGGACAATGAAGCGACAGCACATCGCTATCGGCAAAGAGCCGGTCCATATCCACTTTCGCAACACCCTCCGGCAACTCGTCCTGCGGCTTCGATGTGTAGGCTATCACGTTCATTCCGAAAGCACGTGCAATGCGGGCAACCGTCATTCCGATGTGTCCGAGTCCCACAATGCCGAAATTCTTTCCGGCAAGTTCTGTCAGCGGATAGTCCCAATAGCAGAAGTCGGGGTTACGGCTCCATCTTCCGTTGCGGTTCTCCTCTGCATAGTGTTCCACTCTGTTCGTCACGTTCAAGAGATGGGCAAACACCATCTGTGCCACTGAATCCGTGCTGTAGGCAGGGATATTCGTCACTGTTATTCCGGCTTGGCGGGCTGCATCGATGTCTACCACGTTATATCCGGTGGCAAGCACTCCGACGTATTTAAGATGGGGCAATGACTGAAGCATCTCTTTGTCAAGCACCACCTTATTGGTAAACAATACGTCGGCATCCTTTGCACGGTCGGCAATCCGGTCGGGGGATGTGCGGTCGTAGACTGTTACCTCGCCGTATTTGTCGAGCCATTCCCAGCTGAGATCGCCGGGATTCAGTCCGTATCCGTCAAGAACTACTATTTTCATGGAAGCGTTGAAAATTTAGAATTTAGAATTTAAAATTTGATATTGGTTTTATTTGAAGGGGACGCACCCCTCGCCCATGGGCGAGGGCACTGAACTCCAGCAAACACATATATGCCGACTTTTTTACTCCCCCTTTAGGGGGGGTGGGGGCTATTCAGTTTTTTGCAGCTAATGTCAGGCGGATGAAATCCTCTACGCTGAGGCGTTCGGGGCGCAAGCCCATGATGGGATCCTGCATTATGGGTGAATCCGACGGTATCAGTCCGCCCAATGAATTGCGCAGCGTCTTACGGCGCTGTCCGAATGCTGTCTTGACAATGGTCTTGAACATTCTTTCATCGCATCCGAGGGTGGTGCGTTTGTTGCGCGTGAGACGTATCACTCCGCTCATCACTTTTGGCGGTGGTGCGAATACTCCGGGTGGGACATTGAATAGGTATTCGCAATCATACCATGCCTGAAGCAGGACGGACAGAATGCCGTATACCTTTGTTCCCGGTTTGCAGCATATCCTCTCCGCCACCTCCTTCTGAAGCATACCCGCCACAACGGGAATCTTCTCCTTATAGTCAAGCACCTTGAAGAATATCTGTGATGATATATTATATGGATAGTTGCCTATAAGGGCAAACTCTCCGCCATATAATTCAGAAAGATCCATCTTCAGAAAATCACCTTCGACCACTTCCAATCCGGGATATACCTTAGAGAGGTATTCAACACTTTCCGTATCTATCTCGACCGCCTTTATGCGTCTACCTGCCGACATAAGGAATTGTGACAGCACACCCATGCCGGGACCGACCTCCAACACGGGGATGTCAGCCCATATCTTGGCATTGTCGGGCAACTCGTCACGATTGATAGTCTCGGCTATCCTCTTCGCCACATTCAAGTCTTTCAGGAAATGCTGTCCGAGAGCCTTTTTAGCTTTTACTTGTGTCATATTAAGAGTGTAATGAGATTATGTTGAGGAGGATTGCGTCAGCATTAATGTTTCATCATTAATGCTTCATTATAAACAACGGGCGCACAGACATAGTTTGTGCGCCCGTTGTAATATGGAGCGGATCAAAGTCCGATTTTCTTAGCCACGTCAGCGGGAACGGCTTTCTTGTTGACAACCACGTCGATTGTCTTGTCAAGGAAATATGGTTCCGATACGTAGAAATATCCGCCATACTTCTGGTCAGTGTCCCAAGAGTTCTTAACCTTGTAGAAACGGTTGCCCTTCTGATCCTGAGCGATACCAACGATTACCATTCCATGGTCGTCAGTGGTCTCGAAATTGTCGAAACTTTTCTGACGGGATTCCTGAGTCACGTTCACCTCTTTTACAGGACCCTTGATGTCATATCTGTCTTTCTCCTTATCGGCAGCAGATAGGCTCACCCAACGAGAAAGCTCAGTGCCTTCGAGATCTTTCTCATCCTTTGGAGCGGGAAGCACAGCAAAACCATCTTTCCATTTGAAACCTTTCTCGGAAACGTCGGCAGCCCATGCCACGGTATATCCATTCTCGAGAGCATTGTCGACGATAGCCTTCATCTCATCCAAAGGCACGTTCATGCTCTCAGCCCATAGCCAGTTATCGGGGATCTCAATTGCAAACGGTTTGTAGAAGGGATGATGATTGTAGCTTGTGATTGAGATATAATCATCAGAGCTGTAACCCAATTCCTTTGCAAACGTCTGAGGAGTGTAGGTCTTGCCGTTATAAGTGAACGATTCAGGTTCCGGACCGAGATAAGCGTCAAGGATACCGATGAAACCGTCGAGCCATGCGGTAGACAATTTTCTGTTGGGATTCTTTACAATCACATCCAGATAGGCCTTCAGAGCCTCACTAAGCTCTCCATGCACGTGCTTGTCCTCGCCATAGTTCAGACCCTTGTATGCCTCTTCCGGCACAAGACCATAGTTTTCTGCTACATATAATACATCGGGGAAACCTCCACCCTGTGCAAAATTGATATTCCCATGAGTGCGTATATATTTCTTAGCCTTGTCGATATAGCATTTACGCACGGCGTACATTTCAGAAAGGTCAAGTTCAGGACCACCCTTCTTCATGATATCCTCCTCAAGGAAAGAAGTGCCGGAGAAGCTCCAGCAAGTTCCCGACTTGTTCTGGTTCTTTACAGATGTGGTTGGATTCACCTTTATGTCGGTGAATTTGAAACCGACAGTGTCGGTTTTCGCAGTTTTTTTCTTCGCCTCAGAAGCATTACCGATTTCGGTTGCCGATATGCCGAAAGGGATTGCCATTGCGATAGCAGATAGTAGAATCAGTTTCTTCATGCTGTGTGCCGGTATTTCGAAATAAGTTATCATTACGGGAAAACATCTCCCTCTGTTAATTAGGTGCAAACTTAGCAAAAAACTTTCTTTCCTACAAATATTTCCCCAACTGATGTCGATAAACATCCAAAAATGAGATATAGAATTGTGCTTTTGAGAAAATTTGGCTATATTTGCAAAGTAAAAATGCAAGTCCCGTCAAATATTCGGTGAAGCATGTTTTTTTATAATAAAAGAGTGTTTTACAATTAAAAAGTGTCTATATGTGCAAGGAAAGATTCATAAACCCCTTTACCGATTTCGGATTCAAAAGACTTTTTGGCACACCGGGCAACGAGAAGTCGCTCATCAGCATCCTGAATGCCATAATCAATGATGACGATAAGATAACAGAGATAACATATCTCCCCACCGAAAAATTAGGTATGGGACAGGAAAGCCGTGTCGCAATCTTCGACCTTTACTGCATCACACAAAGCGGATCTCACATGATCGTGGAAATGCAGAACAACTATCAGGAATTCTTCGTCGACAGAAGCGTATACTATTCAACATTCCCCATACAGGAAGCGGCCGTGAAAGGGAAATGGGACTATCATCTACCAAAGGTCTATACAATAGCCTTCCTAAACTTTGAGATAAGGCAGCTCATGTCTTCTCCCAACTTCAGAAGCGTAGTGAAACTTGCGGATGTGGAGACCGGACAGGTGTTCTACGACCGTCTGACATACATATATATCGAGCTTCCAAAGTTCCGCAAAGATATCAGTGAGTTTGAGACAAAGATGGATTGGTGGCTATACATCCTAAAATATCTGGATCAGTTTGATGAGATTCCAAAAGAGATTGAGGATGAGGTGATGCAGTATTTCTTTGAGTCAGCCGACACAAAGAATTTCTCAAAGGAGCAAATACGCGCATACGAGGATAGCCTAAAAGCCCTTAGGGACTATCAGAACGTTATAGACTCAGCCGCACGCAAAAGCCTTGCAGAAGGACGGGCAGAAGGACGGGCAGAAGGACGGGCAGAAGGACGGGCAGAAGGACTGACAGAAGGATGCCGATTAGTGGCAAAACGTCTAAAGGAGCTTGGCATGCCACTTTCTGAGATTGCAAAGGTCACCGGATTGCCCGAAAACGAAATATAATACTTCTATAATGCAAATCTTCAGACTCTTTTGTCTGGAGATTTGTGTGTTAAAGAAATATCAGTTATTTTTGCGGTGTCTATTCTAATTGCAGGATATGACAAGATAATCTAACTTTTCACTCAACATACCGATTTTTATGTTTGAAATCGTCAGCAAGCGCGAACTTGCCCCTAATATCGTGGAGATGAAAGTCAAGGCACCCCGCGTGGCCTCATCCGCCCAACCCGGTCAGTTCGTAATCGTCCGTACTGATCATACAGGCGAACGCATCCCGCTCACAGTATGCGACTACGACACCACTGCGGGCACAGTAACTATCGTGACCCAAGCCATCGGATATTCCTCCAATAAGATCATCCACATGAATGAAGGCGACTTTTTCGCTGATTTCGCAGGTCCGCTCGGATGTCCGTCCGACCTTCTCGAACTGCCGGAGGATGAACTCAAGAAAATGAGGATTCTTTTTGTAGCCGGTGGCGTAGGCACCGCCCCGGTATATCCTCAGGTGAAATGGCTTAAGGAGAACGGAGTGACTGCTGATGTCGTAATCGGAGCAAAGACAAAGGATATATTCACATACGTTGACGAGATGCGCACGGTAGGCAACGTCTACCTTTGTACAGACGACGGCTCCGAGGGATTCCACGGAATGGTCACAGGGCTTATGAAAGACCTTATTGAGAATCAAGGGAAGCAATATGACCGCTGCATCATAATCGGACCCATGATCATGATGAAGTTTGCCGCGCTCACCACAAAGGAATACGGCATACCTACAGTCGTATCACTCAACGCACTGATGGTAGACGGCACCGGCATGTGCGGTGCCTGCCGTGTGACAGTCGACGGACAGACCCGCTTCACATGCGTGGAGGGTCCGGAGTTTGACGGTCATAAGGTTGATTTTGATGAAGCTATGCGCCGTCAGAACATGTATCGCGACACCAACAAAAATCATAACGAAGAATCTCATAACTGCAAGTGCAATGGCTAACAGAATACCACGCGTTCCCGTCAGGGAACAAGATCCCGTGAAGAGGGCAGAGAATTTTGAAGAGGTTTGCTATGGCTACAACGCAGAGGAGGCTACGCTGGAAGCCTCACGCTGCCTCAACTGCAAGAATCCGCGTTGTGTCAACAGTTGCCCGGTGCACATCAATATACCGGAATTTATCCGCCATATCGCCGAGGGCGACCTCCGTGGTGCCGCCGCAACAATTGCCGCCGACAGTTCGCTTCCAAGCGTATGCGGACGCGTCTGCCCGCAGGAGAGCCAATGCGAGGGTTCATGCGTGCTCGGCATAAAGTCAGAACCCGTAGCCATCGGTAAGCTCGAACGCTTCGTCGGCGACTGGGCGATAGAGAATGCCGACTCCCTACCGCAGCCGGAGATAGTGCGCAATGGGAAACGTGTGGCAATCGTAGGCTCCGGACCTGCCGGGCTCGCCTGTGCCTCCGATCTTGCCAGGATGGGATATGAGGTGAAGATATTCGAGGCCCTGCATGAAGTGGGTGGCGTGCTCGTCTACGGCATACCGGAATTCCGTCTGCCCAAAGACCGCATCGTGGCAAAGGAGGTAGAGGCTGTGAAACGCCTCGGTGTGGAGATAGAGACCGACGTGATCGTAGGTCGCACAATGACCATCGACAACCTTCTCGACAATGAGGGTTATGACGCAGTATTCGTAGGAAGCGGAGCCGGACTCCCCCGCTTTATGGGTATTGAGGGTGAGAATCTCAACGGGGTCTTCTCCGCCAACGAATTCCTCACCCGTGCCAACCTCATGCATGCCTACGACCAGAACTTCGACACCCCTATATGTGCAGGGAAGAAAGCCGTAATTGTCGGAGGTGGCAACGTCGCTATGGATGCGGTGCGCACTGCACGCCGTCTGGGCGCGGAGGCAGTCATAGTCTACCGCCGCAGCGAGGCAGAGCTTCCGGCACGTGTGGAGGAGGTGCACCACGCTAAGCAGGAGGGGATTGAGTTCCGTATGCTGACCAACCCTATCCGCGTGCTCGGCGACGACAAAGGCTGGGTGAAAGGTATTGAATGTGTGGAGATGGAGCTTGGTGAGCCCGACGAGAGCGGACGACGCAGCCCTGTAGTGAAGGAAGGTAGCAACTTCGAGATTGACTGCGACGTGGTCATAATGGCACTCGGCACAAGCCCCAACCCTCTGATAAAGGCTACGACAAAGGGTCTGGATACCAACCGCAGAGGGTGTATCGTCGCAGACGAAGAGGGACGCACAAGCCGCGAAGGTGTATTCGCCGGCGGGGATGCCGTCACAGGAGCCGCCACCGTGATCCTCGCGATGGGAGCAGGACGCAAGGCAGCCAAAGCCATCGACGATTACCTGAAGACTAAATAAGGGATTCTTTCGTGATTCTCATGATTTTTTGTTAATTTTGCACATTATAGGTCACTTGCAAAGTATTTGCCGGCGACCTATAAGTGCGCAAGAGAAATCTATAGCCCACTTATAAAAGCAAAATACAGGGAAATAATATCCAAGGAAATAACAAACAGACTCCATAAATATATGGCAAATCAAGAACTTTCCGAACAAGAACAGGTGCGCCGCAACAGTATGCAGGCACTACGCGACCGTGGAATTGAACCTTATCCCGCACCGGAATACAAGGTGACAGGTCATTCAGTCGAAATAAAAGAGAACTTTGTAGACGGCGAAGAGAAACCACGCGAAGTGGCAGTCGCCGGAAGAATAATGAGCCGTCGCATCATGGGCAAGGCTTCCTTCATGGAGCTTCAGGATGCCGACGGAAGAATACAGGTGTACGTAAGCCGCGACGACCTCTGTCCGGGTGAAGACAAGGATATGTATAACGTTGTCTTCAAGAAACTTCTTGACATAGGCGACTTCATCGGAGTCAAAGGCTACGTGTTCCGCACCCAGATGGGCGAGATCTCGATCCACGCACAGGAGATCACCGTGCTCTCCAAGAGCCTTCGTCCGCTCCCCGTAGTGAAGATGAAGGATGGCAAGGCGTATGATGCATTCACCGACCCTGAGCAGCGTTATCGCCAGCGTTACGTAGACCTCGTAGTCAATAAAGGTATAAAGGACATATTCATCAAGCGCACCAAGATGTTCAACTCTATGCGTGAATACTTCAACTCGCATGGATATCTTGAGGTGGAGACCCCGATTCTCCAGGCAATCCCCGGAGGCGCATCGGCACGTCCGTTCATCACACATCATAATGCACTCGACATTCCTCTCTATCTCCGTATCGCTGATGAGCTTTATCTCAAACGCCTTATCGTAGGCGGGTTCGAGGGCGTATATGAGTTCTCCAAGAACTTCCGCAACGAAGGCATGGACCGCACCCACAATCCTGAGTTCACCTGCATGGAGATCTACGTATCTTATAAAGACTACAACTGGATGATGGACTTCACCGAGAAGATGCTTGAGAAAATCTGCATGGACGTCAACGGCACGACAGAGGTGAAAGTCGGCGACAACACAATCTCGTTCAAGGCACCCTATCCCCGCGTCACCATGACCCAGGCAATCCTCGACAAGACCGGCTTCGACATTACCGGCAAGAGCGAAGAGGAGCTTCGTGCATTCTGTAAGGCAAACGGTATCGAGGTGGACGAATCATTCGGCAAAGGTAAACTTATCGACGAGATTTTCGGCGAGAAATGCGAGGGTAGCTTCATCCAGCCCACCTTCATCATCGACTACCCCATCGAGATGTCGCCACTCACCAAACGCCACCGCAACGATCCGCGTCTGACGGAGCGTTTCGAGCTTATGGTCAACGGCAAGGAGCTTGCGAATGCCTATTCAGAGCTTAACGACCCCATCGACCAGTATGAACGTTTCGTGGAGCAGATGCGTCTTGCCGACAAAGGGGACGACGAGGCAATGATTATCGACGGCGACTTCATCCGCGCGCTGGAATATGGAATGCCCCCCACATCAGGCATGGGCATCGGCATGGATCGTCTCGCCATGCTTATGACCGGACAATCCACTATTCAGGAAGTTCTCCTCTTCCCGCAGATGCGTCCTGAGAAGAAACAATCTAAAGAGAACCAGGAGGAAGAGGGAGAGTGATGGCAACGTTGGGAAAGATAGCAGTGATCGGTGCAGGCAGTTGGGCTACCGCGCTCGCAAAGTTGCTATTGGGCAACAACGAGCGCATCAACTGGTATGTGCGCCGGCAGGAACGCATTGATGATTTCATACGCTACCACCGCAATACCGTCTATCTCAGCGACGTCACATTCGAAACAGACCGCATCGACTTCCATTCCGACATAAACGATGCCGTCGCCGATGCCGACACCCTTGTCGTGGCGATCCCCTCCCCCTACTTCAAGAACGAGGCGGAGAAGATCACCGTCGACATCTCCGGCAAGAACATCGTCTCGGCTGTCAAGGGTCTTGTCCCGGGCGACAACATGATCATCACCGAATGGTTCTGCCGCAACTTCGGATGCAACGACAGGAATATGCTCGTCATCGGCGGACCGTGCCATGCCGAGGAGGTGGCTCTCGATCATCTGAGCTACCTCACCATCGGCTGTCACGACATTGCGAAAAGCCATGAGTTCGGACGAGCCATAGCCGGACAGCGTCTAAAGACCATCTATTCGGAAGACGTGAAGGGGATAGAATATGCGGCTGTCCTGAAAAACGTGTATGCCATAGCCTCAGGAATGGTCAACGGTATGAAAGCAGGCGACAATTTCAAGGCAATGCTCGTATGTAATGCCGCCCGGGAGATGCGTCGTTTCATCGATGCTATCGCACCACGCAAACGCGATATCTGCCGCTCGGCATATCTCGGCGACCTCCTCGTCACATCTTACAGCCTATTCTCGCGCAACCATAACTTCGGAGCAATGATCGGTAAAGGGCATAGCGTGAAGGCAGCTAAGATGGAAATGGAAATGGTAGCGGAAGGCTACTACGGCACACAATGCATGCATCAGATCAACGGAACGACGGTCAAGGTCGATATGCCAATCCTTGACTGCGTCTACGACATACTATATTCCGGAATATCGCCGAAGAAAGCCTTTGAGGCGTTATCAGAGAAATTCAGCTAAGTTTACTCCCGTTAATTTATATTATTTCATCCAAAAAGATGAAACAATCCTACAAGCCCCTTTATTATTACTTGTGGAAGGAAATGGGAGATAAAATATAAAACTCAAAATTTTTGACACGAATTTTTATATAAACAGACACAATGAAATCTATTGAAATCAACATTCAGGATGCAGTGTCATTCGCAGAGAAGCAGTATAAGGCAAACCGCACGTCTGCTGTAGAGGCAATGACCACACTGCACGAAGGTAATGGAGAAGGCTCCGATTTTCTGGGCTGGCTCCACCTCCCGTCATCAATTTCGCAAGAGCTTATTGACAGAATCAACAAGACTGCTGCCCGTCTGCGCGAGAACTGCGACTATGTAGTGTGCATAGGCATAGGCGGCAGCTATCTTGGTGCCAAGGCAGTTATATCTGCACTTTCCGACTCTTTCGCTGACTTATATGCACCGGCACCCCACAATCCCAAGGTGCTGTATGCAGGTCAGAACATCGGTGAGGAATACACAGCCGAGCTTGAGAAACTTCTCACAGGCAAGAAATTCGGTATCATCGTGATATCCAAGTCAGGCACAACTACCGAACCCGCCATAGCATTCCGTATCTTCAAGGAGATGCTTGAGAATCAGGCAGGGAAAGAGGCTGCCAAAGATCTTATCGTGGCTGTCACCGACGAGAAGAAGGGTGCGCTCCGCACGCTTGCCACTCAGGAGGGGTATGAGACTTACGTTATTCCCGATAACGTGGGGGGACGTTTCTCCGTGCTCACTCCCGTAGGTCTTCTCCCCATCGCTTGCGCAGGTTTCGACATCCAGAAACTCGTGGCAGGTGCCGTAGAGATGGAGAATACCGCAGCTCATGAGAGCGAAGAGAATCCCGTGGAGGTATATGCACGTCTTCGCAACGCACTCTATCAGAGCGGTAAGAAGATCGAGATTCTCGTTAACTTCAATCCTAAGCTCCACTATTTCGCAGAATGGTGGAAACAGCTTTATGGCGAGAGCGAGGGTAAGGACGGCAAGGGTATCTTCCCGGCAGCTGTAGACTTCACAACTGACCTCCACTCAATGGGACAGTGGATACAGGAGGGCGAGCGCACTATCTTCGAGACTGTGCTTTCAGTGAAGAAGCCTGCAATCACGCGCCGTATTCCGGAGGATGCAGCCAATCTTGACGGAATTAACTATCTTTCCGGCAAACGTATTGACGAGGTTAACAAGATGGCAGAACTCGGCACAAAGATCGCTCACGTCGATGGTGGTGTGCCCAACATCAAGATCGAGCTTGCCAAACTTGACGAGCACACTCTCGGTCAGCTCATCTATTTCTTTGAGAAGGCTTGTGGCGTCAGCGGCTATATGCTCGGAATCAACCCGTTCAACCAGCCCGGTGTAGAGGCATACAAGAAAAATATGTTTGCCCTTCTTGAGAAACCCGGCTACGAGAAAGAGACAGAGGCTATCAAAGCAAAACTCTGAATAAACAATACACCACGTTTTTTATACACCACAAAGGGCACGGAGGGCACGGAGATCTTTTATTTCTCTGTGCACTCTGTGCCCTTTGCGGTTGAATACTTCGGAAAGGGTACGGATATTTTTTATCAGAATTAAGACTTGATACCATGAAAATCTGAAAACTATTTTGTATTTTTGCAGCCGAATACGACGAGAGCTCCGTGGGGACTACTGACGTATCAACTAACCTTAAATCAAATCATTCTCCGGAATGATATATTCCGGAGATAGAACAACATCTTTCAATCATGAGACCACTCTTTTTTGCTTTGGCATTGGCGGCGTCTGCCAATATCATTCACGCTGATGATAATGCCAATATTGATGAAAAATTGCTTAATCTCCGGATAGAAACCCGCGTGGACTGGGAAGGCGCATGGCTGGATGGCGATGTGGAGAAGGATAATACCGGATTCGCCGGGAAATTCCTCAATCTGCGACTCGATGGCAATCTGACCGACAATCTCAGCTATTCTTGGCGTCAACGTTTCAACAAGCCACATAAGGATGCCTCTTTCTTTGATGCAACCGACTGGATATACCTTAACTACAATCTTGACAACTGGTCGTTTGCCGGAGGTAAGCAGGTGGTGGCTATCGGTGGTTGGGAATATGACCGCCCCCCTATCGACCATTATGTGTATTCCGTATTCTGTTATAACGTGCGTTGCTACGGATTGGGCGCATCAATAGGTAGGAAACTCTCCACCAACGACAAACTTACGTTTCAATTCTGCCAAAGCCCGTTCTTTACAAGCGAAAACCGCAATCTGTATGGCTATAACCTAATGTGGAACGGTAGCCACGGATTTTTCGACGCAATATATTCCGTCAATATGATGGAGTATCTTCCGGGACGATTCATCAACTATATTTCACTCGGCAATAAGTTCACGTTTGACAAAGTGGCACTTGAACTCGACGTTATGAACCGCGCCTCTTCCCATCAGACCTTTTTTCTGAAAGACATGTCGGTCATAGCCGATCTCGCCTACTCTCCCAACGGCAATTGGAAAGTATTCGGCAAGTTCAGCTACGATGTCAATAAGTCGGGGACAGATGCCGACCTCTATGTGCTCAACGGAACAGAAATGAAAATGGCAGGAGCCGGAGTGGAATTCACGCCATTCATACATCCCCGCCACACACTACGTTTCCACGCCGCAGCCTTCTATTCATGGGGTACTAACACAAACACCTCCAACCTTATGCAGAATAAGACTATGATGGCAACAGCAGGCGTCACTTGGTATATGAACCTACTCTCTCTAAAACGAAAATAACAATCTGACCAATGGAAATGGAAAAAACAATCGCCTCTACAGATAAGGCGGAAAAAAAGAAGTCACACTATCGGTTTATCCCTACAGGAGTGCCATGTCTCGTGATTGTGATACTCCTATTCTGGTATATCGGTTCGATCATGGGTCTGCCCAACATGCTCAACACTATCATGCACACTGCCCATGACCTGCTTCTCAATACGGTCTTCTATCTTATGGGTATATGCGTGGTGACGGGGGCAATCGGACGTCTGTTTGTGGAATTTGGCGTTGTCAAGCTATTGGAGAATCTCCTGCGTCCGCTCATGAAGCCACTGTTTAACCTTCCCGGCGTGGCGGCATTGGGAGCGACTATGACCTTCCTCAGCGATAATCCCGCCATCATCTCTCTGTCGCAGGACAAGCGTTTCAGCAGTTATTTCAAGAAATACCAGTTTATCTCGCTGACCAACTTCGGCACAGCGTTCGGCATGGGGCTCCTCGTGATGGTCTTCATGGTCGGACAGGGTTATTTTGTCGAACCGGTAGTAGGTCTTTTCGGGGCATTCTGCGGGTGTATCGTCTCAACACGCCTGATGCAACGTTTCATCATCAAGGCATATCCCTCATTTGCTGTGGAGGAAGCTATCTCAGAGGAAGCAGCTGCAATAGAGGCTGCAGAAGATAAGGTTGTATCAAAATCCGTATTTATCCGCACGCTCAACTCGCTTCTTGATGGCGGCAAGATGGGTGTGGACGTCGGCATAGCCATCATACCGGGCGTGCTCATCATCTCTACATTGGTGATGATACTGACATTCGGTGCATCGGCAGAGGGTTACACCGGAGCCGCTTACGAAGGCATAGAGTTGCTTCCCTGGCTTGCCGCAAAGGTCAACTTATTGTTTGAATGGTTGTTCGGGTTCACCGATCCTCATCTGATAGCCTTCCCGATTACGGCACTTGGAGCCGTAGGGGCTGCCTTAGGACTCGTGCCCAACTTTGCTGCACAGGGATGGATCGATGGCAATGCGATAGCCGTATTCACAGCTATCGGCATGTGCTGGAGCGGTTATCTGAGTACTCACACCGCAATGCTTGACTCACTCGGCTACCGCGAACTGACCCCAAAAGCTATTGCCGCACACACTGTCGGCGGTATCGTTGCAGCCATCGTCGCTCACTTTGTCTACGTCGGCGTGACAATGCTAATGGCATAGGAAGCAAACTACTTGGACTGCTAAGACTACTTGGACCACTAGGACTGCTTAGACTGCTAGGACTGCTTGGACTTCTTAGTAGTCTTAGGAGTCCAAGAAGTCTTAGGAGTCCAATCAATCCAAGTAGTCTTAGGAGTCCAAGTAGTCAAAAAATGCAAATCGGCTCATTCTCACGAATGAACCGATTGTTTACGAAATATTCTTAAAAGTTCGGGGAAGTGGGCGATTACGGATTCGAACCGCAGACCCTCTGCTTGTAAGGCAGACGCTCTAAACCAGCTGAGCTAATCGCCCGATTGCGAGTGCAAAGTTATACCAAAATTTCATAACTACCAAATTTTTTTGCTAATTTTGTGAAAAAATTTTTACTTTTTTTATTCGAATTTTGATTATTTATTGATTATCAGATAAATAAATCTTTATTCAAAATGCACTTTTTTTCATGGTCAAAGATATTAAAATTGAAGATTTCGATTATAATCTCCCCGATGAAAGGATTCCGCGTCATCCGTTGCAGCAACGCGACGCATGCAAACTGATCCTTTCGCGTCCTGACGGCGGGGTGGCTCACCGCCATTTTAACGAACTACCCTCTCTTCTGCCCCCTGCGACTCTCCTTGTATGCAATGATACACGCGTGATCAATGCACGCATATCATTCTATAAGACCACCGGGTCAAGAATCGAAATATTCCTTCTCGAACCTATTGACCCCGCCGATTATGTACTCACGTTCCAATCTCGCGGAAAATGTATATGGAATTGCCTTGTCGGTAATCTGAAGAGATGGAAGGAGGGAGCTCTCTCCATTGAGATAAGAGCGGAAGGGACCACCACCCCTGTCACGCTCTCCGCCCGCCGACTAAATCCCACTGCCGGGAATGCCCACGCCATTGAATTTACGTGGGACAATCCTGACGTGACATTCGCTTCCGTAGTGGATGCTGCCGGATTTATCCCTATCCCACCCTATCTGAAACGCGAATCGGAAGAGTGTGACAACGACGACTACCAGACCGTGTATGCCGATGCCAAAGGCTCGGTGGCTGCCCCCACTGCCGGATTGCATTTCACGCCCGAAGTGTTTGACGACCTTTATGCCCATAATATCGAGGTGGGAAAACTTACTCTCCACGTCGGAGCCGGCACTTTCCAACCGGTGAAATCGGAGAATATAGGCGACCATCCCATGCATACCGAAAGTTTCTCAGTGAACCGCGACCTTATCCGGCGACTCATAGCCCAAAAGCAAGCTGGTGAACCTTTGGCGGCAGTAGGCACCACCTCCGTCCGCACGCTTGAATCCCTCCCCTATCTCGGCGCGGCCATCGCTCGTGGCGATGAAAGTATGCACGTAGACCAATGGGAGGCATATTCAGCGGAATCATCTTCAATCGACACAATAGAAGCCCTCACAGCAATTGACAGATGGCTTGAAAAGAATAATAAGACAATACTCACTGCCTCCACAGCCATAATGATAGCTCCGGGGTTCAGATGGCGAATGGTAGACGTAATGGTTACAAACTTCCATCAGCCGCAATCCACCCTCCTGCTTCTCGTATCCTCATTCCTTGGAGAGAGAAATGGGCTTCCTGTATGGCGCGACCTTTACGATGAGGCTCTACGCAACGATTACCGCTTCCTATCCTACGGCGATGCCTGTCTGCTCTTTGCCCCGACAGTGGCTAAAAGGGTAAGTATTGATAATACAGTTGATAATACGGCAGAGGATACAACCGACAATAACGCTGATAATGCGTCAGACGCGACCGACACAATCATCCTTCCCGTATCAAAGAGTATAGGGGCACGCTATCTTGCAGCCTCATACTTTGCCGGCACCCTACCCACTTGCCCGGCACTAACTGACTGCGATGACCTGCGCGTGATACAACGTGCCTTGCTCGCTCTCTTTGACATGAAAGAAACGGGAAAGATCAGCGGCGAATCAATCGACATACATGCCTCCGGCACGGCATTCCGGTTTGTGACCGCCATAGCCGCCTCCACACCCGGCACGGACTGTATCATAACAGGCACTCCCCGACTATGCTCTCGTCCGATGGCTCCAATGCTTGACGTGCTCAGAAAAGCCGGTGCACAGATTGAATCACTCGGCGAGAACGGCACAGGACCCTACCGCATACATGGATCCGCTCTGAAGGGTGGAGAATTTGAAATAAAAGGTGATGTCAGCTCACAGTTCATCTCCGCGCTCATGCTCTGCGCACCTACATGGGAGAATGGTATGTCGCTACGATTCACAACTCCGCTCGTTTCCCGTCCGTATGCCGAGATGACAGCACAGGTTATGCGTCAGTTCGGCATAGAGGTCACTCTTCATGATGAGGGTGTTGAGGTAAAAGCCGGGAGGTACGTCGCACCCGCCAGGTTCAAGGTTGAGGCAGACTGGAGTGCCGCAGGGTTCTTCTACGAGGCAGCAGCCTTATCCAATGCAAAAATCCGCATTGCCGCGCTTGTCTCCCCTTCCGAATCATTGCAGGGGGATGCAGCAACTGCCGGATTCTTTGAGATGGCAGGGGTAGAGTCAACATTTGATGATAACGGAGCCACGCTTTCAGAGGGTGAGGAGAAGCCAGACCGTATTGAGGTGGACCTCACAGATAATCCGGACCTCGCTCCGGCATTTGCCGTGGCGTGTGCACTTTCCGACTGCGAATTCCGGTTTGACGGTGTGCGTAATCTCCGTCTGAAGGAATGTGACCGTCTTGCAGCCATTCAAACGGAACTGCGCAAGTTGGGCTACGTCATAACCGTCACTGACGATTCCATAGAGTGGAATGGCAAACGCTGCGACACCACGCCGGAAGCAATCGCCACATACGATGACCACCGCATAGCAATGGCTTTCGCAATGGCAGCCCTACGACTTGGGGAGATAAAGATAGCTGACCCCGATGTGGTGAACAAATCATTCGAGGATTTCTGGAATCAGCTACCTAAGATCGGTCTCCACTGCCAACGCAACGGCAACGTAATAATACTTAAAAGAGTGCAAAAATGATTGGAGCATTGATAATATTGGCGGCAATGGTAGTCATCGGTATCATTCTTTACGTGACAGACCGACTATATTACCGCAAGAAACATCCGGAAGTGGTTGGAACAGCCTCTCCGGAAACCGACACGACAACGAAAAAGGAGCCTCAGCCACAGCCTGCCGAGGAAGAAGTGAAGGCAGACACCAAGCCGACATCCGTTCCTACCGCTAATCCGATGGATGAACCGGAAGTGTGCTGCGGTGCGCATACCGTATGTGAGAAGACGAATCTCTCCCCCCTCACGGGTGAGATTGTATATTACGATGACGAGGAACTTGACCGTTATCGCGGAAGGGCTGCCGATGAGTACACACAGGAGGAGATAGAGGAATTTCGCGATGTGCTCATGACGTTGTTGCCACAAGACGTGGCGGGATGGTCACGGAGCATACAGGTAAGGGAGATCAACCTTCCGACTGAGATACGCGAGGAGCTTATCATGATAGTCTCCGACCTGCGACGCTAAATGCCCCCACATCACATACGATATCTGATAAAATCCCGGTTGCCCATCACACATCGGCAATCGGGATTTCTTTTCACGAGACTCAATTCACGTAAAATACGTTGTACTCCACACCGTCTATCATCTCGGTAGTGACGTCATCAATTTCAAAAGATCCTTCAGGACTTACCGACATCACCATCTCTCTATCCCCATTCTCTATTTTATATGATATTTTAGTAAGATCTCCCCTTGTTAACTTAAAATCCATGTGCCAATATCTTCTTCTCTCATCATAAACCACCTCCCCATTCTCCACATCGTCTCCTAATACAACTCTAAATTGCTCACCTAAATCATACCAATAGATTCTATACCTACAATTGGGATCAAATGTATCAATAAAAGGATATTTCAAATAAACTATAGAAACAGAGTTAAGCCAACAATATGTTCTGGTTATGGTTTTACCCTTCTCCTTCTCTTCCACATTCTCCAACTTTATGACATCCTCACATAATTGATGCTTATAATCATCTATAAATCTTCTACTACCTTCATTATTTGTACCCAAATTATGAAGAGCAATCGCATACCATAAATTATGATATTTCTCTCTTCTTTCCATTACCTCACCTTCTAACGAGATATCAAAATACCTACAATATATTTTTAATCCCTCCTTCAATGGATAATCAAAATCCATTTGACTCGTATTACCTTTCGTAGGCTTAACTAACGATTCTTCTTGCGAAAAAGCGTATGTAAAAAGCGTGGCAGTATTGTTGTAGAATCTTCCATTATATGTACCATACCATATCACCCGCAGTGTGGATTGTATCTCTATCTCCGGTTCCACTGCCACATCCCCTTTCACTACAAAGCGATATATATGATTGCCTTTCAATCTTTTCCATACATCTTCTGTTGACTCTGTCGGAAGACCCGTCTCATCATGATGCGCAATGTATATATCTTTCGTCACACCTGAATCTCCACCCTCTCCGTCACACATCGTCAGCGTGATTCTCCTTCTCTCATCATCAACACTTTCTCCAAGTATCATCTCCGGCACGTAAAGATAATAGCATGTCCTATCCACCTCATCCACCGTAATCACCGACTTATTGAAACATAGAGAATGTCTTGATTCCTCATCCTCCGGCTTTACATCTTTCCCCTCTTCCGAGAAATTACCGGATGGCATAACCGATCCCGAACCAAGATAACATGCAAGCGATGCAGAAAGGATACCGGAATCCGTATTGTCTATAATCTCTATCTTCGCCATGCGTCGTTCAAGTCCTATCTGCAACTCATCCGACACTCCCGCATCCAGCAGATTAAAGACCCTCTCCCCATACATCGGCAATGGGTAATAATCCGTAATGCCCTCTTTATCTGCCGACGCCAATTTCTCCGGACTGAACTCAAAACACATCTCAGACAGACCCTTAATATCGGTTATCGCTCCGAACGATACCCCATCAGGAAGAAATCTACTCCAGTTTGCCAAGGCAACAACCCTTACCACTCCATCCTTATAGGATGCGGCATCAAATTCAGCTGAAATATCACGAATAGTCCCGTCGGCAGAATCATCAGCATCAGGTTCCAATAATAGGCCTGTATCATGACTGTTGTCATATATAATATCAATCAGAACGCCATCCTTATCAAATGCACCCACCCAAAGATCGTCAGCCGATATATGATTCTCATCCGCCGATCCGCCACGTCTGCCGTATTCCTTACCCGTCGAGCCCCTCGTAGGCATATCACAAGCAGACAGACACAGACGCATGCCTCTGACGGAATGTGGACCATCAGTCAGATTACCCTCCGACTCGCAGCCAGAAGCAATGACTGCCAACATGACGACAATCACAACCGGCAATATCCCGGATAAAATATAATCATAATGAGAAAAGTTTCTATAATGGGGTATATTCATCAGGTAAACAGATAAAAGTTAGGGAACGGGAATGATTATGCCCTATAATACGGCATGAATCGATTCAATGACAAAAGTAATCATTAATATGGAATTATATGATGATTCATCTGAAAAAAATATGCCTATCTCCCATTGATTTGAAACTATTAGCCTAAAAACGCTACTAAAGTATTAAAATCTATAAAATCCGACATGAGCCAACACCCGACATCCCACACTCTTTCAGAAAGGGAATTTCTCGACATCATAGATAACAACAGCAGCGTCATCACCCGTATATGCTATTATTATGCACAGGATACGGATGATTTCAACGACCTGCGGCAAGACGTGATTGCCAATATATGGGCATACCGCGACTCTTTCCGAGGGGATTCCGCCATCTCAACATGGATCTACCGCCTGACGCTCAACACGTGCATCTCCGCCCTGCGCAAGAGGAAACAGAAGGGGGTCAGCGTAAGTCTTGAGACACTCACCGACCTACATTCCGACACGTCAGACACCGCCGGAATGCACCGTGAACTATACCGCATGATCTCCCGTCTCTCTCCGGCAGACAAGGCGATAATCCTGCTATGGCTCGATGATCTCTCATACGACAATATCTCCGATATAATCGGTATAGGACGCAACACGGTCGCAACCAGACTGAGACGCATAAAGGAGAAACTTGCTAAAATGGCTGAGGCATGACTCCTTGTCTTAATATACGACAGGCTTATACCTATCCGTCTAAAAAATCCAATGAATAATACTTACCCAAAAGAATAACTGAATTATGGAAAATTTATCGAATATCACCGACATTGATCGCATGAAAGAGATGTGGTCGGATATGAACACCCGTCTTACAAAACTGGAGAAAGATTTATCGGAACAGTCGCGCAAGGTAAGTTCCAATAAGGTGCATACCGCCAAAGAGGATCTTATCAGAAAATACCGTCGCTTCATCGTCATAGCCGGTATTACGGGGATATTCTTCCCTCTTCTTCTTTGCTTCGGAGGAGTAGCCTACTATCCACAAATCCCTTGGCGATACGCATCAGCCGCCATGTTCTTTATCTTCTTCATGGTAGCCGCCGGCATGGATGCCTATCTTTACATGGCGGTGCGCGACATAAACCTCGCCACGATGAGCGTGCTGGAAGTGGCATCGCGCGGGCGCTCGCTGAAACGTCATCACCACATCTTCCAGATCATCCTCATCCCGTTTGCCATCGTCACGCTGGTGGTGTTTGCCATACCGATTGCAAGCGACACCGGACTTATCATCGGTATGGTGATAGGTGGTATCGTAGGTGGTTTGATAGGACTTTCGCAGTATCTTAAGATAATGCGCGACTATCGCGAGATCATATCCCAAGAAGAGATCAAAGATGAGGAATGATCAAAGAAATCATGCCAAGACCTGAAAAATATGGAGAAAAACCCGAAAAATAACGCATATTCCATATAATCTTTCAAAATATTCTATCTTATTGGGGCATAATCATTCTCTATTTACAGATTTTTAATTAATTTTGCACTCCGAAAACCAAAACATGTAACTGAGAAATGACAAAAGCAGAAATAACCAACGAGATTTCGAGAGCAACCGGTATCGACAAGGAAAATGTGCTCCAGGTGGTTGAAAAATTTATGGAAGTTGTTAAGGACAGCCTCGGAAAAGGTGAGAACGTCTATCTCCGTGGTTTCGGCAGCTTCATAGTGAAAGAAAGAGCAGAGAAGACCGGCCGCAACATTTCAAAGAACACTGCGGTTATCATCCCCGCTCACAAGATTCCCTCTTTCAAGCCATGCAACACTTTCAAAGAGATGGTGGCTGAAAGAACTTCAAAATAATGGCGACCACTTTGCAATACTGTCCCCAAGGCACATGCTCCCGCCTTATTGAAATCAAGGTTGAAAATGGCATCGTGGAGGAGGTGAACTTCACCGGCGGATGTCATGGAAATCTTCAAGGCATTGGAGCATTGGTGAAAGGGATGAAAGCGGAAGACGTCATCAAGCGTCTTGAAGGAATAAGGTGTGGCAATAAGCCGACTTCCTGTCCTGACCAGCTTTCAAAAGCATTAAAGCAGATAAACGCCATGAATTGAACATATCGAAGGGAATTTCGATGAGTTTTTTTCACTACAATGTAAAAAGGAAGATTCCGTAATGCTCGCATTCGGAATTTTCCTTTTTTTCTTAGAAGTCTTAGCAGTCCAAGCTGTCCTAAGACTACTAAGACTACTAAGACTTCTTGGACTACTTGGACTACTTAAAAATAACCATTCTATAATTATCCCATGAAACAGATTTCAAAACTAATGGCTTTCGCTTCCCTGGCATTGGTGTCATGCCAAAGCAATGGAGTGAAAGTGACAGTCAGCAATAATTCTGATTCCGACTGCAACAGTGCCATCGTGGAACTGTGGGCAGATTCCGTATTGTCACGTCTCGGAAGTAAGTATTGCTACGTGACAGATTCTAATGGCAATGAAGTGGCATCCCAACATACCCATGACGGGAAAATAATATTCCGCACCTCTATCGGCAAGGGTAGTTCGGAAGAGTATCAGCTTCTCCCTTCCGACACACTCCACACATATCCTCAACTGACAGCCGGACGGCTTTATCCTGAACGTGCCGACGACATGGCATGGGAAAATGAGATGAACGGCTATCGTGTGTACGGACCGGCTACCCAGGCAAAGGGTGAGCGAGGTTTCGGCTACGACCTGTTTTTCAAGCATAAGACCGATGACCTCATTCTTGAAAAATTATATGGTCCGGAGACAGATCCCGCCACATGGCAGAAAGTGGATTCCCTACAGAAAATTGACCCCGAATTGGCTAATAAATTCAGAGATTCCATCTCTTATCATATTGACCACGGCTTGGGGATGGATTGCTATGCTGTCGGTCCGACACTGGGAGCCGGTGTTGCGGCAATATTAAGAAACGACACTATATTCTATCCGTGGTGCTATGAGAAAGCGGAGGTGCTCGACAATGGTCCGCTCCGTTTCACCGCCCGTCTTGACTTCGCACCGGTGAGGATTGCCGGTGACACTGCCGTGGTTGAACATCGTCTCATCTCTCTTGACGCAGGCAGCTATCTGAACAATACGGAAGTGTGGTATGACGGTCTCAGTGGCAATGCCGACGTTGTTGTAGGTTTCCCGCTGAGGGATGATTCCCCGTCCTTCATATCGG
This sequence comes from Lepagella muris, assembly GCF_004793975.1. Lineage (NCBI taxonomy): Bacteria > Pseudomonadati > Bacteroidota > Bacteroidia > Bacteroidales > Muribaculaceae > Lepagella > Lepagella muris. The sequence goes on from NZ_SRYB01000004.1 coordinate 23,135, forward strand.
AAGGGATCATAGCATATTCCGATCCCACACAGGGACCTGACAACGGACGCGCACAACTCGGCATCATCATCGACAATGATTTCACCGCAAAATCCGACAAGAATCGCCACGTGCTCGGCATAGTCAACATCTCCCCCTCCGACACCCTCTCCTACCGCTGGGGTTTCTCCTGGGACCGCGAGGATATAAAGGATATGGAGAGCTGGATCCAATATCTTAAAGGACAGAAACGACAGAATCTGGAAGTGGAATATTGATTCTGATTTTGATTCAACATGATAGACCATGACGCAACATGATTTATCATGGATTTTGAGATATCATGGTATAACATGCTGAATCATGATATATCATAAAAATATTGCATCATGATATACCATGGTTGATCATGTTATATCATGATGCAATTTATATTGCTAAAGATTAATATTCAATTGGATCGGAGGTATCAGAGTCCAGGGGCTCTGCGGAGCCCAATTGACGGATATGACATTTCTGGCACCGTATCTGTCGGCATAAGGATATAGATACTGAGTGTAGTAATGATTACCTCTACGATATTTCACGATATACGTGTCATGGCTGATCTGCCATACCCCGACATCGTGACACCCTCTTGTGGCGTATCTCACCATGTGCCCGAGACGTGGTGGTGGCGGTGGAGCGTGATGATGACGTCTTGGTGGTGGCGGCGGAGCGTGGTGATGATGCTTCGGCGGTGGTGGCGGGGTATGTCTGTGCTTATTGCCGGGAGCCGGGAAACTATTGCCGGGACGCCCGTAATTACCATGATGCTTATCCTTCTTATACTTATGGTCACGGTCTTTTTTATAACCTTTCTTCCTGTCGTATCTTTGCTCATGACGATCACGGTCATGCCCCTTGTGCTTGTCAGCAAAAGCCTCGACACTGCCGACCGACATGAATAAAGCTATCAGAATATATGCGAATATATGTCTCATAAGGATTCCGTTTAAAAGGTGAAACAATCTGAGTTAAAAGGAGGAGACCGATGATCCAGTGAACCTCCTGTTTACTTATAAGACAATAATACATTATAAAGTTTAAGCAGGTCAAAAAATTAATTAGAATTGGGGAATCATATCTTTTTTGAGATATATTTCCCAAAGAATCTTGTAATGTCGCACTTTTTCCTTAAATTTGGGGATTGTAAACATACTTGACATAAATTTTAGAGATATGAAATATAACCGTATTCTTCTCAAGCTTTCCGGAGAATCTCTCATGGGCAAACAGGGCTACGGCATCGACACCGACCGCCTCAACTCCTATGCTCTCCAGATACAGAAAGCTGTCAACAACGGCGTGCAGGTTGGCATCGTGATCGGCGGTGGAAATATCTTCCGTGGTCTGTCGGGCGCATCCAAAGGTTTCGACCGTGTTAAGGGCGACCAGATGGGTATGCTCGCTACAGTGATCAACTCCCTTGCCCTAAGTTCTGCACTTGAGGCAATCGGACAACCCGCCAAGGTGCTGACCGCTATCCCCATGTTCCCCATCGGCTACCCCTATTCCAAATGGGAGGCTATAAAAGCTATGAAAGAGGGCACTGTTGCTATCATGAGTTGCGGCACCGGATCCCCTTACTTCACAACCGACACAGGCTCGGCACTGCGCGCCATTGAAATCGAGGCTGACGTAATGCTGAAGGGCACCCGCGTAGATGGCGTATACACAGCCGACCCGGAGAAAGACCCCACTGCCACAAAATTTGACCATATCACCTACGAAGAAGTGATAGCACGCAATCTGAAGGTGATGGACATTACCGCTACCGCACTTTGCAAAGAGAACAGCATGCCTATCTATGTCTTCAACATGGACAAGGAGGGCAATCTCGAAAAGATGCTCAATGGCGACAATGTAGGCACGCTCGTTGACTAAAGCATTTCTATTATCAACAGCAGAAATGCGCTTAACATGCGCTTTTATACATCATTTAGCAATACTATCAAAATATTGATTAAATGATAATTATTTCTTAAAACACTCCTTAACCCATCCCATTTAAACATTAAAACAAATATGGAAGTTAACGAATATCTTGACAATGCGAAAGACAGCATGGAACTCGCTGTGGAATATCTCGACGACACACTTTCGCATATCCGCGCCGGAAAGGCATCCGCTCGTCTGCTTGACGGAATACGTGTAGATTACTACGGTTCGCAAGCTCCAATCTCAAATGTCGCCAATATTTCGGTGCCAGACGCAAGAACCATTGCCATCACTCCATGGGAAAAGAGCATGTTCAAGGAGATTGAGAAGGCTATCATAAACTCTGAACTTGGCATCACTCCTGAAAACAATGGTGAAGTGATACGCCTGTCGATACCGCCGCTTACAGAAGACCGCCGTAAGCAGCTCGTAAAGCAGAGCAAGGCAGAGGCAGAGACTGCAAAGGTGTCGGTGCGCAATGCCCGCCGTGAGGCTATCGAGGGTCTGAAGAAAGAGATCAAGAAGGGTCTCAGCGAGGATATCGAGAAGGATGCCGAGAACGACGTGCAGAAACTCCATGACAAGTACATGAAGAAAATCGACGAAATCTTCGCAGCAAAAGAGAAAGAGATTCTTACAGTGTAATCGCTGCGCTTACGCGCATTGTAACATATAATAAGTCGGAAGTCGGAAGGGTATAGCCTTTGACTTCTGACTTTTTTTTATTTCTTTTGCATAAAAATAGTGAATCGCATGGTTTCCATAATCATTCCTGTATATAATGCCGAGTCTTTCTTGGAGAAGGCAGTGGAGAGTGTGTTCCGACAATCATATAAGGATTGGGAGATTATCCTTATTGACGACGGCTCGACAGATTCTTCCGGCATTATCTGCGACAGTCTGGCAAATCAGCATGATAATATCAAGGTGGCGCATATAAGCAACGGTGGACAATCCCATGCAAGGAATCATGGATTGGATATGGCGGAAGGGAGCCATATAATCTTTCTTGATGCCGATGATATCCTTCCGCCTGACACTCTGAAGATAACCTATGATTGCTTTCTGAAGTCCGGATGCGACGTAGTGTGCGGCACCATGCAGAATTTCTCAGAGGAAGATGAACTGAAATCTGTAGATAGATCCCCTTCGGAAGCCTTGACAGGGAATAATTATTTCCGCATGCTCTCTCCGGAAGATGCAATGCTCGACATCCTCTATCAGAAAAGACTCGACAATTCCGTATGCGGAAAATTATTTACAGCCCGCATCTGGAAAGAGCTGCGATTCCGTGAGGGCACCGGCTATGAGGATCTTGACGCAATCTGCCCTGCCATTATGCGAGCCAACCGAGTAGTCGTGCTGAAAGATTGCCATCTTTATTTCTATCGGCAGCATCAAGGAAGCTATATACATACGTTCAATCTGCGGCGTTGCGATGTGCTCGACGTGACACGACGCCTCACCGCCACGATGGAAAGCCATTATCCCCGTCTGGCACCTGCTGCACGCTCAAGAGAACTGAGCGCGAATTTCAATATGCTTACGCTCCTCGCCGCCAACTCCACATCTCCGGAGGCGCGTGCCTTATCCGACAGATGCTGGATAAGAATAAAGGAGCTGCGCGGCGAATCGCTGCGCAACCCCTCTGTCAGATTAAAAAACAAGATCGGAATAGTCTGCACCTATATCGGCGGCAGACGGCTCGTGGAGATTCTCGGCAAGGCATTATGCCGATAAATTCATGATTCCATTTTTATGAGATGGGATCTCTGGGAATCATATCATCCCCGACACAATCTGCCATAACGCTATCCCTGCACTCACCGAGACGTTGAGGGAATGTTTCACCCCCGACTGTGGAATCTCAAGAACGATATCAGCAACGTCAACGATACGCTGGTCGACACCCTTCACCTCATTCCCCACCACAAGGAGATAGCGTTCGCCATCAATAGGACGGAAATCTTGTAAAGCAATGCTATTATGTGTCTGCTCAAGCACGCACACTTTCCACCCCTCCGACTGCATTCTTCTCACCTCCTCGAAGGCATCATTCACGTGTCGCCAGTCGACGCTCTCCTCTGCTCCAAGAGCCGTCTTCGTGATCTCCGGGTGAGGCGGGCAACCGGAAATTCCGGCAAGCACCACCTCCCTTATAAGGAAGGCATCGGCTGTGCGCAGCATTGCGCCGACATTATACATCGACCTCACATTATCGGCAAGCATCACGATCGGCAGCTTCTCCATCTCCTTATATTGGCTGAGGCTGCAGTTGGTAAGTTCGATTATATTCTTCTTCTTACGATCCATGACCCGTCACTCCGACATCTCAAGCATACGCACGATAGGTCGCAACGCCTTCTCTGCAATCTCGGCATCGACCGTCACTTCCGGTTTTCCGTCGCGCAGAGCCTCGTAAACCTTGCGGAGAGTGTTGCGCTTCATATAGTCACATTCGTTGCACATACACCCCGGTTCATCGGGAGGAGCGGGGATGAATTTCTTCTCCGGACACTGGCGACGCATCTCGAATAATATGCCACTTTCTGTCACAACAATATATTCCGGCGCATCGTCGCTCCTGGCAAAATCGAGCAGTGCGGCAGTAGATCCCACCTTGTCGGCAATCAGCTGGAGAGGACGTCTGCACTCCGGATGCACGAGCACCTTAGCTTCAGGATGCTCCCTCTTCAGCTCGTCGATTTTTTCCAAAGAGAATCGGTCATGCACATGGCAAGCACCATCCCATAGGAGCATGGAGCGCCCGGTCACGCAATTGATATACTCACCCAGATTTCTGTCAGGACCGAAAATTATCTTCTCATCCTCGGGAAGCTTATCCACTATCTTACGTGCGTTGCCGGATGTGACCACGATGTCAGTGAGAGCCTTCACGGCAGCCGACGTGTTGACATAGCTTATGACCGTATGATCCGGATGCTCCTTTACAAACTGTTCAAACTTGACAGGGTCACAGCTGTCGGCGAGAGAGCATCCCGCCTCTGTGTCGGGGAGCAACACCGTCTTGTCGGGGCAAAGTATCTTTGCAGTCTCACCCATGAAATTCACGCCACACATCACGATTACGTCGGCATCCGTCTTTGCCGCCTGTCTCGCCAAGGCGAGAGAGTCACCGATGAAATCGGCTATCTCCTGAATTTCGTCACGCTGATAATAATGTGCCATGATGAGAGCATTCTTATCTTTCTTCAGACGCATTATCTCCTCGCGCAATGCGTCTGTTTCGGGATTTTTTTGACTAAGGTTCATTATTGTTTATTATTTAATAAAAATTTAAATCTATAAAAATTAATCAACAACAACAACAAAGGCTGTCAATAACTACCAATAACTTTTCCCAAAAAAAATTGGAAATATGAGTTATTGAATTTTAAGACGCACTTATTGTCATATTATTAACAATAGATATCCTTGATAATCAACAAGATGTGAAGGTTATTGACAACTTGTAAATAACTGCGATGTTTACAAATTTTTATCTCGCAAAGTGTAGATAACTGTAGATAACCCTGCAAATAACTGTAGATATCTTTGACAATAACTATTGATAACCTTTGAAGGAATATGCAAAGATACAATAAAAACCGCTATCTCAGACAATATTTATAAATTGCAAGTTAAATTAAAATATGTTATAAAACAATTTTCTACAGCTTCTTTACAACATATCTACCACTTTTCGACCACTTATCTACAAGTTATTGACAATTGCGGCAAGATTATTGACATCATAAAATGAAAGCGGGAACCGGATATTTCAGTCTCCGGCCCCCGCAACATCAAGGTTACGAAAAGGTGATTTCCTTTTGTCAGTTCGGCCTGTCCTTGTTCGGCCATGATAGTTTTGAATAATCAGCACAGAAAAAAATGCCCCTTGCAAAATGATATTGTCTTTCGGATAAGAGGTGGTCCGATCCTATCAATTTCTCAATAGAGATCCTTAATCGGGGCTTCATCTATAATAACCGATAAAGAGAAAAAGAGGTTCACGAAATAGGGTAAAAAAAGAGACGCGGCATCATAGCCACGTCTCCTCTTTTTGGTTTCCGGGAAATAAAATCAGATTAGTCCTCTCCCCTTCTCGATAGCCTGCTCATTGAGTGGGATTAGATTATGATGACGTTCCGGAAGAGATTTCTTAAGACCTTTCACCACATTCTCCATTGGGAGTTTGTAGGGCATCACTTCAAGGAGCGCGCCCATCACGACCATATTATATGCTTTCGGATTGCCGATTTCAAGAGTGGCTTCCATGGCATTTATCGGATATACCTTGACATCGTTTCTCTCGGGACGCTTGTGTATTCCGCTGGTGTCATACATCAGTATCCCGCCGGATTTCACTCTTGGGACGAACTTGTCGAGGCTCTGTTGATTCAGTGCCACAACGATGTCGTATGAGTCGAGCACTGGGGAGGAGATTTTGTCGTCGGAGAGGATGACAGTGACGTTGGCAGTGCCCCCTCTTTGCTCCGGACCGTATGAAGGCATCCACGTCACTTCCTTGTCATCCATGAGTCCGGAATATGCCAATATTTTGCCCATAGAGAGGACACCCTGTCCTCCGAATCCGGCTATTATGATCTCAACTTTCATCACACAAAAATTAGGTTAAAGATTTTTCAAGTCACCCAGCGGGTATTCCTTAAACATATTTTCAGCCATCCATTCATTAGCCTGGACCGGGGTCATCTTCCATCCGGAATTGCATGTGGAGATCACCTCCACCACCGAAGTCCCCTTCTTGGCAAGCGCATTCTCGAAAGCCTTCTTTATTGCGGCTTTTGTTTTCTTGACAGCGGCAGGCGTATGCACAGACTGGCGGGTCACGTAGCACGTTCCTCTCAGTGTAGCCATGATGTCGGTTATCTCGAGAGGATAGCCGTTAAGGTCGGCGCGACGTCCGTATGGGGAGGTGGCGGTTTTCTGTCCGAGGAGAGTTGTCGGCGCCATCTGTCCGCCTGTCATTCCATAGATAGCATTGTTTACAAAAATCATAACAATGTTTTCGCCACGGTTTGCGGCATGTATGGTTTCCGCTGTACCGATAGCCGCCATATCGCCGTCGCCTTGGTAGGTGAACACCACATTTTCGGGCCAAAGTCTGCTTATGGCAGTGGCAACGGCAGGAGCTCTTCCATGGGCTGCCTCTACCCAGTCGACGTCAACATAGTTATATGCAAATACCGCACACCCTACAGGGGATATCCCGACGGTGCGTTCCGTCAGTCCCATCTCATGGATCACTTCGGCAAGCAGCTTGTGTATGACACCGTGGCTACATCCCGGGCAGTAATGCATGTGCACATCGTCAAGGAGCTCAGGTGTGCTGTACACCTTATTCTCTTCCTTAATTATATCTTGAATTTCCATTGGTTTCAGTCTTATTCTTGCAGGGCAAGAGAGTGATCAATCATTAATCATCTTTTTGAGCTCTTCCACGATTTCAGCAGGACTCGGGATTATACCACCCAGACGTCCGTAGTGGCAGACAGGGATTCTGTCGTGCACGGCAAGCCTGACGTCTTCGATCATCTGTCCGGCATTCAGTTCCACACACAATATCCCTTTCTTCCCTTCAGCTGCCTTCTCAATCGCCTTGTCGGGGAATGGCCATAGGGTTATAGGTCTCACGATTCCGACCTTTATCCCCTCCTCTCGTGCAAGCTCCATCGCCTTGGTGCAAATTCGTGCGATAGATCCGAAAGCCACGAACAGATAATCGGCATCGTCCGTGTTGATCTCCTCCCATCTCACCTCATTCTTCTCGATTTCCCTGTATCTTGCCTGAAGACGATGGTTGATGATCTCCATTTTTGAAGACTCGAGTTCGAGAGACGTAATCACGTTTCGCTTACGCAACCCTTTCCGTCCGGTAGTTGCCCACGGGCATTGTTCCCTTATCTGGTCGTCGGTGCGTCGCGGACGCTGTGGAGGGAGCACCACCTTCTCCATCATCTGCCCGACGATTCCGTCGGCGAGGATCATTGCGGGGGTGAGATATTTGAAAGAGAGGTCAAAACCGAGAGCCACGAAATCGACCATCTCCTGTACGGATGCCGGGGCGAGCACAATCAGATGATAATCGCCGTGTCCCCCTCCTTTTGTGGCTTGGAAATAATCTGCCTGTGAGGGCTGTATTGTTCCGAGTCCCGGTCCGCCTCTCATGACGTTAAGGATTAGAGCGGGGAGTTCGGCACCCGCCATATATGATATCCCTTCCTGCTTAAGGCTTATGCCCGGGGAAGATGATGAGGTCATGGCAGCTTTTCCGGAAGCAGCCGCGCCATATACCATATTGATGGCAGCCACTTCAGATTCAGCCTGAAGCACCACCATTCCGGTGGTTTCCCAAGGCATAAGAGCCTCAAGCGATTCCAGCACTTCCGACTGAGGGGTTATGGGATAGCCGAAATAGCCGTCGCAACCGTAGCGTATGGCAGCGTGAGCCACCGCCTCGTTGCCTTTCATCAGTCTTATCTCGTCGTTCATTGTTTCTGTCATAATTACTATTCTGGAGAGTGTTGCGCTAATAATCAGGTGTGTGGTATTAAATCATTACACCTTAACCCTATATACTTCAATGCATGCGTCTGGACAAACCCAAGCGCAAGAGCAGCATCCGATGCAATTGTCCGGATTTGCCATAAATGCGTAATGATATCCTCGGTCGTTGACCTCGTTTGGCTGTAGCGCCAAGGTCTTCGTGGGGCAAGAGTTCACACAGAGATTGCAACCCTTGCAGCGTTCTACGTTGACCGTTATCGCGCCTTTTACTTTTGCCATATCTTTTATTTTTTAGAATGAGAAAAGTTGTCGTGACGACAATTTTCATGAATTACTTCACAAAAGTAGTAAAAAACTTTCGTGAAGAGGGTATGATTTATATGTTGAACAACATAAAATATGTTTTACAACATATTTTTAACGGATAAAGGGTAAAAAAATTTAAAATCAAAGAGAAGGAATAATTAAATCCATTAATTTTTTCATACCCTCCGTTGCTGTGGCTTTTATTATGGTGACACCGGGCATACCGACAGCAGCTGATGCCGGATTCGGGTCGATATAATATATAGGAGTGCCCGGGCGCACACATTGTATAAGACCGGCTGCGGGATAAACGGCAAGAGATGTGCCGATGACGACAAAAATATCAGCTTCGTTTACCAGCTCCATAGCCGGCTCGATGTTAGGGACCGCCTCCTGAAAGAATACGATATGCGGACGCATCAGGTCGCCACGTTTACCGCGCGTTGCCGGGGTAGTCTCAAGATGATTTATGTCGAGAGGCTCGATATAGTCCGGGTCGCTGACGGAACGCATCTTCATGAGTTCGCCGTGTAGATGCAGCACGTGTGAGCTTCCCGCCCTTTCGTGGAGGTCGTCTACATTCTGGGTTATGACGTAGACGTCGAAATATTTCTCCAGTTCTACGAGAGTCTTGTGGGCAAAGTTCGGCTCTTTTGTTATGAGATCCTTTCTGCGGGCATTATAGAATTCATGCACGAGAGCCGGGTTACGACGGAATCCGTCGGCAGACGCGACATCCATCACGGGATAATTCTCCCATAGACCACCGGCATCACGGAAGGTTGATATACCGCTTTCAGCACTTATCCCGGCACCGGAAGAAATCACAAGTTTTGGTTTTGCCATAATAACAGAGTCTTTATATTCAGCTTTTTTATCGCAGGCAAGAGTGTCCGAGATTATAAAACTCCATACTCACGAAATGAACAAGCGAAATTAATAAGCGAAAAGAATAAGAGAGAGATGTCTGCGAAATTACATTAATAAATCCGAATAGATGCTCTGGTTGCACTAAAAATGAATATATTGTGCAAAACTACTCACAATGTCATTTTCTGTGCAAAATTGAGAATGTCAATGAAATATTGGGATGGTGATATAAATTTGGGAATGTGGATGCAAGATAAACCGGTATAATATCCCTTGCATTATATAATAAGAGTGGCTACGTCTGCAATTTCCTTAGCGAAGGCATTTAATTGCAGGCATATCTTGCGTGAGATTTTGCTGTAAGCATATTGATTATCGAAAGGGCATATCTGGAGCAGCCGTCCTTCGGCACAAGCATCAAAGACAATTCCGGAGGGTTTGTAATATTTGCCGAAACCGGTGTCGCATAATTCTATAACCGAATAATTACTTAGTATTGCCTCGTTTCTCACCGCCTTCTCACGTGGGGATATGAATGCGCCCACGAGGATGCCACCATGTTCGCCACAATTCATCCATCTTTTGAAATTCTCTTGGTAAGTCTCCTCAGAGTCTTTTCTGTGAACCACCACAAACTCCTTCTCCGGAATATTCAGTAGAAACATATTCCCGAATATCTGGCATTTGCGTCCAAGAATCTCCTTATTATATCTCTTTTTGAAAAGCTCCGGATACATACGTTTCAGCGCGAGACGACGAGGGTTGTCGGCAAGATATCTTTTCCATGTGGAGAGTTGACCATGGCGGTTTATAATGCGGTCATTATAATTTGACTCAAAGATAATTGCATCCGGATTATTCGAGATGATTCTCCAAAGGCGGTTGCATCCGATTTTAAACCCGGCAATCACATTGCCGATATGTTTCTTATCAGGCATCTTTGATCTGACTTCCATTATCAGATGTATATGATCCGGCATGATGCAGGTTTTCCAGATTGCCACGTTCGGAAATACGGTAGAGATCTTCGGTAATTCCTCGGAGAATATTCTTCGTCCTAATTCTGACTGATAGATATAGGGCTTATCCTTTATTATCAGCTTGCCGAATAGTTTTTCTCGATTTAAAGTTACCAACGTAATGAGATATATCCCCGGCATCCTGTAATCATGGAACGGGGCACGTTTCGTCAGACGGTTGGAGCCGGAATGATGATACGATTCCGGTGGTTCATTCGCGATGGAAGATCCGGCATCAAGATCCGGATAGTCGGCATTTGGATAATGGGTATCGGTAAGATAGCCGGGATAGAGGCAGGCATCTTCTATATCATAGGCTGCATTGTCGAAAGCGGGAATATTGTTATCCTCTATAAGAAAATTGATTGGATCAAAAGCCGGCAAATCAGTCTCATCTTCATTTGGGAGATAAGAAGGAATCTTATTTGGAGCGGGAGCCTCTTTTTTATTGGGGAGATTGGAAGGAATCATTCTTTTGTAAATTAGAGAAAGATAATACAAAAGCTATCGTAGCCACGCAATGGGGCGGGATAGCGAAGATGGAATCGAGGGAATCGAGGGAATCGGCGATAAAATCGCCTCAACACGGACTCCTGCGGAGCGAAACTGCCCCCCCCCAATCCTTTCAGCCTCGGCCTTCATTGGGCTCAGCATTTCTTCGGCCTTCATTGGGCTTCATCTTTCAGCCTCAGCTTTTATAGGGCTTCATCTTTCAGCCTCGGCCTTCATTGGGCTCAGCATTTCTTCAGCCTTTATTGGGCCTGCTCTTGTTGAAGGAGTAGCAGTTTCGCTCCGGAGGAGTCCATGTTTATAGCGATTTTATCGCTTCTAAATGGCTCGCTTGAGAGAGGGGTGAGAATCCGAATAAGAGGCGGCTGGGGCTGGAGAGCTGGCGGCTGGAGATAGGCGGCTGGGGCTGGAGAGCTGGCGGCTGGAGATAGGCGGCTGGGGGCTGGAGAGCGAGCGGCTGGAGAGTGGGGGCTGAAGCGGAGCTGGCGGCTGGAGAGTGGTTATGGAGCGGGCGATGCAGCAGGAAAGCCAGCGGGACAGGGGAAATGAAAAAATCCTGTAAGGGTTTAGCTTACAGGATTCTGGCGGAGAGGACGGGATTCGAACCCGTGGTAGGATTGCTCCTACGTCAGTTTAGCAAACTGGTGGTTTCAGCCACTCACCCACCTCTCCTTGGGATTGCTCCGAATGTATGCAGGAAGGTTATTCCCTTCAAGCGAGTGCAAAGTTAGGCATTTTTTCTGTAACTGCAAATTTTTTTCGGTGTTTTTTGTGAAAGTTGTTATTACTAATTTAAAAATTGTGTGTTTTTAGGGATTATGGCGATAAAAGAGCATTGATTTTGTCGTGTGATAGGGGGGAGATTATGGATTTTTTTGTAATTTTGTGGTATGGAAGCAGAAGATTTCGACATAAGGGAGCGTCAGAGCCGCGAATCGGATAAGGATATAGAGAAAGCCCTCCGTCCGCTGGCATTTGATGATTTCAGCGGTCAGGAGAAGATAATAGAGAATCTCCGTGTGTTTGTGAAGGCGGCCCGTCTTCGCAAGGAGGCACTTGACCATACGTTGCTGCACGGACCTCCGGGACTTGGCAAGACCACCCTCTCCAATATCGTAGCCAATGAATTGGGTGTGGGGTTTAAGGTGACGTCGGGTCCGGTGCTTGATAAGCCCGGTGATCTTGCCGGCATCCTGATGAGTCTGGAGGAGAATGATGTTCTCTTCATTGACGAGATACATCGTCTGCATCCTATCGTGGAGGAATATCTCTACTCGGCAATGGAGGATTACCGTATCGATATCCTGCTGGATAAGGGACCGGGAGCTAAGAGCGTGCAGCTGTCGCTTGCCCCGTTCACGCTTATCGGTGCGACTACGAGGAGCGGTCTGCTCACTTCGCCCCTGCGTGCGCGATTCGGTATCAACTGCCATCTGGAATATTACGACCATGAGATATTGAAAGGGATTGTGCGTCGTTCGGCAAGTCTGCTGAGAGTGGGTATCGCCGACGAGGCAGCCATGGAGATAGCCTTGCGCAGCCGAGGCACACCGCGTATCGCCAATGCACTGCTGCGTCGCGTGCGTGACTTCGCTATGGTCAAGGGTAATGGTTTCATCGATATAGCCATCGCGCGCCATGCGCTGGAGGCACTCAATATCGACCGCTACGGTCTTGATGAGATCGACAACCGCATACTGCTGACCATAATCGATAAATTCAAAGGGGGTCCGGTAGGACTATCCACGATAGCGACGGCACTCGGAGAGGATTCCGGTACGCTGGAGGAGGTGTATGAGCCATTCCTTATAAAGGAGGGCTTCTTAAAGCGCACACCGCGCGGACGCGAGACCACCGACCTCGCCTATACGCATCTCGGACGCAAACGCTTCGATGCACCGGGAAGTCTGTTTGAATAAATCCCCCGCTTGGGTCTCGGCCTGCTCCCTAAAGGGGAGTTGCTATAAACTTTAAACTTTAAACCATAAACCATCACGTGGCTGGAATAAAATCATTGGCAAAAGACACTGCGGTCTACGGACTCAGCAGCATCATCGGGAGATTCCTCAACTGGTGTCTCGTGCCGTTGTATGTCTATCTATTCCCATCGCAGGAATATGGTGTAGTCACCTATCTTTACGGTGCGACAGCCGTGGCACTCGTCATCCTGAACTACGGCATGGAGACGGGGTTCTTCCGTTTCGCCAATAAAGATAAGGATCCGGAAAGTGTCTACACCACCTCCCTCCTATCCGTGGGTGCCACCTCCCTTCTCTTCATATTACTTCTGACCTTTTTCCTGAATCCGGTCTCGCAAGCGTTGAAACTGCCACATCATCCGCTCTACGTATGGATAATGGGGGTCACGGTAGCTATAGATGCTTACTCCAACATCCCCTTCGCCTATCTACGCTATAAGAATAAGGCATGGCGTTTTGCCGGGATAAAATTGCTCAATGTCGGGTTCAACATCGGGTTGAATCTCTTCTTCCTGTTGCTGTGTCCGGTAATAATGCGTCATTACCCTCCGGCGATAAGCTGGTTTTATGAGCCATGCGGAGGGGAGAGTTTCGGCATCGGATGGATTTTCGTTGCCAACATCATCTCCACCCTGCTTGTGTTTATCTGCCTGCTTCCGGAGCTTACCGGAAGGCGTTATGTATTCCGACCTGACCTTCTTAAGAGAATGTTAAGCTACAGCTGGCCCCTTCTTATACTCGGAGTGGCGGGTATACTCAGCCAGAATATGGGTCAGCTCGTCATCCCCTATCTCTTCCCGGCTGATGAGGAGGCGGCACGATCCATGGTCGGTATCTACGGAGCCAACATGAAGATAGCGATAGTCATGGTGATGTTCACGCAGGCGTTTCGCTACGCCTACGAACCCTTCATCTTCGCTCAGGCAAAAGGGGATGGGGAGGATAAGAGTAGGGCATATTGCGATGCGATGAAATACTTCGTGATATTCGGATTGCTGATATTCCTTGGAGTGATGTATTTCCTTCCCATATTGAAGCATTTCATCGCCCCCGGCTATTGGAGCGGACTTAGGGTAGTGCCTATCATGATGATGGCGGAGCTATGTTTCGGAGTGTTCTTCAATCTGTCGCTATGGTACAAACTCACCGACAAGACCCAGTGGGGGATGTATTTCTCCTTGATATGCTTCGTGCTCATGTTCGGACTCAACGTATGGCTTGTGCCGGCGATCGGCATCCCCGACGGCTACCTCGGATCGGCATGGGCGGCATTGATAAGCTATTTCATCGTCATGGTCATGAGCTATCTTGCCGGACGCCGCTACTACCCACTCCCCTACGAGACGAAACGCATGGGAAGCTATCTTCTCTTTGCCGTGGCATTGTATGCGGGCGGGATGTATGTGGAGAATATCATGGGTATGTGGCTAACATACGCAGTGAGGATAGTTCTGCTCCTTATTTATGTAGGAGTGGTGTGCACATTCGAGAATGTGCCGGTGCTCTCCCCCATTTTCCGTCGCCTTCTCCGGCGATGACACCTAAAAACAGACATAATCAAAATAGACAGAAGGATTGATTCCATTTTTCAGAATCAATCCTTCTGTAGTATATTGCGGATATCAGCCCGGTGGAATTATATAATTGATAGAAATCCTGACCCCAATCATACAAATATTGTCGTAAAAGTCCAAAATGTGTAATTATGTACAATTTCGCACATATATAACTCACCGAAATCTTAATTTTGCGTACAATCAATAATTACTAATAACACCTAACCATGAGAAAGGAAATCAAATTAACCTTAGCTGTCGCTGCTACCCTTTCCGTGTTTGACGTCGCCGGAGTAAGGGCGCACGATACGGAGAGCGGAGGATTTCTGATGACTCACGCCGAAGTCTCAACCGGTTCGCCTGCACCGCAGTCAACCAATGCTGCCACAAGAACCATAGAAGGGACAGTTGTCGACAAAACCACCGGAGAGCCATTGATAGGCGCCACTATCCAGGTGAAAGGACAACCGACGTCGGGAACAGTGACCGACGTTGACGGACATTTCAAATTATCTTACAAGACACAGAAGAAAGATGTGATTCTGATGGTGTCATACGTGGGATACCAACCTAAGGAGGTGCCTGTAGAGGGTGTCACAGACCTTAAAATCGAACTTGATGCCTCAGCCCAGTCGCTCAATGAGGTTGTTGTGACCGGTACGGGTGTGCAGAAGAAAGTGTCGGTTACCGGTGCTATCTCTTCAGTGTCCGGTGCGGAACTGAAGACATCGGCATCAACGCTGACCCAGAATCTTGCCGGTAAATTTGCGGGTGTCTACGCTAACAATACCTCCGGCGAACCCGGTTCAGGCGCAGAATTCTACATCCGCGGTATCTCCAACTTCGCGGGTAAGAGTGCGACTCCCCTCATCCTGCTTGACGATGTTGAGATCTCTGCGGGCGACCTCAACTATATCCCGGCAGAAAACATCAAGAGCTTCTCCGTGCTGAAGGATGCATCCGCCACCGCAATATATGGTGCACGTGGTGCCAATGGTGTAATGATCATCACGACCAAGGGTGGTGACTACAACACGAAGACGAAAATCAACGTTACTCTTGAGAACTCATTCAACTTCATGGGTAAGCTTCCCGAATTTGCCGACGGAGCTACTTATATGGAGATGTGGAATAAGGCATCTTTATATCGTAATCCCAATGAGCCACTCAAATATACGGATGAGATGATCGAGCGCACACGCTCCGGTATCAATCCATATCTCTATCCCGACGTTGACTGGCAGAACGTCCTATTCAAAAAAATGGCTATGCGTCAGAGGGGTAATGTCAATGTCTCAGGTGGTGGAAGCAAGGTGAAATATTACATGTCGCTTGAGTTCCTTCATGAGACAGGCCACTACAAGACAGAGAAATTATATTCCTGGAACAACCAGCTTCAGAATTATAACTACACCTTCCAGAACAATATCTCCTATAAGCTGACGCCCACCACGACCATCTCTATGAACATGAATGCGCAGATTCATCAGAACACACGTCCGAACGTAAATGCTGATAATTTCTTTGCATCTGTCATGGATATGACTCCGGTGGAGTTTCCTACCACTTTCCCTGCCCGTGAAGGTATTGACCATGTGATGTTTGGATGTTATGATAAAGGTGGTGGCAATTTTTCCGACAACCCATACGCACAACTCCGCACAAGTTTCCGTCAGGAGAATTCAAATACCGTCAACACGGTCATCAAGCTCAATCAGGATCTCGATATGATTACTAAAGGACTCAACTTCAATGTCTGGGTCAATTTCAAGAGCTGGAGCTGGTCTGGCTACACCCGTTCTGTCGAGCCATATCTATACTACATCAACAGTTCGCATCAGGCAACCGAAGACTGGCAGGATACGATGTTCATGCCTCTGAGAGCCGGCACATCGGGAAGCAAATACATTTCCCAGTCAGACATCTCGAAGGCATCCGACAACACTTTTGAGCTTCAGGCAAACCTCAATTGGCTCCGTTCTTTCGGTGAGCATGAGTTGAATGCTGTTGCAATCTACCGCATGAGGGAATACCGTAACAAGGTTCTTCCCAACCGCAACCAGGGTATCTCCGGACGCGTCACTTACGATTACGGTCATAAGTATCTCGCGGAGTTCAACTTCGGCTATAACGGTACAGAACGTCTTGCAAAGGGCTACCGCTTCGGCTTCTTCCCGGCAGGTTCTATTGGTTGGGTCATCTCCAACGAGAATTTCTGGGCACCGATTTCGCCGGTTGTGTCATATTTCAAGGTGAGAGGTTCATACGGTCTTGTTGGTAGTGATGACATGACACCCGTCGGTTCAAATCTATATTTCTTTTACTATGACCAGATATACCAGAATAATCTGAGTGCCTTGGGATTCCAGACAGGAGCGGGTGCATCGCTCGGAGTTTCGGAGTCATTCGGCGGTCCGCAGATGATTTATTATGGACTGACAAATCTCGGTTGGGAGAAGGTGAAGAAATTTGATGTCGGTGTCGATATCCGACTTTTTGAGGATCTCAATATTACGTTAGACTATTTCTGCGACAAACGTTACGATATCCTTATGGCACGCCAGTCATGGCCTTCGTCACTCGGTTACGGCGCCGCCACCCCTTACGGACCGGTGGGCAGAATCACCAACAAGGGTGTAGAGGGAAGCGTGACGTACTCAAAAGCCCTTACCTCTGATCTATCTGTGTCGTTCAACGGTAATTTCACCTATAACAAGAACGTCCTCGTAGAGGGTGATGAGTTGCAATATAAGTATCCATGGCTTTATTCCACCAACCTTCCATTGAACTACATGAGAGGTTATGTGGCTGAAGGATTGTTCCAGAGCGAGGAGGAGATTGCTAACAGTCCTACACAGGATCTCGGATCCAGAGTTATGGTCGGTGATATCAAATACCGCGACCTTAACGGCGACGGGCGCATCGACACCGATGACCAGACAATGCTTTCGTCATACGGCACAACCCCACGCCTTCAGTACGGCTTCGGAGCGACTGTCAACTGGAAAAGATGGGACTTCGGTTTCTTCTTCACCGGCTCGGCAAAACGGAAGATCATGATCAACAACATGCAGCCGTTCAGTGCTCACGGATGGGGCGGCAGTCCGAGAAACGTAATGCAGTGGGTGGTTGACAACCATTTCGATCCTGAGCTGAACAACTTTGATGCGGAATTTCCACGTATGGGTCTTGGCACCAACGATTTCGCCAACAACAATGAGCCGTCATCCTTCTGGCTCCGCAACGGTGATTTCCTCCGCCTCCGTAATCTTGAGCTCGGCTATTCCTTCCCGATCTGCCGAATCTACGTTCAGGGTATAAATCTCGTGAATTTCACCTCATTCAAATACTGGGATCCGGAAATGGGATCTTGGAACAAATATCCTACCCAGTCGAGTGTGACAATCGGAGCACAGTTCAACCTCTAATAAAACAGATAAACTCATGAAACTACATAATATTTTACAGAAAACCTTGTCAGTCACTGCTATTGCAGTAATGCTGGGATTCTCATCATGCAATTACCTTGATGTGGTGCCACCGGAGCAGGTAGGTGTGGACGATGCCATGGGGAGTCACAACAATGCCTACGGTTTCCTCTTCTCTTGTTATAATGCTTTCACCTCGAATGAATACAGCGAACTCCCCTACGGTTGGGATCGTGGAGAACTCTGTACGACAACAGATGACGTTATCAATCCTTACGGTTGGGCTTCCGATCCGGGACTGAACTCACTCGCCGGCAGAGTGCTTATGAATAATCAGACAGCAGCCAACGCTATCGATGTGTGGGGACATTTCTATGATGGTATAGGACAATGCCTTCTTTTCCTTGAGAAACTCGATAGCTGTGATCCTTTGGGAAAAGGCTATATAACGCAAGCTGAATATACGGAATGGAAAGCGGAGGCAAAGGCTTTGATAGCATACTATCATTACCTGCTTCTCCGTCGCTATGGTCCGATTGTGATTCTTGAGGAGAAACCCGGACTCGGTACGTCTTCATCGGGTTTCAATGGACGTTACCATTTCGACTACTGCGTTGATTGGATTGCTGACAAACTTGATGAGGCTGCTAAAGAGCTTCCCGCAACAAGACCGAATGCAGAGATCGGACGAATGACCTCCACTATATGCAAGGCGATTAAGGCAAATATGTTCCTGTTGGCTGCATCTCCTCTGTGGAATGGAAGTTTCCCATACTCAAATTTCAGCAATACCTCTTTTGAGACTCCGGGTTATGGACTTGAGCTTGTCAGCAGGACAAACGACCCCTCCAAATGGCAGCGTGCATACGATGCAGCTGATGAAGCTATCAAATATGCCGAGTCAGCCGGTCAGCGCAAGATGTTTACGGATGATTTCGTAGTGAGTGGCTTTGACCTTGACGATATATATATTCCCGGAGATGTTGACGATGAGTTCCGTCATGCAGTATGGAGAATGAGATATATGCTCTGGTGTGGTGCCGGAGAGGGTAATACCGAGGCAATACATGAGATATATGGCAAAAACCTGCACTCCTTCCAGTATCCTATGTGGCCGAGAACATGCCAGCAGTCAGACGTGCCGCGTGGTGGCTATGGAGCGTATGCCCCGATGCTGAATGGTGTCCTCGCGTTCCTTACCAAAGATGGCTATACCCCCAGCACCGACCCCAACTTCATTCCTGAGTCGGAATGGTATAAGGCAGCCGGAATAGAGAATGAGACACCGGATCCCAAAGATCCCAACCAGATGCGTTTTCGCGACAGAATCATCAATCTCCACGTTAATCGTGAACCTCGTTTCTATGCGTGGATAGGCTTTGACGGTGGCGACTATAGCCTCGTGATCCGTAACGGTTATCCGGTTCATATCAATCTCCTTCAGTGGCATAATCCGAATAATCTCAACGACATCATTGACTACCACGGCTATGATCCCGCACAGACCAACCGCGACAACTGCCCGACAGGATATTTCCTCCAGAAATTCTTGGATCCACGTATGAGATTTGCTGATAACCGCTGGGCTTATCAGGATAGCAAGAACGCAACAATCAAGCTTATACGTCTTGCAGAGATCTATTTGGACCGTGCGGAGTGTGCCGCTCATCTCAACAAGACAGATCAGGCTATATCTGACGTAAATGTGATTCGTGCGCGTGCCGGGGTGAAGCCGTTGACCACCTCAATGATAGGCGCAGGGGGCATGTCGCTCCTCGATTGGGTACTCAACGAACGTCGCGTCGAGTTCTTCTCAGAGTCTCAAAGATATTTCGATATCCGCAGATACGTGGTGGGTGAGAAATATCTCGGCTACGGCAAGAGAAAGGGTCTGAACTCACTTGTGGGAGAATTTCCGACGTTTGAAGAATTCAATAGACCAGTCGCACTCCCTTATCCCTACACATGGGCTAACCGCCTCTATCTCTCCCCCATTCCGCAGGATGAGGTGTATGCAAATCCGCAATGTGTGCAGAATCCCGGTTATTAATTACTTGTCGGATCAACTCTAAAAAGAACCTGTTATGAAAACAACAAAATATATATTGCTTACGGCAGTGGGAATGCTCCTTATCGGGGGCTCCTGCTCCGAGACATACGATATCTACCCTGAGGAGTATTCCAAGGTGGTGAGATTAAAATCAAGTGGTGCGCAGGAGATTACAGTCTATTCCCCACATGCTGTCACGGTATGCCCGGTGACAGTCCAGAAGGGGGGATGGAATCCTGAGACTGACGCGACCGCTACGTTGAGAATAATGACGGAGGCAGAATTCAATGACTACCTTCTTGAATCGGGTGCGGGCTACTCCTATATACCCTCCTCATGCTACTCATTCAGCGACGGCACAGGGGCTACGCAGACAACAGTGTCGTTCAATGGCGATGTAAGATACCAGACTGTGAACCTGAATCTTTATCCGCCTAAGATAGGGGAGTTTCTTGAGACGTATACAGATGCGTCGCGCACTCCGGTGATTCCGGTGATTCTTGAAAGCCAGGATGCAGGCATAGATATGGAGAGCCGGGAACTCTTCATCATGCCGAATTATGCCGAGCCTTCTGTCGGCTTCCAGAACGGAGGGTTGCAGGTGCTGCCGGACGGAACGGATTCCTATCAGCTGAAGATAGGCTTCCCATTTACATCCGAATGGGATGTGAACTGTAAGATTGAGGTAGACCCGTCTGCCCTTGATGCCTACAACAAGGCGAACGGCACTTCATACGGTCTTATGCCGGAGGGTTCGTATAGCGGAGTCGGAGATGTGAAGATTGCAAATGGTGAGGAATATGCCACACTCGACATCAAACTTGATCTCGTCAAGGCACTCTTCCGCAATGCACTCCCCTTGCGTATCACGAGCATTGACGCTGATGGTTTCACAATTTCGGAGACTCCCGCAGTCATAGCCATTGACAATGCTGCCGGCTACAAGATAAACCTTACAGCCGACGACATTAGTTCAAATGATGTGTATGAGAATGACGGTGCCGGCATCCCCGGTCTTGTGGATGGCGATCTTAACACCTATTGTCATGGCTACTATTGGACACGGGATCTTTCCGAGCCTTTTGGCGCATGGATACAGATCCAGCTTCCGGAAGAGGCATCTCAGGTGGCGTTGGATATCTATAACCGCAGGTCGTACAACAACGGACATATCAAGCGTGTTCAGCTTATGGCAAGTAATCCGGAGACCGGCGAATGGGAAATATTCTCCGATAGCAATGCCTACGAAAATGTGCTGACAGACAAGGAATCTGTAGGCTACTTCGGATCTTTCCAGGCTCCTTTCAAGTTCAAATCATTCGTGATGCGAATCTATGAGGCCGATGGCGGAAACCTTATCGGCAATACGAGTGCCTTCTGGAGCATGGGAGAGCTTGTGGTCTATGCCAAATAAATATTAAATCGCGTTTTTAGGAAATATCAGGTAATCTTAAGGTAATTATATTCAAGGGAGGGGGTGGTCTCCATCTCCTCCCTTCTATAAAATACCGAAAACGCTCTCCCGGTCATAATGACTTAAATAACCCAAATAATCATCATGAAAACTTTAGCTCAAAAAATGGCGGTATACTTCCTTGCAGTCTACTCTTTGCTGCTTATGGCCTGCTCATCCGATAAAGATATATCACCGCAAGGTGGTACGGAACAGTTTACGATTGAAGCTGCCTACAGAAATGTAGAGGTGGATCGTCCGGCAGTCACACTCCAGATCCCCGTGAAAACGAACCTGTCTCTCGATAAATGGAATGTAAGCCAGGAGGGGACGTGGTTCACAGCCTCAAAAGGGGAAGACTCCGAGAAAGTCCCCTATATTGAAATCAAAGTGCGTGAGAACACCACCGGAGAGAAACGGATGGGGACAATCACCGCACGCACGGAGTCAAAACTCAATTCCCAACAGATCAGCATCATCCAGCACAGCGACGGACAGAGCGTGGCTGAGGATATTCGGGTGAAGCCTATAGATGCCAAGGCATCCTCATGGGAGACTGCCCACTCCAATCAGGGCATCGACATGACAATAGACGGTGACTACTCCACCCATTTCCATTCACCTTGGAACGGGACTAAATTCCCTATAACACTGGAATATTTCTTCAATGGCGATAACGTCATCGACTATATAATCTATCATTCCCGCAACGGAAACGGTAATTTCGGTAAATTCACGCTATACGTGGCAACCGATGCATCACACACTTATTCTAAAGTAGACGACTACGATTTCTATGAGAACAATGCTCCCTCCAAAATAGATCTGAAAGGCTCCATCAAGCCCACCGCAATCAAATTTGAGGTGAAGAGCGGATATAATGATTTTGTCAGCTGCGCCGAGATGGAGTTTTGGCAGACCAATTCCACCAACACTCTCAATGATGAGGTTCTGACCGTATTCACCGATCTCTCCTGCTCAGAGTTGCGTAAGGATGTCACCGACGAGAAAATCAACGCACTTAGCGACTATTTCTCACGTCTGGCAAAGATCCTGCGTGACAATTCCTATACCCCATTGGAGAAAGATTTCCGAATAAGAGACTATGAGGCGTATTCAATTGCATCGGAATGGCGCAACAAGCTTATGACCCGCTGCTACTCCTCTCTTGACAATCCTACAGGTATGACAGTGAAAGCCGGAGATGAGATAATCGTCTGCGTCGGCGATACCCATGGAAATTCTGTCGCACTGCAATGTCTCGGTGAAGAGCTTGTGAAGGATGACAGGGGCAACTATTACCAGCCGGCAGAGTCGGGCGACACTTACCTGCTGAAGGAGGGTGTCAACAAGGTTAAGATAAGGAATGAAGGACAGTTGTTTGTCATGTACAACGTGCCTGACATACTTTCAGCCGATGCCAAGCCGATAAGGATTCATTTCCCGCCCGGCGCAGCAGTGGTCAACGGTTTCTTTGATCTCAAGGAGCATAAGACTGATGATAAATATGCCGAAATAATCGCCAATGCCAGCCATAAATATTTCTGTGTGCGCGGCAACACATTCATCATGTATTTCAGCCGCACCAAGATGCCACAGAACAAAATCATAGATGCCCTCGACCTATGGGACAGCATAGCGGAATGGGAGCAGGAATTCTGCGGTATTGATGAGTTTCGCGGAGAGGGTGGAAGATTCAACAACCACCTCTACGGCATGTCGCCGGAAGCCGACAACAATCAGCTTCATCTTTGGGCATCTGAGTATCGTATGGCGTTCATCTACACCGTGCTCGGAAAAATCCTCATCAGCAAGGAGGAGGCAAATTCAAGTGTAGGTTCCACATGGGGAGCCGCCCATGAGATGGGACACGTACACCAGCAGGCAATCAACTGGGATCTCTGCACAGAGACTTCCGCGAATGTGTTCGCGCATTACGTATGTGAAAGATTGGGTAAGTACACATCCCACGGTCCCGGTCTGCGTCGCCTTGCCATAGCAAGGAAGAATAATGGAGGGTCATGGTTTGACATCTGTGTCAACTCCGCAAACTATAATCATATCAACAATAGAATGTGGTGGCAGCTCTATATCTACTATACTAAAGTGCGCGGTATGGATAAGTTCTATGCCAACGTCTTCAAGGAGATGAGAGAGGTCAATATTGATCCTTATGATCGTCCGGGAGAGAAGCAGATGGAGTTTATCAAGGCATGTTCAAAGGTGGCGGGTGAGGATCTGAGTGAATTCTTTGACCTCTGGGGTCTTTTTGTCCCGACAAATGAGACATCACCCTATACATTGAAGGTGACTTCCGACATGGTGACGAGCACCAAAGAGTATCTCAGCCAGTTCCCCAAGCCGAAACATGCGCTCCAGTATATCGAAGACCGCAAGATGGTGGGTTATCTTGACGGCGACTTTGACCGTGCCGACATTGGAGACCTCGGTTTCTTCGATACTTTCAAGGAGAATCCTCAGCTTTCAGAGAATATCTCCGCGACTGTGTCGGGCAGGACTGTGACGGTGAGCAATGCATCGGAGGCAGTGGCGATCGAGATAAGGAGATCGGATGAGTCGGGCGATATTGTGTTCTTCAGCAATTTCACCACATTCGAGATACCCTCCGACGTCAACACCAACGGCTGCCGCATCTATGCGGTCAGGGCAAACGGCGATCGCCGTCACCTTGCCGATCTTTGACCATAAGGGGAAGATATGATCCCATCCTGATTTATTTATAATAAAAACCAGTACACATGAAACGCATTTTCATATCTGCGCTTGGCGTTGCCCTCATTCCCCTTGCGGGAATGGGGCAGTGTCCGGCAGAGAGAGACACACTGCCGAAAATCGATAACTCCAAATATATCCTCACACCTCCGGCACCTGCCACTCCGAGAATCAACGGGGCGAAAGTGTTTGGTGCGCGTCCCGGTTCCAAATTCCTGTATCGTGTGCCCTGTACGGGTGAACGTCCGATGAAGTTTTCCGCAAGCGGGCTTCCCAAGGGACTCTCAATCGATCCGGAGAAGGGTCTGATTACCGGTGTCGTCAAGAAGCCGGGTGAATATCCGGTGGAGATAACGGCTTCCAATTCCAAGGGAACCACAACACGTTTGCTGACCATAAAGATCGGCGATGAGGTGGCACTGACCCCGCCCCTCGGATGGAGCAGCTGGAACTGCTGGGGACTTCTTATTGATGAGGGACTCGTGAGGGAGACGGCAGCCTCTATGGTTGACAATGACCTCATCAACTATGGATGGAGCTATGTCAATATCGACGATGGCTGGCAGGGTTTGAGAGGTGGTAAGCATAATGCTATACAACCTAATCCGGAGAAATTCACCGACATGAAGAAACTTGCCGACGAGCTTCATTCGGAGGGGATGAGACTGGGCATCTACTCTGCCCCATGGGTCGGCACTTATGCCGGATTCATCGGCAGCTACTCCGACAATCCGGAAGGGAGGTATGAATGGACAGTCAGGGATTCTCTGCCATCGCTTCAGGAGGCATGGCCCGCACGCTATTACAACTGGCGTAACGGTAAGCACTCATTTGTGGCGAACGATGTGAAGCAATGGGAAGACTGGGGTATAGACTATCTTAAATATGACTGGACACCCAATCAGCTCTACTACGTGAAGGAGATGATTGATGCGTTGCGCTCCACGGATCGCGACATTCTCTTCGGAATGTCGAACGCCGCTCATTGGGGTGATGCCCCGCAATGGGCAAGATACCCTAACTGTTACCGCACGACCGGGGATATCCGCGACACCTGGGGCAACATGAGCCGTATCGGATTCCAGCAGCAGGATAAGTGGGCACCATTCAACGTGCCAGGTCATTGGGCTGATGCCGACATGATGGTGATCGGCGTAGTGGGCTGGGATGGTGAGCTTCATCACTCGCGTCTGACTCCCGATGAGCAATACACCCACGTGTCTTTATGGACAATACTTGCTTCACCGATGTTCTTAGGCTGCGATATGCAGCAGCTTGATGACTTCACCCTCAGCCTTTTGCGCAACAATGAGATTATTGAGGTGCATCAGGATGAACTGGGTTATCAGGGTTTCCCCTTCTTCAAGGATAACCGCAGTGTGGTATATGCCAAACCGTTGGTAGATGGAAGCATGGCGGTCGGTCTTTTCAACTATGGCGACACCCCCCTTGACATGGTCATCTCCCCCTCTGATTTCGGGATAAGGGGTCAGCAGAAGATCCGCGATCTCTGGCGTCAGAAGGATGTGTGGGAGAAGGAGGCGAAGGAGAAGTTCACTGCCAATGTTGCGCCTCATGGAGTCGTGATGATAAAGATCTATCCCGGCAACAACCGTGGCGAGGAACCGGACGGAAAAGTCTACTGATCCGTATTTTAAATTAAATAAAACACCATAACAATCGTAACATCATGAGACTACCACTTCTCGTCGCTGTCATGGCATTGCTGTTTGGCAATACTGCTATGGCTGTTGACATAAATATGTCTGACTATGGAATCAAGCCGGACAGAAAAGAGAATCAGAGTGCCAAACTTCAGAAGGCTCTCCAGAAGATAAAGAAAAAATATAACGGAACCCCTGTCACCCTGAATTTCCAGAAGGGTAAATATAATTTTCTGGTGAAGGGGACTGCCGAAAGGGAATATTTCATTTCCAACCATAGCCAGATGAATCCTCGCACGGTTGGTTTCCCGATTGAGGACTGGAACGATGTCACCATCGATGGCAATGGTGCCGACTTCTATTTCTCCGGACATACTCTCCCCGTTGCACTCGTGCGTTCTGAGAGAGTCACACTTCGCAATTTCAGTGTGGATTTCGAGACTCCACAGATTGCACAGATTGAGGTGGTGTCAAATGACGGTAACGGGGTTGTCTGGCGTCCTGCTCCTTGGGTTAAGTTCAGGATAGGTGACGATGGAAAATTCTATAATTATGGGGATGGATGGGAGATTCAGACTCCGGGAGCGATTGCCTTCGATGGCAAGACCCGTCATATCGTCTACAGGACGAGCGATATCTGGAATCCGGTAGACAGCGTGGTAAAGGTTGACAAGGATCTATACCGATCCCCGAAATGGACCGATTCCAAGATGGTGCCCGGCACGGTGGTGGCTCTACGTTGGTATCATCGCCCGGCGGCAGGTATCTTCGTGGATGAATGTAAGGACACTCAAATCAACAATGTAAAGGTGCATTATTGTGAGGGGATGGGACTAATCGCCCAGATGACAGAGAACATCACTCTCGACGGTTTTGGCGTATGTCTCCGGGGGGATGATGATCCCAGATATTTCACCTCGAATGCTGATGCCACCCACTTCTCCGCCTGCAAAGGTAAGATAGTGTCGGTCAACGGTCTGTATGAGGGTATGATGGATGATGCAATCAACGTACATGGCTCCTATCTCCGTATCGTGGAGCGTAAGAATGAATCTACGGTTGTCGGAAGATACCTGAGCCCCGGATATTACGGGTTCAAATGGGGAGAGGTTGGCGATTCCGTCAAGGTGATAAGATCTCGCACTATGGAGAATCTTGATTCGGTGTATGTGATCAAGTCAATCACTCCGGTTGATATGCCAACCTATCATGGTGCCAAGGATTTTGAAATTGTTTTCAATGCCCCGTTGCCGAAGGAGGTAGAGTGTGGAAAGACCTATGGACTCGAGAATATTACATGGACCCCGGAAGTGTATTTTGCCGGTAATACAATCCGCAATAACCGCGCACGTGGCACGCTTTTCAGCACACCAAGGAGGACGATAGTGGAGAACAATCTGTTTGATCACACTTCCGGCACCGCAATCCTTCTTTGCGGTGACTGCAACGGCTGGTATGAAACGGGAGCCTGCCGCGATGTCATAATCCGCAATAACAGGTTTGTCAATTCTCTGACCAATATGTTCCAGTTTACCGAGGCTGTAATATCCATCTACCCAGAGATTCCCGAGCTGTGGCGACAGGTGAAATATTTCCATGGAGGAGAGGGGCATGAGGGTGTCGTGATTGAGAACAATGTGTTCGAGACATTTGACAATCCTATCCTTTATGCTAAGTCAATTGACGGTTTGCGTTTCAAGGGGAATAAAATCATACATAACCATGACTTCCCGGCTTTCCATCAAAATAGATTTACTTTCAAGCTGGAGAGAGCAGTAAACGTGACAATAGAGGATAATGACTTCAGTGGAGAGGATCCATCTTTCTATGTCAAATAAGTTGGATATAGTTTATGGTTTATAGTTTATAGTTTATAGTTTATAGTTTATAGTTTATGGTTTATTTATGGTTTATGGTTTGGGGAAGTTATGGCTATTGTCATTTTACAAGATCCAAACTATCATAA
Source organism: Lepagella muris (assembly GCF_004793975.1). Classification (NCBI taxonomy): domain Bacteria; kingdom Pseudomonadati; phylum Bacteroidota; class Bacteroidia; order Bacteroidales; family Muribaculaceae; genus Lepagella; species Lepagella muris. The sequence goes on from NZ_SRYB01000004.1 coordinate 51,159, forward strand.
ACCATCAACCATAAACCATAAACTATCAACTCTAAACTTTAAACAAATCAAAAAATATTATGAAACGAACGATAACAAGAATATTCGCCGGGATTGCGTTGGGGATCATGTCGTTTACGGCATCGGCTTCCGTGCCGCGTCCGGAGTATCCGCGTCCACAGTTTGAGCGCACGGATTGGGTTAACCTTAATGGAGACTGGACCTATGAGTTTGACTTCGGCAAGTCAGGCATGGATCGTCATCTCTATAAGTCGGAAGGATTCAAGGATAAGATAACGGTGCCGTTCTGTCCGGAAAGCCGTCTGTCGGGAGTTGCGTATGTGGATTTCATCCCTGCAATGTGGTATCACCGCAAGATACAGATCCCTACCGACTGGCAGGGACGCGACGTGATGCTGAACTTCGGAGGCGTGGATTATTTCTGTGCCGTCTATATTGATGGGAATCTTGTAGGTCATCATTGGGGTGGCACATCCTCATTCAGTCATGACATAACGAAGTACGTGGCAGACGGGAAGGAGCATGACCTTGTGGTGAGAGTGGAGGATGACCAGAGAAGTGGTAATCAGGCACGTGGTAAGCAGTCGGGCAATTTTTATTCACAGGGTTGTGACTATACGCGCACCACCGGTATCTGGCAGACAGTGTGGATGGAGCCGGTTGATCATGCCGGGCTCTCTTCTGCGTATATCGTTCCGGATCTTGACCATAAGAGATTCGTGATAGAGCCGTCGTTCCGTAATCTGGAGAACGGACAGAGTGTGGAGGCTATTGTGCGAGACGGTGGCAAGGTTGTTTCGCGTGCTTCGGAGAAGGCTTCGCGCCAGGTGAAGTTGGAGCTTCCGATAAAGAATGTGAAGACATGGTCGCCGGAATCTCCGTTCCTCTACGACGTGGAACTTACCGTATATGACGCTGATGGCAACGCAATCGACAAGGTTTCCTCATACAGCGGTATGCGAAAGATTCATTGGGAGGGTGATCAGCTCTATCTCAACAACGAGCCATGTTTCCTTCGTCTTGTGCTTGACCAGGGTTTCTATCCGGAGGGTATCTGGACGGCACCGGATGATGCCTCACTGAAACGAGACATAGAGATGAGCATGGATGCAGGCTTCAACGGCGCACGCCTGCATCAGAAGGTGTTTGAGGAGAGATTCCATTATTGGGCTGACAAACTCGGCTATCTGACTTGGGGCGAGACTGCAAACTGGGGTGCGAATACCAATAAGATAGAGGCTGCACGCAATTTCATTCCGGAATGGGAGAGTATCGTGATCCGCGACAGGAATCATCCGTCAATAGTGGCATGGACCCCGTTCAATGAGACTTGGGAGCGTCCCGGCGACTCAGAGCAGGCAAAGCAACATGACCGTTTCGTGAAGGATATCTACACCCTGACAAGCCATCTTGATTACCGTCCCATCAACGACACGAGTGGCAATTATCATGTCATCACCGACCTTTGGACCGTGCACAGCTACGAACAGGATCCTGATAAGCTCGCGGATTATTTCGTGATTAAGGATGGACGTTATCCTCAGCTTGACCCGAATAAGGAGATCTCCTACGGAGGTCAGCCATTCTTCATTGATGAATATGGCGGCATCAAATGGATTGACGGCGCACAGTTTGCCGACAATTCATGGGGATATGGTAATGCCCCACGCACAAAGGAGGAACTGTATGACCGTCTTGAACGCCTGACCGACGTGATTCTCGCCGTACCCTACATGTCGGGCTATTGCTACACGCAGCTCACTGATGTGGAGCAGGAGCAGAACGGAATATATAACTATGACCGCACGAAGAAATTCGATATGGATCGCATAAAGAAGATTTTCAGCAAGGTTCCCGAACGTTTCAAGAGTAATAAGAAAGATTCCAAGAAAAAATAGTAATAGGGAATGAGAACATTTTTCATTACAGCCTCACTCCTTGCAGCTTCATTTGCAGCCTATCCGGCAATAGAATTGCCCCATATCATAGGGAGTAATATGGTGGTGCAGCAGAACTCTGATTTCAAATTGTGGGGTAAGGCATCGCCAAATACAAAAGTGACCCTTTCAGCATCGTGGGATAAGAATAAAGTGTCTACCAAGAGCGATGCGGAGGGTAACTGGACACTATCTGTCAGGACTCCTCCGGCCTCCTTCACTCCACTCTCCATCACAATATCCGACGGAGAGCCGCTGACTCTCGACAACCTATTGAGCGGCGACGTATGGATATGTGCGGGACAGAGCAATATGGAGATGCCTCTATCAGGATTCACCTCCCAGCCTGTGGACGATTCTCTTGACCACATAATGAAAGCATCGCAGAAGAGGGATAACCTGCGCTTCTTTACCGTTGACAGGGTGCGCTCATACGATGATGAGAAAGAGGATTGCGGAGGGGAATGGCTTGTATGTTCCCCACAGTCAGCAGCGGAATTTTCAGCTGTAGGGTATTTCTTCGGCAACAATATCGCTGAGGCAACCGATATCCCCATAGGATTGATAGCCGCAGATTTCGGCGACACACGCGTGGAGGCTTGGATGCCGCTCGACGCACTGAGGGAGGCAACAGACGAGAAGGGATTCGAGGAGAAACATTCCAACCATTGGTGCAAGCCGAGTGAGATGTATTGCGGAATCATCGCCCCGATAAGGGATTTCAAGGCGAAAGGATTCATCTGGTATCAGGGGGAGTCCAACCGCAAGGACTATCACGATTATGCCAAGCTCCTTGCCAAGCTCGTGGAGAGATGGAGAAAGGATTGGGGCGACACCGACGGCTCTATGCCCTTCTATTACGTGCAGATAGCCCCTTTCATCTACGATGGCTCACGTGAGATCAGCTGCCCTCTCTTCGTGGAGGCTCAGGAGCAGGCTCTCGATCTCATACCTAATTCAGGGATGGCGACCACGACCGACTTGGGTGAGGAATATATGATTCATCCAAGCCGCAAATCGGAAGTGGGACAGCGTCTCGCCGCCCTTGCATTGTTGCAGACGTATAATATGGGTGGATTTGAGGCAAAGGCTCCCCGCCTGAACTCTTTCAGAGTGGAAGACGGGAAGATAATACTGAAGATGGACAATGCTGACAAGGGGGTCGGTCCCTGGTCGCACGGACCCATCGTAGGGTTTGAGATTGCCGGAGAAGACAGGGTGTTTCATCCGGCAAGGGCACACACTTCCGACAACCCGAAGGGGGAGGTGCGCGTATGGTCGGATGAGGTGAAGAATCCTGTGGCTGTCAGATATGCCTTCCGCAACTTCATCAAGGGGAACCTTCAGAACACTTTCGGCATTCCCGCCGCACCGTTCCGCACCGACAACTGGAACGATGTAAAATAAGATACAAAATCAATAACACATGAAAACAAAACCAAAATTTTCTATTCCCGGATTGCTGGCACCGGTTTCACTGATGCTATTTTCGGCACTTACCGGAGGGCTTGAATGCTCGGCAGAACGCATCCATATCTCTACTCCGTCAACCTCCATGGTGCTTGACGGCTCAAAGGGCTCACCGCTCTATATAATGTATTATGGTGCCGCCCTTTCCGACAATGAGATGAATTCTTTCGGCGACAGCGGTATGTGGGCGCAGAACGCGTATCCCGTATATGGTCTCCACCCCTATAATGAATCCGCGCTTGCCATGACGCATGCCGACGGCAATATGACGCTTGATATGGAAGTGGCAGACATCGAGAGGACTTCAACCGACGGGGCTGACATAACCACTGTCACTCTTCAGGATAAGGTCTACCCTGTCACTGTGAAACTGAACTACAAGACATATCCGGGTGAGGACGTGATCGAGACATGGTCGGAAATCACCAACAAGGAGAAAGGTAACGTCACCCTGACCCAATTCGCTTCCGGTCATCTCCCGATACGCGTTGGCGACGTTTGGCTCTCATCGCTATATGGATCATGGGGTAATGAGGGGCGTATCGAGACGGAGCCACTGACCCACGGCATGAAGGTGATACAGAATAAGGACGGCGTGCGTAACTCCCATTCCGCCCACAGTGAGGTGATGATATCTCTCGACGGCAAACCGCAGGAGAACACAGGGCGCGTGATAGGCGCGGCTCTCGCCTACAGCGGTAACTACAAATTACGCTTCGACACCAATTCCGGCGATCATCATCTCTTCTTTGCCGGAATCAATGAGGAGAATTCCGCCTACCATCTTAAGAAGGGGGAGACATTCACCACCCCTCACCTTGCCCTGACCTTCTCAAAGGAGGGACTCAGTGGCGCAAGCCGTAATTTCCACAAGTGGGGACGCAACCACATGATAGCTCACGGCAACACACCGCGCAAGGTGCTTCTCAACAGTTGGGAAGGTGTATATTTCAATATCAATGAGGCGGGCATGAGCCAGATGATGAACGACATAGCATCGATGGGTGGTGAGTTGTTTGTCATGGACGACGGATGGTTTGGCGACAAGTATCCGCGCAAAGGTGGCGACACGGCACTCGGCGACTGGATTGTCGACACGGAGAAACTTCCCCACGGCATCCAGGGGCTTATAGATACGGCTGAGAAGAACGGCATAAAATTCGGAATATGGATAGAGCCGGAGATGGTAAATTCCAAATCACGCCTCTATGAGAAGCATCCCGAATATATCATCAAGGCAGCCAACCGTGAGCCGGTGATGGGTCGCGGAGGCACACAGATGGTGCTTGACCTCGCCAATCCGAAAGTGCAGGATATAGTGTTTGAGGTGGTCGACACACTCCTGACCAATTATCCCGGTCTTGACTATATCAAGTGGGACGCTAATGCACCCGTCATGAACCATGGTTCGCAGTATCAGACATCCGACAACCAGAGCCATCTCTACATCGACTATCATAAGGGTCTTGCCAAAGTGCTCGACCGGATACGTGCGAAATATCCCGACATCACCATACAGGCGTGTGGTGCCGGCGGCGGACGTGCCAACTATGGCTTCCTCCCCTGGTTTGATGAGTTCTGGACAAGTGACGACACGGATGCCCTTCAGAGAGTGTATCTGCAATGGGGCCACAGCTATTTCTTCCCACCCTTGGCAATGGCTTCCCACATCAGTGCCTCCCCAAATCATCAGACGCGCCGGTCAATCCCTATAAAATACAGGATAGACGTGGCAATGAGCGGACGTCTCGGCATGGAGATACAGCCCAAGGATATGAGCGAGGAGGATAAGGATATATGCCGTAAGGCTATCAGCGAATACAAGCAGATACGCCCCGTCGTTCAATTTGGCGATATCTACCGTCTTCTCTCCCCGTATGATGGGAAAGGTGCTGCCTCAATGATGATGGTGTCGCCTGAGAAGGATGAGGCAGTCTTCTACTGGTGGAAAACGGAGGCTTTCGTCAACCAGCAGCTCCCGAAGATCCGTCTGGCAGGTCTTGACCCCGATAAGACATACGTGGTCACTGAGCTAAACCGCATTGACAAGAGCCCTATGCGCTGCGAGGGTAAGGAATTTACAGGCCGCTTCCTTATGGACAACGGTCTGGAGATGCCATCATCCCACGATATAGACTATCACAAACGCACGGAATACGCTTCACGAGTGCTTCACCTGAAGGCGAAATGATAGCTGCAGGTCAAGATAGTCATTGCGCGATTCAGAAATGACAGAATAAAAAGGAAGGTGCAGCCGGATTAGCGGATGCACCTTCCCTTTTTTATCTATAAACTATAAACTTATTTGTCACGCATGAAGATGGCGATGGGGGTTCCGTGGAAGTCCCATTTTTCGCGTATCTTGTTCTCAAGGAAGCGGCGGTAAGGCTCCTTCACCCACTGCGGCAGGTTGCAGAAGAATATGAACGTGGGAATCACGGCATCCTTGAGCATAGTGACGTATTTAATCTTCACAAACTTACCCTTGTTGCTTGGGGGCGGCGTTATCGCTATCTGCTCAAGCATGTAGGTGTTGAGCTGCGAGGTGGGGATTATACGTCTGCGGTTCTTGAATACGTCGATAGCGGTCTCCAGCACCTTGAATATCCTCTGTTTCGTGATTGCGGAGGTGAAGAGAATGGGGAAGTCAGTAAACGGAGCGAAACGCTGTCTGATAGCGTTCTCAAAGCTTCTCTGCGCCTTCTCAGACTTATCCTCCACAAGATCCCATTTGTTGACACACACCACGAGCCCCTTCCTATTCTTCTGTATTAGTCCGAATATGTTGGCATCCTGGCTCTCTATGCCCCTTGTTGCATCAATCATAAGGATACAGACATCGCTTGCCTCTATTGAGCGGATGGAGCGTATCACGCTATAATACTCAATATCCTCATTGACCTTCTGCTTCTTTCGTATGCCGGCGGTATCGACGAGATAGAAATCAAAGCCGAATTTGTTGTATCGGTGATATATTGAATCGCGTGTGGTGCCTGCGATGTCGGTCACTATATGCCTCTCCTCGCCAATGAAAGCATTGATGAGAGATGATTTTCCGGCATTAGGACGCCCTACGATTGCAAATTTAGCCACATCCTCTTCCGGTTTCTCCTCCTCTTTCGGTTCGGGCATATCCTCTATCACCTTGTCAAGGAGGTCGCCTGTGCCGCTACCATTGGCAGACGACACCTCAACCGGGTCGCCCAATCCAAGGGAATAGAACTCCGGGATATTGAATCGGGCGTCGCCGATATCCTCCTTGTTTGCAACGAGAATGACCGGTTTTTTTGAACGCCGGAGTATAGCCGCCACCTGATCGTCGAGATCGGTGACTCCGGTGGATGCATCGACCACGAATAGAATCACGTCCGCCTCCTCAATGGCGATCTGCACCTGTTTGTTGATCTCCTCCTCGAAGATATCCTCGGAGTTGACCACCCATCCACCCGTGTCGACAATTGAGAATTCCTGCCCACACCATTCGACCATGCCATACTGGCGGTCGCGTGTGGTGCCCGCAGTATTGTCGACGATTGCGCTGCGGGTCTGCGTCAAACGGTTGAACAAGGTGGATTTACCTACGTTCGGCCGCCCTACTATTGCTACTAATCTGCTCATTATAATGTTTGTTGGAAATTTAAGACCGATAATTGTCTGATTCCATCAGACTCACTCGATATATCCGAATGCGCGGAGTTTGTTCTCCCTGTTGCGCCAGTCTTTCTCTACTTTCACAAAGATTTCAAGGAAAACCTTCTTACCGAAGAATTTCTCAATATCGTGACGTGCCTCGATCCCTATTTTCTTTATTTTCTCTCCACCTTTACCGATGAGAATCCCTTTCTGAGAGTCGCGCTCCACATAGATCACCGACATGATATGGATTGAGTTCTCCTTCTCCTCGAATTTCTCTACGAGCACCTCCGTGCTGTATGGAATCTCCTTATCGTAGTTGAGGAGGAGCTTCTCGCGGATTATTTCAGTGACGAAGAAACGCGCGGGTTTATCGGTGAGGGCATCTTTGCCGAAGAATGGAGGAGACGGCGGCAGAAGCTCCACGATACGACGTTTGAGGTTGTCAACATTGAAATGCTCGAGTGCGCTTGTCGGGAAGATCTCCGCTTTCGGCAGGCGTTCGTGCCATTGGTCAACAAGTTTTTCAAGCTCACCGTCACCCTTCAGCATATCAATCTTATTGATGACGAGAAGCACCGGCACATCCTCTTTTGCCACTCTGTCGAGGAAATCCTTATTTTTCTCTGGATTTTCGATTACGTCGGTGACGTAAAGAAGGATATCGGCATCCGTCAGTGCTCCTTCAGAGAACTCGAGCATTGATTCCTGAAGTTTATATTTAGGTTTCAGCACGCCCGGGGTATCGGAATATACGATCTGATATTCGGGAGTGTTGACAATGCCCATAATACGGTGTCGGGTGGTCTGTGCTTTAGATGTAATTATAGATATCCTTTCGCCGACAAGATCATTCATAAGGGTAGACTTGCCTACGTTTGGGTTTCCGACAATATTTACGAATCCCGCTTTATGAGACTGAGGGATATCTTTGTTAGCTTCTTCCATAATTGATAAATTTTAGAGTTAAGGTCGGTCCTGCCTTGAGGGGGGATCCGTGCCGGGCAACCAAAATTGCCTATAAGATAAACGCCTCAGCCGCTGTAGGGGTTCAAGTATGATGGTGGAAGCATACGATTACGCGGTAAGAAAAAAACGGGTCGATGGAAAAGAGAAATCCATTGACCCGTAGAATAGATCTTTCATCCGGGGACTTATCAGGAGTCGAAAGCCCAGATAATATACATAGCACCCCAGGTGAATCCGGCACCGAAAGCAGTCATCATGACCTTATCCCCTTTCTTGAGCTTATGCTTATATTCATCAAGGCAGAGGGGGATTGATGCAGCGGAAGTGTTGCCATAGTGCTGTATGTTGATAAGCACCTTGCTCTCATCAATCTTCGTTCTTCCGGCAACAGCCTCGATAATGCGGAGGTTTGCCTGATGAGGCACGAGCCAATCAATCTCATCAACGGTAAGGTTGTTCTTCTTCATGACCGAGATGGTTGAAGAGAGCATATCCTGCACGGCATTCTTGTAGACGTTGCGTCCCTCCTGGTATATATAGTGTTCGCGTGCCTCCACGGTCTCGATAGAAGCCGGTTTTACCGAACCTCCGGCTTTCATCAGGAGATGAGGGAGACCTGTGCCGTCGATATGGAATTCACCATCGATTATACCGACATTCTCCTCGGTGGGCTCCACGAGCACGGCAGCCGCTGCATCGCCGAAAAGAGGACAAGTGGCACGATTCTGATAGTCGGTCATGCTCGACATCTTTTCAGCGCAGACCACGATCACCTTCTTGTAAAGTCCGCTCTGTATGTAGGCTCTTGCCGCCTGGAGGGTTACGATAAATCCGGCGCAAGCCGCCTGAATGTCGTAGGAATAGGCATTGGATAGCCCGGTTTCGTGAGCGATTACCGAACCTGTCGAGGGGAATCGGTAGTCGGGATTTGACGTGGCACAGATAAGGAGGTCGATTTCTTCCGGTTTTACGGATGTAGACGCGAGAAGTTTTTCGACAGCCTTGATGCCGAGGAAACTTGATCCTTTGGAATCATCCTTCAGGATTCTGCGCTCCTTGATGCCGACGCGAGTGGTGATCCACTCATCGTTGGTGTCGACCATCTTGGAGAGCATGTCGTTGTCGAGGATATCCTCCGGGACGTATGATGCGATACCGCTGATTTTTGCGTTTACCATAATGGCTGCTAAGAAATGAACTATAGATTAAATGTAGGCGACTCCACCGATTTTATTTCCGGTGGAGTCTGCCAGATGATTTGTTTGCGGAATAAGAAGCCGGATCCGACTTCCATGTTTCCGGATCAGACGTTAGCTTTCTCGATAACTTGCTTTCCGCGGTAGTAACCACATTCACCGCACACAGTGTGATATACGTGCCAAGCGCCACAGTTAGGGCAGATGGCGAGTGTGGGGATGAGGGCTTTGTCATGAGTGCGACGTTTTGCGGTGCGGGTATGCGATTGTCTTCGTTTAGGATGTGCCATTGTTCTATAGTTTTTTTAGTAATTATTTTTGTCTTTAAAAAGAGAAGAGGGTGATGATCATTCGGTCTCTATTTCAGAGTCGATCTGTTCGCTGACGTCATCGAAATCCTCGTCAGTGTCGTCCACGCCGATCGAACGGTGCTTGCTGAGCGCGGCGGCCATTGCGCGGTTGCATTTTCCGAGCGGATGCACGTGGCGAAGAGGAATTGTAAGGACGAGGGTATCATAGAGCATATACGCCACGTTGATATAAGTGTCGCTCTGCGGAATGATGAGAAGGTCGTCGGTCTCGTCGTTATAGTCCTCGCCATATTTCACGGTGATGTGGTAGGTGGTGTCGACGTCGATGTCTATAGGGTCAAGACAACGGTCACACGGCACTTGCATCAGCCCCTTGCAAGTGAATGTGCAGTCGTATGAGTCGTTTTTCTTCTCAAGGTCGAGATGCACGTGCACGTCTGATGCTATAATGTCAGGGTTCTCCATATTTTTGAAGAACTCCGATCCACACTCAAAATCTTGTTCGTAATGCCCGTCGTTGAGAGATGCGAGCTGAACTTTATATTGCGAAAACTTTCCCACTGTCAGAGAATATTATTGTACCTCCGAGGAGAATCGAACTCCTATCTAAAGTTTAGGAAACTCCTAACTCAACTTTGATTATCAACCAGATACAGAGCTGAACGCGGATTTTGTAGAACTATTGTGGAATTTCCGCTAAAATTCCAAATCCCCGCGCCTCTTTCGGGGCTAACGGGGATTGTTCTGCAACACCGACTACAAGTAATCGGTTGTGCAAAGTTAGCACTTTTATTTGGAACGTGCAAACACATTATTTATTTTATAGTGGAACAATAAAAATAGCGGGCAACCTCACGGCCGCCCACTACTCTAATCTAACAGTTACTACAAGAAAAATCTTAGAGCCTATTTCAGCTCTATGTATTCGGTGTATGTGATTTTCGTGTGGGGATTGCTGCTTACAACCTCTTGGCGTATGGCTTTCGTACCCCACTTGATAAACCAGAATTTTTTAGGGACGCGGTGGATAATCTGCCTAATGGTATCATTTGAAACTACATCAAGCGAAACATCACGCCCACGGATTTCTCCGGCAACGTCAACCCACGCATCGCTCCACTTGAACATCTTGAGGCTGTCAAGCACTCCATCCCGATACACAATGCTATCGCGTATCTGGGTAATCACCTTAACCTCGGTCTGGGTTGCAGTCGTGGCGGCGGCTTGGAGGCGTTTGACTTTCACACCCAACTCATCAGCCGTTTGGCAAACGTGTTGATAGTTGCGCTCCAACTCGGAATAGGATAACTCCAGCCTTTGAACGGAGGCGGCCGAATTGCCGGCCTCCGTTTCAAAGTAGGTTGCCTTATCCATAAGAGCGGTGTTGTTGGCGGTCAATCTCTCATTGTCCTCTGAAAGCGACTTGCATTTGCTCCATAAGGAGCATACAGTAATCACCAGCACCGCTACAATAAGAATGATAGGCTTTTTCATGCGCCAATGGATTTGAGGTAACTTACGATACCGTCAACGTGGAGTTTGACAATAGCCTCCTTGCCTTTGTCGGAAAGCAGGAAATCCACATCATCCTTGTTGTCTTGGAATAGGTTCTCAGTGAGTACGGCGGGGCATTTGGTCTTACGGAGAATGTAAAAGCCCTCCTCCCAATCCGGGTCACCATCGCTCATGTCCTTACGGATTTTGTGGCCGGCCAGCACTTTTTCAGCAGCGGCATAGAGGTGATTAGCCAGTATGTCGGCCTTAGTCTGCCCCTTGCTTGTAAATGCGCTCCAGCCTCTTGCAGTCATCCACGGCCCGTTGCCGGCGGCGTTCACATGGATAGAGATAAGAATAACATTGGCGGTGCCAATCTTACCGCATATCTCGTTCACGCGGCGGGCGCGTTCAGTGAGTGATACATCGTGCGTTTCCGGCACGATAAGTTGAACATCGTAGCCTTTGGCGCGTAGCTCTTTCTCTACACGCCCGGCAATCTCACGGGTGTACTTGTATTCAAGCAATCGCCCGTCAGGGCTGCGTTTGCCCTTAGTGTCGGCCCCGTGGCCGTTGTCAATAAGGATTTTCATTCGTGATTCATTTTATGGTAAAAGTCGATTTTTATTCTCTCATAAACGGCTTGCACGTTGGTGTAAGCGCGTCCGTTGTTAACCGTGTCGGAATACACCTCATGCTCCACAACCTCAGCTACCCAATCCACCCAGTCATGGTTAACATAGGTTGTGAGGATTTTGCCACGATAGCGGAAACTATCAAACCGGCTGTTCCTATCCTCATGGAGATTGTGCAGTAAGGTACGGATTTTGGTACGGGTTGCCTCCTTATCCGCTATGTGGTTTTCCTCTCTGACTTTCTTGATTATCCGGCAAACCTTTTCAATGGCTAAGTCAAAGTAAACCCCGGTGAAATTCTTAACCCTTAGTTGGGTTTCGGGTTTCAAGCCCTCGGATATGTCGTTGAGCATATCGTTTTGCTTGCGGGTTTCAACTATGAGGTCATCAACCATTTTGGTATTGCCCTTAATCATTCCGTCAATGATACCTTTGAACCAGCGGAAACACGCAACCCATAGGAGCGCGGAAAGCACCAGAAAGAACGCGGCCACGATAGCCATCATTCCTAAATCCGTAATGCCTTGCGCCACGGTCATTGTGTCCTGTACTGTGTTCATCGCGGCATACGTTTTTTGGAGCGTTTGTAAAAGCTGAAATTAGCCTCATCATCGGCCGTTATCTCAGTGTTCGGTGAAAACACATTGAAGCCATACATATTGCCATAGCTTACCACTTTGATTACAGCGCGGAAAGGATATTTACGATTGGGATTACCAAACACATTTTTCAATTTCTTGCTGTCTGTGAAAAATGCTGATTTGGCAGCTCCCTCGCCATAAGCGACAACCATACGGTCTCCGTTTTCAGTTGCGCGTGTGGTACACCCGGTAAACACAGTGACTTGGTTAACCACCGCGTCTATCGGGGTGTAGTCGCAATCGAAAAGGTCGGAGGATGCGGCGGATTCATCCTCTACAAAATCTTCGATATAGTCGTTCATAAGTCCATAGGGATATTGAGGGTTTTACAATCGCTATCCACCATTTCGCGGATAGCCAGACGGTCGCGCAAAAAGTCCTCATAGGGCTTTTTTGCGGTTTCGGGCATAAGCCCCAGCATTGCGCTCTGGTACTCGTTCACCAGCTTGCTCTCAGTGTTGGCAGGGTACTTTGCCGAAAGGAGGGTGCTGAAAATGTTGTCGGCGGTTGTGGGGTATTCCACCCGGAGGCTGTCGTAGCGGTACATCTTGCCGGTTGCAGTCTTGGGGTCATCGGTGATTGATACGCCGCCCATTTCATCAACCACCACATCTACCTCAGTGATGTTATGGTTATAGAGGACGGTACCCTGCCCGTTGTTGTACGGGTCAATCACATTGGGGCGTTCATTAGCCAACAGCCCGGTTGATAAGATTCTTGTTGTTGCCATTTTTTGAAATAATGATGTTAAAGACTTTTTCCTTATGTTGTTCACTACACCCGATAACCCACCCGTATTCAGACGGGAACAAGTGCTTTATGTCGGTTGCATCTCTGATAGGAGTGTCACAGGCTATGCGGTCGGCCTTTTTGTAGAACTTATTCAATATGCTCTTTCGGAGCAGCACCCCGAAATGGTCTTGCTTATATCCTACAAAATCAATACCTCTATCGTCAACCGGGAATATCTGCCAATTCGGTTTTATCTCCACTTTCAACTCCGTTGCCAGATATAACCCCATCATGTCAAGCAAGTAGTGCAGTCGGTCTTTATCCCCGTCAAGCACTACTATGTCATCCATGTAGCGGAAATAATACTTAACTCCCATAGCCTCTTTCATCCAGTGGTCGAAATAGGCTAAGTAGAGATTGGCAAAGTATTGACTTGTGTAGTTGCCTATTGGCAAACCTTTTTCTTTACCGTTACTATCAACAATCTTATCTAACAGTCTTAAAAGTTGCTCATCCGCGATTGTGTAGCGGAATATGCGTTTGAGGGCTGCGTGGTCTATGTTGTCGTAGAATTTACGTATGTCTATTTTCAGACAATAGCGGGTGCCGTGCTTATCGCGTTTCAACGCCTCGCCCACATCGCGCCTACATTTATGAGTGCCACGCCCTTTGATACAAGAGTAGGTGTTGGCAATAAATATATGGTTCCAGTGCGGCCCCAGAACATTCACTAAGCAATGGTGAATAATCCTATCGGGAAAGAATGGCGCAATCATTATATCACGCTCTTTCGGGTCGTAGATTTTCTTAATGCGATATTCGCCCGGCTCATACGTTTCATACCTCAACATCTCCCAAAGCGCATCAAGATTTTCAAGGATATTCTCATTGAAACGCTTAATGTCGGAATGGTCGGATTTGCCCTTTTGTGCGGTATATTGGGATAGCGTCAAATTCTCATTGGTGTATAGCAGCCAATAGATGTTTTTGAGCTTTTTACCCGGCGAGTGGAACATCTTGCCCGTATCGCCTATGTAAAGCCCGCAATCCTCAAAGTCGGAGTAATCCGCGAGATATGTTTTTGCGTTCAAGCCCATAGTGCCGTTAGTCTAATGTAGAGCTTTCGATTTCCTACTAACACTACGTTAATCACTATTTTTCTACCAAGAGGTAAGGTGTCGGCGGTCAACAGTCTGAAATATCTTTGTAAAGTTGAAACCACGGTAAAAGCGGAAGCCACTGTTCGCATTCGAGTTCGAGGAACGATTATTCGCATTCAGATAACCGAAGCCCGCATTCGCTCCATTATTCGCATTAGCAGACAGGAGGGCACCCCTGACCGCCGACACCCGTATTTTGTTATTCGTTTATTTTCATTGTCTTACGTTTTGGTTTTGGTAAATTCTCGTTGCTCCGTGAGCCGTGTTTTGCAGTCCCGTTAAAAACGGCACAAGCGGAAGCCACTGTACGCATACGAGTACGAGGAACGATTAATCGCATTCAGAAAACCGAAGCCCGCATACGCTCCATTACCCGCAGAAGCAGACAGGAGGGCACCGTACCAGCCATTAGCTGTTGCCTTTGCCACGCGCCAGAAATAATCACAAAGTCCTTGATTTGCTCCACCACCTACGCTTGTAGGGAATGTAAAGCCATCGTAGGAAAAGCCGAAATTCCATTGATAGCCCTCAGCGGTGGGTAACTCAGTGATACGCTCATACCCGGCAGGAATGGCGGTTGACGTGTCGGCAGGAGAGGCAAACTTTGTGGGGTCGGTGCAACCATAGGCTGTGCAATGTCCGGGGTCATCGGCTGTTTCGGGTGAGCAATGGATAAGAATGTCATCGGCAAGCAGCCAAAGATATTCAAAGGGTGTTTCAAGCCCACGATATGATGCAACTTGCACCACCTTATCGCCACCGGTCCAGCCCTTGATTGTATAGGCTACTCGGCCAGTGTTGTTGCCGAGGATTGCAGTAACACCGCAGGGGATGAAAGGCCGATAGCCTCCCCATGTGTTCCATTGAGTACCATTAACGGACGTGCCATTGCCGAGGCCGCCTTGATGAAAGCCATCGGCGGTGAGTGTTTCATTGTAGGTGTCTTGGCAGTGCATTGAGGCGTATTCAATACGCTGGAGCCATGCAATTTCAGTATAAACACGGCCCGCCCCCGCGTGAGTACCATTCTTGCAAAGGGGGCGAACACCAGCTTTTGAGATTGAGGTGCGGGGCATACCGAGCATTGAGTTGTATGTGCCATCTTTTGCCGCATCACTCGCTCCACTGCCACCACGGAAATTTGTTGCGCTTGCAAGCAATGAAACAAAGCCGTTGGCATCGCGCTTAATCTCATTACCTACCCATTGCAACCAACAGCCGGAAACGGCTATGTTGTTGGCAATGTCAATAGTGCCATACCACGGTGAGCAAGTCTTTCGTGTCATGCGAACAAAGCCGGGGAGGGCATATTCGGAAATACACATAGCCCATTTTGTACCCTCTACCTCAAAGCGTGCGTAGTATTCGGGCTTTTCCAACATCACGTTTCCGTCCGTGGTGTCGAGCTTTGCCGCCGCTCCAGAATCCTTTTTACGGGAATCGTTCTGGTGGAGATAGTATTTCACGGAGCCATCCGTGTTTTCCACGAAACGCCTCAGTTTCTTTTGGATAGGTAGTGTGCGGTGTAAGTCCATATTACCTATGCGAGTGAGCTTGTAGTCCTTGCTGGTAAAATCGCCTTGCACCCCATACCACATATCATACGGATATTGCGGCTTGGTTGAGCCGCTGCCTAAAATAAGTCCCATATCATTTGTAGTATTCTAAATGTGGTGCTTCACTCGCCCCCCAGAAAATCTCATACTTGTCGGTGTCAATAGCGTTGGGAGGCAACTCCACTATCTTACCGGGTGTCCAGTCACCAATAGGCACGGGGAAATCCCCAATTTTTTGGTCGCATATAAGGCGGCACCTAATGAGGGTGTCATTCTCCACTACCCCCGATTTGCTACGGAGATACACGGAGAATGGCACACCAATCTTAAACCCTTTTGAGAGGTCGGTGATACGGCCTTTTGCGAGTATTCTTACATCATCCATATTTACTTGGTTAACTCTACTGCAAAGTTAATCAAAAATGTGTTTGGTGAACACATTTTAAGGCGTAAAATATAAGGACTTGGAGCATTTGCCCCACTATCCCGCCCAAAATGGTAGCCAATAGGTCCAGCCAATCCCATTTTCCACCATACGCCCTATCCTTAAACTCCATGCCGGCGGCCAGTCCACCGACAAAAAGAATGGTAAGGAGCATGGCACAGGGGATAGCGTAGAAAAAGTGCTTGAGGCGGTTGCTTTCAGTTATCCAGCTCATAATGATGTTAAGTTTATTTGGGTGGCTTGTATTTCGTTGATACGCGCTCTTATGGCATTGCGTGAGGTGTGGAGCATTTTCATATCGTAAGGTAGTTCCTCACCGACAAGCGAAGCCTCGTAGCATTTGATTACTTGATAATCCGTTTCTGCCAATTCAGCTTTTAATGCCTCAATATCGGCATTGAGCTTATAGTTATTCACTACCTTTTCGTAACGATAGGAAATTTTATCTCCATTGTCGTATGGCACTAAGCGTATGGTGTAGTTATCATCATCGCATACCATAAGGCTTTCATCAACTGCATCCACGGGTTTGTATTCCGAGGATAGTTGCTTGATTTGCTCCTCAACGGAAACGGTGCGAGTTTCAATCTCGCCCGTTTCAGTCTGGAGTCTTTCAATGTATGGCTCTAAAATCCTTGACCATAGATAGCCATCCTCAATATATCCGTATTCTTTCATAGCTATTTAGAATTTCCAACGTGAAACAATCCACGCCTCCGTTTTTTTTGCGCTGCTTCCACTACCGATATATCCGATAGAAAACACGAACATGCCGCCTTGACCTTCGGCGAAATCGTAATAATCATTCTCCGTGTGGTCATCATAAATATGGTGGCCGGTACGCGGCTTGAAACGCATATAACCGCTCCACCATTGTTTTACGAATACCACTAGCCCCTCGTAGGGGTCGGTGGGGAGATATACAATTTCCTCATCGGAGCAATACCCGATAACCATAGTATCGCCAGTAGCGAGATAGTTTGTGTTGGAGGTGGTGTCAACAATAGCTTTGCGGCCCAGCACAAGCCCCCCGGCGTAAAGACGTTGGAAAAATCCACCATAAGCGGGTGCGGTGCCATTGTTGTAGGCGCGGCCGAAAATTCCGGCAATCATTGTTTGATTGATGTTGACCTGCCAATCTTGTTTGTTGACATTGGCAAAACCTAATCCAACAACGGAGGCGCGATAGGTACACCCGGAGGTTGCCGACATCGCCTCTTGCCCTGCTCTGTTGGCGAATATGCCAGCCGGGGACATATAACTAACCGCGGAATAATCCTTGTTACGGGTTTCCACAGTGCCTTGTGTTGCGTCAAGCGTGATTATTGAGCCAAGCGTCCTATCCTCAGTCATGGTTTGGCTACCGCCGGAGTTTTCGCTTTCAAGCACAATCTTAGGCTGATATGATAGCGTATTGCCATAATACACACCCACTTGTAGCATGATACGATTTTTTAATGTTTCATCAAGAGTAGAAACAATCTGTCCGCTCTTGATAAACCAATCTCCGATATTAGCCCCCTCAGCCAAAAGCAAATTGGTTGCGATTGTTTCAAACTCCGCTCCGAAATCATTCCATTTGGCGGTGCTGGTCGGTAGTATATTGGAGAATGAGCCAGCGTCAATACGCGCTATGTAGTAGTGGTTGTTGTATTTAACCGCATCTATTCGCTGCGCATTGCCATAGTAGGTTTTTGAGCTATCATAATTGCCACGAAATACCAATACAGGGCTATCTCCGTTTTTGCCATCTTTACCCGGTTTACCGTCAACACCATCATAGGGCGTAACGCGAATTGGGGTAGTCCATTTTGCTTTCAAAGCGTTGCTCTGTCCATTGATTACAGCCGTGGTGAGCCATAGATATTTCAACGTGCCAACGGCCGGCATTGCAGTGGTCCAGCCCGCGGGTGAACGGTCTGTATCAACTAAACCGGGCGCACTTGACTTAGAGCCATTGACAGCATAGCGGTATTCAGTATAATCACCATTTATGCCATCATCGCCCTTATCTCCTTTGTCGCCATTTTTAGGCAGCACCATCCAAAGGACGGGCGTAGAGAAAGTACCCCATTTGCCATCCTTTTTCTTGCGCACACTCTCATATTGATAGCGATAGGCACTTGATACATCTTGTGGGTTGTCGGTCCAGCCTTGGCGCAAATCCCATTGTAAGCTCCTTACCCAGAAATTGCCACTTTTATATACAGGTGTGGTTGTGGTGGTCGTAGTCGTACATTCATAATAATTGCCATCCGCTCCAATCACCATCTCACCTTGTTTGTATTCTTTGCCTACAACATGATTTTCGGTGGATAGTGGCGGCACATAGTCATCAATGTATTCATCGCTATGTGGAATTGCCGGAGTCCTTTCTTCCGACATCAAGCAATAAATCCGTTCCACATCTGCCGTGTCAATAGAGAATGGCACGGGGTCGCTCCATGAAACAACCTTTGCAGTTTCTCCGCTCACTATGCCGACAGATAGCCAGCAATTAGGTACTGTAACGACACGATAGCGGCCACAATCCCCATTCAGAGAATTGCTTTGGTCTTTAGCATACGCTACATCTACAAAGTGTGTTCCGGCGGTGGGTATTGGTATATAAACCACTTTCTTTGCGTCCGGGCCGCTCACTCTATCCAGATAGTTTGAAACACGCGAAAGCCCCTCGGTGTCGAGCTTGCCAACAAGCACAAAGTCAAAGTTGGTTTCACTCTGCGCCCATATCTCCAACGCAAGCATTTGGTTGGGCTTGGTTGTAACGATAGTAATGCGGTTGGTTGTTATTTGGCTGTGGTCTATTGTTGGCGATATGAAATAGCCATCTTTCAAAGTCCACACGCTGCTATGTGTAACTTTCACATTCTCGCGGTCGGGGGTGTCACTCCATCCCGTAGGTATTAGGGCGGTACCGGTTGGCTTGGCGGGCTTGTCAAAGGAATAGCAGTAAACGAGCTTGTTGCTATCTGCATTAACGCCATTTGCACCCTTTGCCACGACAGCCCAATAAGTAGAATCAGTTGGCTTGTGTCCTTTGGTGGGTGTTGGGTGAATATAACGATAGGTGCAAGTTGCTCCATTCTCAGTATAACTTACCTCATCACCCGGATAATAGACATAGCTTGCGTTCCATGTGCCACGATATACACCCAACGGTGAAACATCGCCACTCTCGCTAACAACACTTACATTTTTGAGAGTTATAGCATTGTTGCGGCTAACATTCCAGTCTATTGAGCTTGACGCATCACCAATTCGGAATTTGTTTCCATCCAAATCCAGATAGCACTCACCATCACTTGTGACAATGCGGCCCGTGGTTATGGTATTGCCATTGATACGGGTAAAGCCATAAGTGGTTTGGAAATCGCGGAAATTATCATCTGGATAAAGTGTGGATAACACCCCAACAAGAAAGTAATAATTGTTGGGGTCATCGGTCGGCTCAAACTTATATTGAGTTTGGGTAAGTAGCCATGTGCCTTTTTCCCCAGACTTTGAACACTTGGCGAAAAGATAATATCCGGCGGTACTTGGCACCGTAAATGATTGTCCGCTCATTTGCCATGCCCTTATCTTTGAGGTGTCAATGGTAAGGTGCGACAATATGCCCTCTGTGGCGATAAACGCATTAGGATTGCCGCCTACATTAGCTTGGAGTATTACCCCGGTTAACACAAACTGTTGGCTCTTTGAGCCTACGGTTAACATATTAGTGTCAATGGAGTTGGGGCGTATGTTATCCACGTCAAAAAAGCCGTCAGTATCATACACCATATTGCGCAAATCCTCAGTAGTGCGCCAGCCCCTACGCGCTTTGTTAAGGTCCCGTAGGCGGTTGTTAGTTATAATCTGGTCATGCTCTATCACGGATAGCACGGTTTGCGTCTGGATAGATATTGCAGTTGTGTCGGAGAGGGTAAGCTGGTAGTCCTGCTCCAACAAAAGATTGCGCGTAATCTTTTGTATGCGGATTTGTTTCTCTATGCCATATCGGGTGTCTTTCACAGGCACATAATCCCCCACCTTGAACAAACACACCTCACTATCACGGCTCAACGCCTCAAGAAAATATAAGCGGTCGAGTGTGAGGGCATATTGCGCTTTGGCTTGTGTGGCCGGCTTGAAATCATTATATCCGGCATACCACAATTCTTCTTCTGCGTTCTGTTCGTAACTTTCGGGCAAGAATATATCCGTAATCTTGTAGGTTGCGCCCACCTCAATAGGATATGCGCCCCCTTGCTCTACTGAAACGGTAGGGGTTGTAAGGCCGCGTTTGTCAGTAAAGGGGATGAGCTTGAATTTCTTTGTGGCGTGGTCGTACCCACCCTTAGCCTCAAGTTCAAATTGCTGTCCTGCCAGCCTGCCAGACGTGAACGTGATTTTTGCACTCACACTATCCACCAGATATTTTGTACCGTTTGCGTCTTTCTCGCAAAGGTCAAAATCCATAGTGTCATCAATGAAAGCGTTTGTATCATCGCTCACCAGTGCAGTAACGTGGCCCGTGCGTGTGGGGTAAATCTCATCGTAGGTCTTAACATCTTCCTCGCTGCCTATCTTATCGCGTAGTGCCTCGTCCTCTAAGTAGCGTTTATTGTCATCGGATATGCCTATGAGTTCGGTGTTAGGCTCAACAACAGTTCCGTCAAAAAGGATATGTTTCTTGCGATTGTAACGGCGTGGGTATGGCAGTTGCAACCGCTCTGAATAATTGCGATAGTCGGTGCGTATGTTAGACGTGCCACCCTCCACCCAAAGACGGGTGATTATGGCTTTATCATCAATCTTTTGCTCGGTGAGCTTATAAAGCCCATTGCCCTTGCCCCACTCAAAGTAATCAGCACCTCCGGGGGGATTGACACGCTGCCCGAATTTACCAATATGGATAGTCCTAATGCCATCCGCTTGCGATATGAGAAATTCCAGATTGAAATTATCTTTTGAGCAAAGGGATTGTAGGGCTTGCAAACAATTCACCCCCGAAAATTGAATTGTCTTTGCCTCGGTTTCGGGGCAATTATTCTCATCAAACGTCCACAAGCCCGGATAATCACGATTGAGATTGTAGATTAAAACCTGCACAAACTCCTTGATTGTGTAGGTCAAATCAAACGTGCTGCGGTCGGATTTCCCGTTGCGGTCGGTGTTGCGATAGGTCGTTTTCATAAGGTCGTACATCGGCCCGTAAAATACCGGCTCAAAGATATAGTAATCCTCAGCCTGTACCTCACGTTTCGTTGTAGTCCTAATGGTATAATCGAATCCGTCCACAATGATTTTATCCCCCTTTTCAAAAGAGAGCCATTCGGTAGATACGATTTGGAGCGTAATGTAGTCATCGCCCATAAGAGAGCTGTTTTGCGTAGCACTCTTGACTACGCAAAACGGCTCCTTTGTGTTGAGTTCGATAACCTTGCCGTTACGCTTGATTATTTGAGCAATTCCCATATAAGAATAGCATTGGTTTCAAATTTCTCAATATCCTCAATCACCCCGGTAACAACTATGTCGTACTGACCGGGGAGGGCGTAGGTGTGTTCAACGGTGGTATCGTTGCCTCCCACGTTGTAAGTGTGAGTACCATCACCCCAATAGATGTTGAGTAACTTGTAGGTTGATACTTTGATTGTCGCTTTGGAGTTGTTGCTACCCGATATGTGGCGTAACACCTTTTTCACGGGTTCGTCCTCGGTGAGCTTGAGGGTGAATTTACCCACCATAAGCTCATTGTTGTAAGTACCCCACTTTTTATCTACGGCGGCCTCGTCCAGTAAGTCAACCTCATATACAAGAGGCTTTGCTTTGCCATCATACTCAACGGTAAGGCGGTGTGTACCGTCACCGTCAAAGAGAGCAAAAAATCGGCTCTGCCACTCCACAAACGCGCTACGGCTGGAGGCTTCGATGAAACATTGTAGGGTTATCTCACGCTCCTTAAAACGCTTGCGCTTGCGGTCGCGCACAACACCGTGGTAGTTGTCATAGTCCACGGTGAGAGCTTCTTTCCGCGCCAGACGTCCGACAAGTCCATCGGAGGCCGACACATACACCCCATAGTCCTTGAAATTCACACCGTCAATGTAATATTCAACATCGGTGTCAGCTTGCATTTTAAGGATTTGTTTCTCGGTCTTGGCTACGTTGAACACTTGAAGCTCATCCACGCTTGCAGTCGTTGTGAGTAGTTCATCGGTTGATAGAGAAAGGCCGGTGGGTGTTCCGCTGAAAGTGCCAACATAGACACATTCACTGTTTAAGAAAACTTTGAACGTGGAGCCGCTGCGCACGAAAGCGATAAAGTACCACATTTCCGGGGCTACGTCCAACCATTGCTCACAGTAGTTTTCTACACCGGGTAAATTCAAGAGCCAGCCTAAACGGGTGGTTGCGATTTTCACATAGGCGCACACCGTAAAATCAGAGCTGAACGGGATAGCCTGCGCGGTGATACACTCGCCCCCATTGAGAGCAAGAGCCTTGCCGGTCTTGGCAATTTTGGTTAATTCGGCACCGTCCGACAGCGTAGCGTCATGGCGGCCGGCGGAATAGTCGTATGCCTTTGAGCCATCCGGGTCATCAAAAGGCAGATACAGGAGTAAGTTTTTATCTACCATATCAGTATGTGGTTTTATCGTTAAATATTGTTGTTACTTTTCCCATTGAGGATAACCCTATATAGTCCACCTCGGTTTCCTTGCCATACACATTGATTAGCACTTTCGCGTCATTGCCGACAACGGCTATATGTAGTTTGGCGTGGTCGAACAGGTCAATGCTCACATTGGCATGGTCGGAAACATTCACGGCTACCTCGCTATCGTGGCGCACATATAGGCGCGATACTGAATAACCGTCATACTCCACCAGAGCTTTACAAGCCCCGTTAAGCACCATATCGGGCTTATTCTTGGTCGGGGGTATCTCATCATCAACATACACTCCGAAAGGCTCACACTTGCCCCGGAAATGCTCACGGAGAAAGTCTAACGTGGGGTAATCCTCGGAAATGCAAAAATCTATTCCCTGAATGTAGAGTTTTACAAGTTCCTCGGTGGATAACCCTATGTGGAGTTTTCCTTGCCACGGGCGGCACAACCCTTTGGCTATGCCATCTATTTTGAGTTGCTGAATCAGTTCCATGTTACGATATGCCTTGTGAGAGTAAAGAATTATCTTTCGTTTCTATGCGCTTGAGGGTATCTCGCACCTCGGTGAGAATTACATTGGCGTTTGCAGTGTTTTGAGCAATAGCCGATTGTTGCAAGAGCTGTTGGCGCATTACGCTTGTCTGGTCGGTCTGGTTAATGATGAAAGCATTAAGGCGGCCCGCAATCACGCCCCCGGTTTCCTCACTCATTGAGGTAACGGCACCCGTCAAGGGGTCGGAGCTTGTGGCTTCATCATCAATATCTTTTATCCAGTCACCCACCGCCTCAAGAGCGTTGGTGAATGTTGCGCCGGCGGCATTTACAAGAGCCTCAAACTTACTTTTTTCACGGGCTGTCAATTCTCCGTCAGACATTGCCTCGCCCAGATACTGAATAGCATCATCCATTGCTTTTGCAAGAAAATTTCGTTTGAGAGCATCAACAACGGCCTTTTTCAGTACCTCGCGTGTGGTATCACCCAAAGCCTTTGCCGCGTCCTCGCCGGCACAATATGCGTCAACAATGGCATCCGCGTATTGGTCCAGAGCTTCCTTTGTGGTCGTTCCGGCAAAGGTTTCCATCATTTGCCGGTCTAAGTCCTCAATCTGTTCCTCTATCTGCTCTATCGCATCATTCCATTGTTGGATTTTGTCGTTGTCGGTCTTTTTCTTATCTCTTTCAGCTTGGATTTGCTGTTTCATCAGCTCCTGCTGCTCACGGAGGCTTGCCTTTTGCTGCTCATACAAGCCCAGCATATCATCACCCTCTTTGGCTTTTGATAGCTGCTGGTTCAAGTCCTTAATTTGGGCTGTAAGTTGGGTGTATTGTGCAAAATCCCATGCGCGGCGGGCTGTTTCTCGTTGCTGTTCAAGGGCGGCTATCTGGTCCTCTATGAGTTGGATATTACGCTCAAATCCGGCACGCTCCTCATCGTTGAACACCCAATAGGTATTATTAAAGGCACGTTCAAGGCGTGAGTATGAGCGTTCCAGAGCGTCAATCTGCTTTTGGAGATTTTGTATCTTTTTCTCATATTTCGCATCGTGCATTTTTGCGAATATGCCAATTACCGATGTTATAGAGGAAATCATGCCGGTTATACCACCTACGACATCGCCTGCCATAAACTGACCCACGGACGCGGCGGCATTACCCAACTCGCCCATAAGTTCTATTGCAGTCCCTATGCCATCAGATACACCATCCATGCCCAGTGCGTCAAACATACTTTGCAAGGACGAGGCGCAATCAGTGGTTATATCCGTTACTTTCTCCACGGATTGAGTGATACCGTTGGCAGCGGATTTAACCTCTCGTTCCGCGCTTTCAACATCCTCTTTTGACCCCTCACCTTTGGCTAATGCGGCTTTCGCTTTCGCCAATTTCTGTTTAGCTTTGAGGTAGTCGTTAAAGAATGTATCTAAGGCCGCAAAGGGGTTAAGCTCCTGTATGCGCTGCTTGGCTTGGTTAAGGCTGTCAATAACGGCCTTATAGTCCACGGGGGATAATTTCAACGTGCCGGCGGCTAATTGTTTGTCAATATCGCTCACCAGCTTTTGAATTTGCCCCACGGAAAGGGTGTCAAGGTCGCTAAACAACTTTTTCCAACTATCGGTTTGCTGGAGAAATCCAGTGTTAAGAGCGGAAAGAGCCTCCGTTTCGGCTTTGTTGATTAGTTTGATACGCTCCTCATCGCCCAGACGTTCAGCCTCAGCACGGAGCAACGCATATTCCTCAGTGATTGTTTTACGCTGTTCCTCAAAGGAGCGATAATCATTAAGCACGGTTTCATGTACCTGCTTTTGTAGGTCGGCCTCCTGCTTGGATAGTTCAAGGCTCATGGCTGCTCTGTCATCATCGTTGACAATGCCACTTTCGCCATTCTCCAATTTACGCTTTGCGTCAGCAACGGCCTCCAATTTTTCGGCAAGGGTCTGGCTACGCCCTATGGTTTCACTTACAGCTTGCTTAAACGCCTCAAGAGCGGTTCTTGCGCCAGTAAGTTCATCATATTGCACATTCAAGGATATAAGGAAATTGCCCTCGCCCTCGGTGAGTACGCCAGCTTGTTTCTTGCCCTGTAATTCGGCTATCTGCTTTTCGATATACTCTTTATAAGAGCCACCAGATTGTAGCAAGGAGGCAAATTGTTTATCGGCAACATCCTTACCCATATTCTCAACCCAACGCCAATATAATTCATACTGCTTGCGCTTGTAGTCAAGTTCGCCCTCAAAGAGTTTGTTTTGGGATTGGGTATAGCTTTGGTTCTCATAGGTGCGCCGCTGCTCAAAGCCCTGTTTCTCGGTGTCGCTCAATCCACCTTTGCCTGCTTTCTTTCGTGCCTCTATAAGTTCTTTTTCCTCACGCTCAATTTGTGCAAGGTTTTGTTTGTGTTGTAAGTCCAAAAGGGCTTTGCGCTTGTCATAACCCTCCTCCATGACTGCAATACGCGCCTCTTCAACACGCCTTTCTGCGTCAACTTGCTTTTGGCGTAAGGTTTCAGCGTTGCGGGCCGCGTTGTTAGCACCTCCACCTCCACCTCCACCGGTGGTGTGCTTTGGCATTTTGCCCTCAAGTTTGGAGATTTCCTTATTGAGTTCTTTATATCGGGTAGAGTTGATTTCCGTTTCGGCTCTTTCTTGTTTGAGCTGCTTGATACGGTCGGAAATGCCCTGCTCGGTGTTGAGATTGTCCGTTTTGGTTTGGATAGCCCCTTTGATTTCAGCCAATTTAGACAAAAGAGTATCTAAGCCGGTTGTATCAGCCCCCGGCCCTACTGTGCTATTATTGATTGCGTCAATATCCTTTTGAGTTTGAGTAACCAAATTGTCCAAATCCTCAAACGACATTTGCGCATAGTCGGTGATACCCTCAGTTGCGCTTGTGTCTTTGGGAGCAAGGAAATTATTCAGTCGCTCATCTACAAGAGCAATAGCTTTGTCATATACTTGCACATCGCGTATCTGGTTATCCAGATAAAGCCTAAGTTGAGCCTCAAACGATTGCATTTCACGCTCGGTTGCACCCGTACCGGCTTTTGTTCCGGCTACAATCTGAGCGATAATCTCATTGTACTTTTGGGTGTATTCGCTACCCGAAAGTTTGGCGAGTTCCTGCGCCCCACTCTCAACAAGGCTACGAATAGCCTCCCTTACCTCCGGGGCCGCGTTTTGGATATTTTCTGCGGCCTCTTGAATTTCTACCTCATAGGACTCTCCATGTTCTTTATCATTAACCGTTTTAGTTTTGCCAGTCCTATATTGGAGATTGTTTAGGCGAGTTTCAAAGCTATCATAGTTCGTATCTCCTTTTTCGTTTAGCTTATTTAATTCTTCCTCAATACGTTTAGCCTTAATCTTTTCGGCGGTCGTGGCTTGCACGGCTGCTTTCACTTCAAGGTATCGTGCCTCCTGCTCTTTTAGTGTGGCGTTCTCATCAAGGAGTGTAGCGTTGTACTCTTGGCATATCTCATTGATTTTGGCTATCATATCCCGATAGGTCTTACCATTCTTTTCTGCCTTTGATAATATGGCAAAATATAGGTCCAGCTTGTCGGTAACTTTCTTAGTACCCTCGCTAAACTCTTCCATAACGTCCGTGGTCTTTTCGGTATCGTTGGAGAACATGGTAATCAAGCTCCATACTGCCCCAATGATAGTAAGTAACCAACCGAAAGGATTAGCGCGTAAGGTAGCCCACAACGCTTTGAACATTGTGGATAACTTGCCCGTGGCTGCTGAAAGAATGTTGGTGGCTGCTGTTTGTGCAGTCTTTGCTCCAGTGTCGGCAATAGATGCGGTGCGGGCCTGAGCCGTGGCCGTGGCTTCCAATTTCTTTTTCTTGGCGTAAAAGTCAGAGGATGCGGCCAATGCTGCTTTTCGTGCCAATAATTGTGCGTCAACGGCCGCCTCCATTCGTTTTTGAGCGGCGGCGATGGCTGTGGCATTGCCGGATTGTTGCGCCCAATAAACCTCATATCGTGCGGCCTCAACCGCTTGTGTGGCGGCTATGGCTTTTGATTTGGCACTCTCAACCGCTACGGCGGCTTCCTTAACGCTTGTGCGCATAGCCTCAAGGGATGCTAATTGCCCCGCTTGTTTGGCTGCTGTTTCTTGGGCTATGGCAGCACGATAGGCAGCACTCTTTGTTGTCAAATCAACCTTAGAGAGAGCCAAACGCTGCTCCACGGTCATAACGCTTAGGGCGGCGGCTTCATAGCCGTTGCTTGAGGCGGTAAGCCCGATATTGGATAGATACTCTTGTTGTTGGGCGGTGAGTAGGCTTTGAATGGCCGCTATTCGCATTTGTTTGACAATGGCGGCCTTTTCCTCGGCTGTGAGCATAGCCTCAAGAGCTGCGTAATGCTCATTTTCAGCGGCGGTCATAGCCTTAATCTGAGCGGTGGCAGTGCCATTGAGAGCGGCCTCGGCTTTCATCAATACCAACTTGGCACTACGGGCGGTGTTGTCAAGGACTGCAACGCCGGTGTGTCCTTTCATCGCCACGCTGGTAAGTATCATAGCGGCCTTATAAGAGCCGTAGGCAATGGTAATGGATTTGAGTATGCGTAACACATCGTCCATGTGTTCCACAAAGTAGGTAGCCCCGGAAATACCAGCGGAAAAAATATCCTCGCCAGCCTTACCAAAATCGTTAAGCACGGTGTCCCATGCGTCCTCTAAGTTGGCAATCTGTCCCGTGAGAGAGGCAGATTGTTTCTCCATAAGGTTGTAGAATTGACCGCCGGCATTGGTCATCTTGTTTAAGACCTCCTCAACCTCCGGAAATCCGATTTTGCCGGCAGATACCATTTCGTTTATCTTGTCGGCTGTCACCCCATACTTTTCCGCGAGTTCCTTAACCAAAGGAATACCACGGCCCGTAAATTGCCTTACGTCCTGCGCATACAAACGCCCCTGTACCATTGTAGTACCATAGAGGTACACAATATCATTGAGCGGGATTGAAAGGCCGGAGGCTATGTTTCCCAGCCTTACAAGGGTGTCATTTACTTTGTCGGCACTAACACCGTATGCCATGAGCTGCTTTGCGCCCTCGGCAACACCCATAAGGTCAAATGGAGTTTTGGCGGCGGTGTCTATCATCTGCCCCATCAGCTCCTGCGCTTTAGAGCCACTGCCTAACATGGTTTCAAAGGCAATTTCCAACTGTTGGAATTGCCCGCGGGTCATTACGATAGACGATAGCAAACTTTTCATTCCCTGCCCCACAAGGTAGTAGGAAATGTATTGTCCGGCACGTTCTGCCATCAGCCTAAAAGAATCCTCAACACTGCCAACCTCATCAATGGCCGTGTTGGAGAAATCTTTTATGCGCCGCTCCATAGCCTGTGCGGAAACATTGAAATCATCTATGTCGAGCGTAGCCCTAAAACCTAAGCCACCGCCTATATTTTCCATTAGATTAAACCTTTGAGATAGTTTTTAATTTCATCTTTCGTTGAGAGATTTGCCGGTGGGTCGTTTTCGTAGTCAATTTCGTTTCCGTCCTCATCTTTCGGCAATTCCTTTGTTCTCGGTGCGTCAGCAATCATAAGCGACACGTTGAGCCACGATATACCCCATAGCAAGTAATCATAACTCCACCCAAACGAGCGTAAGAGTTCGCCACGATTACCCCACGGGCTATTCAACCCTATTACTCTATCCGCTGCTCTTGGGGTTTCGGTCGGGTCGTTCCCATTTCCCGTATCAATCGAATAGAGGATGTAAAACCCGCGGTGTTCATCATCTGGTTAATAACCTCGGCCAGCTTTTGCAATCGTGCCACGGTGAGGTGTTCAATGAAAAATTCCGCAAGCTCCTTAACGGATTTGTCGTTGGGGTCGGTGACGCATGGATTATTGAGGACTGCAACGGCGGCTATCACGGCCATCTGGTCTATATACTTGAAAAGGCGTTTGCTCTCTTGGAGCGGTTGATTTTGAATAGCCTCCTCATCGTATTCTATGGCAATGTAGAGTTTGCGCAAACAATCAATCGTACCCAGATAGAGCGGCTTGATATAAAAGTGGCGCATATAAACCTCTTTTGTTCTGCCTAAATCCACGTCCGGCACCTCGGTAATCTTTACGTCCCAGTCTTTGGGTATGCGCTTATCACGCCACACTTTGTTTCGCTTGCGGAATATGCGCTTTTTGAGATTAAACCACTTGGAGGGCTTAACCGGGTTAATTTTCAAAGGCACGGAGAATTTAGCACCCATTGACAATAGGGCGTTTATCGCCTTATCCTCAATCTCTAAGCGTTGTTCCCGCGTTAGTTCCTGTTCTGTTTCTTGTTCGGCCATATCGTTAAGATTAAGCAAGCCCCCTAACCGAATAGGGATAGGGGGCTTGGCTGGTTGTGGTTTCAGCCCGTAGTTAGGCGGTCTTGGTGGGGTCGGTCATACCCTCGTCAGCGCAAAGCTGGTCTTGGAATTGGATTTTGAGCGGCACCAGTGCGATACCCTTTGCTGAGTAGGTGATTTCAAACTTGGGGATAATCGAAACATTGGGGCAGCCGATAAACAAGCCCTCTTCCGGCATGAGCCAGATAGCCCATTCCTTGTAGGCAGGTTTGCGGGGACGTAGCCACTTGCGCTTGCCTTTGGTCCCGGTGATTGTACCACCAAAGTAGCGTTGCAGCAACTCCATATCCGGGTCCATGAGCGTAGCACTCACAGCGGTTACAAACTCGCCGCAGAGGTTGATTTTCTTGCTTGACGTTTCCGATTCGTGAGTTGTTACCTCAACGTCATCATCGAGAAGCTGGCAGGTGTCTTTGTAAACATCGCCCAAATCAAGCCATGCGGGGCCGTTTGCGGGCATTTGGCCGGGGGTAGTTCCGGCAGGGGTTACATAGACTTTCTTTAACCCCATTGTGCATAAAATAGGCATGGTTGTTGAAATTTATTGTTTAGTTCTT
The DNA here is from genome assembly GCF_004793975.1 of Lepagella muris. Classification (NCBI taxonomy): domain Bacteria; kingdom Pseudomonadati; phylum Bacteroidota; class Bacteroidia; order Bacteroidales; family Muribaculaceae; genus Lepagella; species Lepagella muris. Next base: position 81,427 of record NZ_SRYB01000004.1, read on the forward strand.
TTTTCTACTACTGTAAGCTCCAGAGCAAAGGAAACAAAATGCTCATCGTGTTCCGGTTCCTTGATAGGTGGATTGATAAGCCCCACGGTCCAGTTATACCCGGCACCGTGTTCATAGTGGTTTTGCAGTACCTCTATCGCCTTGCTCCTTATCTCTATGAGCCTTTTGAAATGAGTACGGAAAACGGTTTTACCATTAACCCTTTTAGGCAAGTCCGGCACATGGATATTCACATTGATTTGCCCGAAACGCACATCATCCTCACCAGCGATTGTGTGAGGCACAATGATTACGTCCTCTTTGGTGTAATCGTTCCTTTCGTAATCAATCACACCGCTAATCATGGTCTTTACCTCGCTCTCTTGGAGCATTTGGTAAACCCTAACTGCTATTTCCTCGGTCGTTATCATATTGTCGTTCCAAACATTTCATTTGCTTTGGCTTTCGCCTTATCCATTAGCTTTTGCATGGCTTGCGGAAAATCGGTCTTTGCTTTCAGTTCCGCGGGTAGTATCACGTTATAGCCCTTTGCCTCCACATAGGCGGCGTAGTTCATGCCGGCCACGATAACAAGAGATAATCGGTTGGGTAATGATTCAATCATTTTCATTGCGACTTGCAAAGCTGCGTCATTGCCGGCCCCGGATTGTTGCGGCCCGCCATAAAACACTATATCCTTGCCTTTCGCCACCGCATAGCCTATTGAGTTCGTGAGGTTGCCCGTCCTATCGGTGTAGTTGTGCATGGCTTTGGCGTATTTCACCAATTCCTCACCCAGATATTGCATTAAGAATATGGCTTCTTGCTCCAGCCTTTTCTCAAATGCCTGTACTTGGGCGGCAATAAGCCCATCACCGAATGTTGGCGTTATCCCCATATCTCAATGTACTTGCGGTTGAGAGTGTCAACACCCTTAACCGTGATTGTTTCTATCTCGCGTCCGTCAGCCCCCACAAGTTGCACGGTATCACCCTTTGCCAATTCTCCACGAAAGTATTTAGGAATAAACACATCGTAAGTGTAGGTGTAGGTTTGTCCGTCCGTGCCTATAATGGTTTTGGCAGGAATGGTAACATCAATCTGGCACTCGCAACCCTTGACAAAGGCACTATCCGCACCATCATCAAGAAAGCCGGTTGTGGGGTCAACTGTCGCATTGCCCGCCGGGCGATAATTGAAAGAGCCGTTGAATTTCATAACTACCAATACATTGAGCCATCCGTAATTGAGGATATTTCCAATATCTCATCAGCATCTAAGCCGTTTTCAGCGCACAAAGCCTTGATACGCTTTTTCAAGCCCTCAATGTTGAATGATTGTGAGGATTTGCCTTGACTGTCGCTACTCAACACCAACATCTTTTTGAGAATGTTGATAGCGGCTTTCGCCACGGTCTTTTTGCAGTCCGTTGAGTAGGTCGTATCAATGCTTTCACAACCTGCGTCCATAAGAGCTTTCTTACATACCACTTGCGCGGCTGTGTAAGGTTCGATTTCGGCCATCAGTGCCTCAAGAATTGTAATATCCATAGCTTACTCGTTATCCGTTTCGGGTTTGCCCCAGTCGTTGAGAGCCTCGGCGAGTGTCTGCGCCTGTTCATCGGTGAGTGTGGATAAGGCGTTGCTCACGGCCTTTTCTTTGGCGTTGTGTGCTACCTTAACACCAATCACGCCTAATGCGGCCTTGACTGTTTCTAAGGGGTAACGATACCCGCGAAAGTCCACGGTTACACTCGCCTCCTCATCTGTTGGAGTGGGGTTTGTCGTAATGGCAGCCGGTGGGGTGCTATCCAGCGCAACGATAACACAAAATCCACGCCCTACAAGTGCGTTGATACGGTCAACATCGTTGCTCTGGATAACATCACCGGGGCAAAGGGTCTTACCCTCTGCCTTGCCATTGAATTTTTTGATTACTCTTAAATCCATAGCAAAGCATTGGGTTAGACGGTTTCCAGTTCAGTTGTGGCGGCGAGGGTTTCGTATTCCTGCTTAGTGAGATACATAGGAGCGATTCCGTTCTCATCCAGCTCTACGGGCTTTTCCTCTATGCCGCGGACTTGGCAGCAAATAATCTGCCCAATCTCGGTGATAAGGGGGATAAGACGGGCTGCGCCCTCGGTGTATTCACCGGCCACCTGCCCGGTGGAGGCACCGGTGCGCCACTTGGAAATGCGAATACCATTGCCGGCGTTGATGTAATCCACGTTATCCTCCTCTATGAGTTCGGAGTCCTCAATAGCGGGCTGGATTTCGCCGATTACGCCAGCGGGTTTGATAGCGATAAAGTTATCATTCCACGGATTGATAGCCTTGCTCTTGCCATCGGGGTTGATACCCATCTTACGCTGTACCACAGTGATAGGGGGTATCTGGTTTTCGGTGAGCAACGCGGAAAGTTCGGATTGTGTGACAACCTGCGCTTTCTTGTCGGACCCGTGGGCGAGGAGGCGTGTGGTTTCATCCATACGCAACCATGTGTAGAGCTGCTGCGACATGAGGATTTCACCCGGCTCTACGCCACGTGAACGGAGATAGGAACAGAGCGCGGAAAGAAACAGAATAGGAATGAGTTTGCCGGCCTTTGTGTTTGCAGTGGTCCAGTTAACCGCGCTCACTATCTTGTTGAGTTCGGGCATTGCGTAGTCCACCTCATAGGCGCGACCGCCGGGGTTGTTGAGTTCGGGCTTGAATTGAGCGATACCCCAGTTGGAAAGAGCCATCAGCACGATAAAATCCATTACATCCTTACAACCGAGGTAAGCGTCCTGTATATCGTGAGTGAGGGTCTTTTCGATACGTTTTACTTTGTCGGATTCCTTGAGGCGAGGGTTTTCGTAAACCTCCATGAGTTTACGATAGTCGCGGGCCTGCATTACGAATGTGTGGCCGACACGGGGAATTTCCTTTGTCCAGAGGTCAAAGCCATCGGTACGGCGTAACGGTGTGGGGGATTCATCGCCCACAAGTGTAGCCATAAAGCGGATATTGTATCTACCCACGATAGCCTCAGCTGTCAGCGACATCTGAGGTTCATTGTAGGTAAACCAGCCATCGGTGTACATCTTTTGGAAAAGTGCAACCTCACGCTCCGAGGCTTTGTCAAAGGTCTTTCTCCATGTGGCAAGCAAGTCCAGCGGTGTGCCGTTCTTGTGCAAGCCCTTGAATGTAGAGAAAATTGACTTAGGCATGATTTATTAAAATTAGATGTTGAAAACTTAGAGTGATTTTGTCAGTTTGACGTGGGGGTTGGCTTTGAGATAGCAACCGGTTTCATCTTTCTGACTTGCGGGGATAGGAGCAACGCGCCTCTCATAGAGAGCGTATTGCATAGTATCAGCGGTGACATCCATAGCGGTTTCAAACTCGCTAACGGTGGTGTCCTTGATTGTGAGAGAATTTGCCTTGCCACGCTCTGCGGCGTTCTTGGCTGCGTCCTCTACAACCTCAACAAGCACGTCACCAACAGCGAGGCCGGCAATGGCTTTGTCAAGCGTGATACGATAAGTGCTGCCCTTTTCCTCTACCTTTGTGATAGTGGGGGCTGCTGCGAATGTGCCGGTGATAGCGTCCGCTTTAAGTACCTTATCGCCGACAGCGTAGAAAGGCGCATAAAACTCATCTACATAGAGAGTGAGTATTTTTGCATCCTCCGCGTCAACGTCCGATACCTTTGCAGTCTTAATCACCTGCACCTTGCGGGCTACCTCATCGCGGATTGCGGGGGTGCCGGCCGGGATAACATCACCCACGGCAAAGTTCTGTTTCTCTTTGTCGAGGTTGAAGCCACCCATTACGATTGAGGGGCTACCCGTGAAAATCGGGCGCGTACCTGTAAACGAGGCGGTCTTGCGTTTCATCGTTGTTGAAATTTATTTGGCGGTTATTGATTCCAGCAAAGCATCAGCGGCCTCATCAACCTGCTTGTCGCTTGCTGCTTTTGCACCCGTATCGGCCCCGGAGATAAGCCCATTGGTGATACAGTCCTGTTTGAGAGTTGCCACGGCCGTTTCAATATCCTCATCATCGGCAATGGTCTTGCCGAGGCGTTCACGGAGAAACACGGGGATTTTGTGCTTTTCAAAGGCGGCGTTGATTTCAGCGGTACGCGCCCCACGGGTGCGCTCTGCTTCCATTTCATCCAGCCTTTTGCGTAGCGTGGCTATCTCATCATCGGAGTTATCCGAGCCTTTGCCCTTACCCTTGCCGCCTTTTCCTTTCTTGGTGTTGGTGTCATCGTCCGTGTCGTTGTCATCGTCATCGTCCGTGTCATCATCTTTGACGGTTTTGGTCTTGGCGTTGCCCTTTGCTTTCTGCGCCCAGCGTGTAGCCTCACCCTGACTTTCGGTTGCTACATCAGCGATAAGGGTTGCAGTCGTTTCAATCAGTTCCTCATCGGTAGAATCATCCTCAACGCTGCCACCGAGCTTTTCGGTTATCGCGGTAAGGTACTTCTCCGAGAGGCGCGTGTCTTTGGTTTTCTCCTTGACTTTCGCTAAAAGTGCCTTGTTCATACCTGTAATTAGTGTTGTTGCCCGTTAGGGCAGAGTTACTTAATAAGTGCAAAGATAGCCAATTTTTGCGATATGTGTTCACAAAACACACAAAAATTTTACTTGGTAAATTCCTTATTTATCAGTGCATTAGATTTACTTGGTAAATTTTATCCTAAATTTTTTTACCTAAATTATTTGGTATATTCAATAAAACACATTAACTTTGCAACGTGTTCAAGAAACACACCCAATAGCAACACCAACAAAAACTACAAGAAAATGGCTACAACAATTTATAACGTGGTAATCACAAACGAAAATGGCGGCAACTGGCCCGAACTTATAGACAACGTAATCTATACCAATCTGGACGAGGCAAAAAAACACCTCAAATCTTGGGAGCGCAAGGGCGTCCGAGATGGCGAGGAATATGAGGATTGTTTTAGACCCACATTCCAATATCACCACAAGTACACTAACGACAAAGGACAGCGTGTATTGGAAATCACGCAAGAGCATATAGTGAAAGTCAAAGGTGGTCAAACAATCCACTCTACCAAAATCACACTTACAGAAATAATCCTCTAAGACTACAAGAAATGGCAACAATAGCAACCAACCTCACCCTCTCTAAGCTCATCGCAAAAATGCGCGAAATAGCAAAGGAAACAGCCGAATCAACCTACGCACTTTCGGACGCGCTCTATGATGTTCAGCTCATTGCGGAAAATCACGAACAAACACGCAAAGAGGCTAAATGGTATATCCCCTCTTTCTACTGGTGTGTTCGCAATAATGGCACTCACATACTCAACACAATGGTTGAAGCTGCTAAATGGAGCGCACAACAAGAGGCCGAAAAAGAAAACCCTCGCGTTTATCGTATATCGTTTGAGGATGGCAAATATTCAATCACATTCGTAGGATAATCAACAAGGCAGGGAGCAATCCCCGCCACAAAACAACGCAACACCGATACAAGTATGAAAACAACATCATTCTCTTTCTCAATCCCTCGTTGGACTATGGCCGAGGATTTAGGCTACAAGCCTATCACAATATTCTGGATGGATTTTTCCATTGCTGACAAATTCGGCCCCACCGCTGTCAAAGACACATTCAGACGTGCCTTTGCTGAATGGAAAGGCAACTACAAGTATCTCACGGAGCTTGTAATGGTACTCAACCACAAAATAGCCTACCACTACAATCCGGCAAAAGGCGCACCCAACGTGTTAGCCAATCTCTACAATGAATTGTGGGAAGAGGCCGACAACTACGCCAACACTCATCTTGAGGGTGAGGAATATGCTTACTTTTACTCAATCACCGACTAAACACCTACGATAATGGGAATACTCAAAGATGCAATCCGTGAGGTGCTGACACAATCAGCCAAAGAGCAAGGCCGCGATATTCGCTTTATTGATAGCCCTACAAGAGTTATCGAAACAAGCGAACAAGCCAAATACAATGACATACGCCGCGTTGAACGTGGATATGTGCAAGGCGTTCACAAAGCGAGGAAGGAGGCTAACAATGGCAACCAGTAAATCCCTATGCGCCCAATGCACCTATGGCGCACGTTACGGCTCATCATACTTTTGTAGCTATCGCTGCCGACCATTCAACAACAACAAATCAAAATGCGCTGACTATTGCGCAAAGACGGGAAAGAAACCCTAACGATATGAGAAAAGTAGAATTAGACTTGTGCCCCAATATTTCCGGGGCGTGGGAATTAAAAAAATTCACCGTCACGCAACAAGGGGCAAGACTGCATAATTTCCGTGAAATACTCAATGGTAGCAACAGAGTTATAAATGCTGGTGAGTATTGGGGCTTATTTCGTAATGGCAAAATCATAATGAGCAACACGCCGGCTGAAATTAACGACCATTGGCGTTTTATCCAAAAGGCACAAGGTAAAGTGCTTATAGGGGGCTTGGGGTTAGGTATGGTGTTAAAATGCCTACTTGAAAAGCCGACCATTACAAAGGTTACAATCATTGAGCTTTCGCCTGATGTGATAAAATTGGTAGCCTCGGCATATACCGATGACCCTCGCGTTAACATTATCAATGCAAGCGTTTTCGATTATGTGCCACAAGAGCGATATGATTGCGCTTGGTTTGATATTTGGGATGACATAAGCGGTGATGAATACCCAGAAATGAAACGGTTGCATCGCAAGTATGGCCGATATGTTGGCTGGTCTGACTCTTGGCTACGCAACCAATCTCGAAAGCTACATTATGAGAATTAAGCAATGATAAACAAGAAATCTATAAAACGCCAGCCTATCCGATGTGTGCATTATTGCGATGGCTTATGCTTCCAACGGACAGCCCCCAAATTCTATGCTTGTGATAAACATTTAATAGAAACGTGTAGGCATTATCAAGAGCGTTTACCCCATTGTTCCCAATGCTATTATTACGATAATATAGGCTATACTATGTATTGCCACAAAATACAAAAGCGGATAACGGCCCGCAAGCGTCCGTGTAAACATTACAACGAAAGATGAAAAAGCAACTCATTTCAGCCGTGGGCGTTATCTACGTTCACAATCTCCAAACGGGAAACGTAGAGCCGATGGTTCTCGGTGAAATATTCTATATGCGCAAAACACTCATTCTAAGACGTAGTGTGCGCAAGGTAGTATACTCATGCGCGGTGCCTCTTGACGGGGACACTCTGGAATACACCAAACAGGAAATGCGCGAATTGCTTAACGACACAGTGAGGCGAGCTTATGAAAGAGAATGAAATAATTGCTATGGTGGATGGGTTTGCGAAAACTCACCCGGACACCGTAGCCAAACTAAGGAAAATTGCCAAAGAGATAATTGGCATTGGCCGTAGCGATATGACTACACAAGAGTATGAGACCGCACAAATCGCGTTCTGCTTAGGCGGTGTGTGGGCTTTAACAACAATCAACCGACAACAACCATGAGCTATTGCCCAGATTGTGGATGCAAAATGTATAATGGCATTTGCACCAACTGCCACGAGGATTTGATAATCTTTGATGAGTGTTTAGAGTACGATATTCCGATGAGTGATGAATTTCTTGAAAGTGTTGATGAGTGCCGACAACGCCAAAGAGAATACGCCAAACGCGAGGATGTTAAACGTGCTATAAATCCAAGACACAATGAGTAACCAACCGACACTTTTTGATGTTCCACCCGGAGAGCCGCCAGCTATGCCAAAGCTCCCCGATAATACTTGCCGGCACTGCGCACACCGTCTATCTTTCAGTTTTTACCACTCAATAAGAGTAACGCAACACTGCGGGCTGCAACCAACGGAGCGCAACACGGCCGGCTATAAGCGTATCAAAGTAACCGACCGCGCTTGTATGAATTTCAAACCAAATAAACCCAGTAAATAATTATGGAAATAGCAATCAAATGGAATTATGCCAAAGGCACAGTAGATACAAAAGATATGGAGCTTATATGCGTACCAGCCCGCGGGAGGCGCATTTGCGGCCCAGATGAATGGGATGCCGACCTGTGCATTAAGGATGGTTTCAACTTGGCAATCGCTCACATTCATACGGGCGATGTGGAAAGCTCCAACGCCCTATGTGAGGAAATTTGCCGCCGCTTTAATGAGTTTCCCAAAGAACAAAAGCGATGAAAAACGACAAAACAAACGGCCTTATCATTGAGGGCGATGTGTATGTGCCACAAAAGACCGACAACCCGGATAATCGTTGCGAGAAATGCGAATGTGATTGGTGTGATGGCGAAAAGTTAGGAGATAGGCTTTGTGAGGCTGTTGCGTATGGTGATGAATACTTGATACTGTCCCACGAACTAACCAACCGCATAAAAGGGCAATAATGAGCGACAAGTGTCACTACATAACCGTCAAGGGTGTTGGGCGTGTGCTTATCCCCGGATGTATGGGCGTGGCGGTTAGTGGCGATATGGATTATTGCACTTGCAACGCCCCGCCAACGCCTCAAGAGGAAATAGAAAGACTCAAAAAGGAGAATAAACGCTTAAGAGCGGAAATAAAACGGCTTAAAGATTTGTTATATTAAATATATTTCACTAATTTTGCGTTCAATAAACGCACTTACCAACAATGGAACACCAACGTAAAGTTATCCACGTTGAGCTGAAAAAGCCATACAACGGAAAGCGCAACTACTATTTCGGTAGTGTGGCCGCTATCTACGACACCCTCCCAGTTGAGATTGTAGGCATAGCGGCCGGCGCACTCTGGAATGTGTTCGGCAAAGAGCAAAAGTATGTGGGGCGGCTTGCCATAATACGCGAGGGCAGGCTGCTATCAAAGAAAACCAATCGCGGAAAGAAAGGAGAAAAACGATGAATTGTAAATATTTGCGAAACCAGCAATGTTTAATGGGTGGAGTTATTGCCACTTGTGTTGCTTGCTCAATATACGCAAAAATTATACACAATCAACATTCCCCCGAACAAAGAGCATACGAACACTTAAAATCCCAATACGACAAAGATGTTAGGCGCAATAATAGGTGATATAGTTGGCTCACGCTTTGAGTTTAACAACACCGACAAAACCGACTTTAAGCTATTCCACAAGGATTGCAACTTTACCGATGATACAATTTGTACCGTGGCTATTGCGGACGCTATATTACGCAACATTTCGTATGAACAAGCGTTATTGACGTGGTGCCGGAAATACCCTCACCCAATGGGCGGTTATGGCGGCCGTTTCGCTCAATGGATAGCCTCAAGCGACCCACAACCATACAACAGTTATGGCAATGGCTCTGCCATGAGAGTAAGCCCCGTGGCATGGGCTTTTGGTAGTCTGGATAGAGTGCTTGAAGAGGCTGAAAAGACTGCATTACCAACGCACAATCACATTGAGGGTATTAGAGGAGCTTTGGCCGTGGCTCATTCGATATGGCATTTTCGCAAAGGTGGAGATTTGAGTGGATTTGTGGAGATTGCTAATGAGTATTACCCCAATCCGAAGCCAGCCCCACGCGGAAAGTTTGATGAAACGTGTGCCGGGGTTATGCCGGTTGTGTTCAATATCATTTATAACGCCAACTCATTTGAGGACGCAATAAGAAAGGCCGTGGCTTATGGCGATGATAGTGACACACTCGCTGCCATTGTTGGCTCAATCGCGGAGGCTCGGTGGGGTGTTCCGTGGCAACTTGGAGAAAGGGCAATGTGGCTGCTCCCACGCAATATGCAAGCTGTTATTCACTCATTTTACAATGTTTAGATATGGAGATTATTAAAATTTTGCTCATTGAAACAATACGAATAATCGGAGCAACAGCGGATTCAGACTACCTGCTACACCTCGTTAACGAAGCTAAACGGAGTGGAGTTACACATGATACAATTCGTGCTTTCGCTTGTGCGGGTATTCCACTATTAAGAATATTTTCAAATGTGTTGCGAATAGAGCCATCTCAAGCGGTGTCATTTGTAGAAAGCGGCAAATTTACCTATGATGATTTGATTTGCGCAATCTCAATCTTTGCACAAGATATTAAAAGAGAACAACAACTAAGACAATTACGATATGGCACAAAGTGATGTTATAGAAATAGTACAAGGGTTGTGCAAGCTCTACAAAGGAGAGGACACTAACCCCTATAACCCTGACAACGTACCTCAATCGGAGTGGGCTAACGAATACCTTAAATTCCAGATTTGGGACGCTGAATATTCCGTTGTGAAAGGCTTTGAATGGTGGTATGATATGTGGAAACATCAACGCCCCAAACAACTTGCCGACAATGAGGAAAAAGCGGAGGAGGTGTATAAACTCGCTATCTTTGATAAGCTCCAAAAGATGAAACGTGAGGATATAGACTTTCAAGCAATGTATTTCGCCCTATAATCCTATCACCTCACTAACCTTTTATCGCGGCTCAGTAACTCAACATAGATAGTTATTGAGCTGCTTTTTTTGCCCCCTGCCTCAGCCTTGATAAAGCGATACTCATAACCTCGGTGAACTATAACCTCATTCTCGCGCCCTTTGTCAAAGATTTGGCTTGCTGTCCTACCATCCCAGCCTGCGCCGTGCCTATCACCATAGCCCGAAACTGGTTTGGCATATAGTGCTTGTGTGCCTTTGGGGGCATAGATACGTAAATCTACGCTTTTCCAAAATCCACCGCTCATATCAAAGGACGTGGAGATAAAGCCCTCGTTGATACCACGGCAACCGGCAATGGCATTTAACCCGTCAATATCTCCGGCTTTAACCATTTTCAAAAATTCCTCACCAAAGATACTACCCATTTCATCCATACCACAACCACGCCTAAGCACGGTATCTTTTGATAGGGTGCAACCGTCAAGAATACTATCCATAAGCGTACCATCGGAATGTGTTTTGTGATATTTCCAATATGAGCGGTTAATATCATCATACGTTCCATTGGTGTATGCGCTGACCGCCCGCCTTGCGTCATCCGTGGCTGCTTGCCATGCTGCGCCACTATCGGCAATCATTCTATCTTGGAATGGCACAAAGGATTTATCACTCTTGACTTTGCTTTCAAAGGTGCGGTGCTTGTCGCAATACTTTTCTAAGTCGGTAGTGCTTTTTAGCCCTTGCCTCAACAACTCGGTCTTATATTCCTCGATAGCCTTTTGCGCATCGCCCAGAATGAGCAATGCGGAATCAATATCGCCGGCATCATAGGCCGCTTTGAGTTGTTTGTATAGTTCGGAAACGGTGTCAACCTTATTGGCAACTGCAAACGCTTCCACGCTTTGAATGTCGGCGGCTATGCGCTGCCTACGCTGTTGCAACTCAACATTAGATAGAGCTTTCTTGTAAGCGTTGGCCGCACCCTCCCACGTTGAATATTTCTTGTGATTAGTTACCCATTCAATTTCAAATTTGAGGGTGTCTATCTGGTGTTCCAGCGTACCCGTGAGCATTTGCCCCAGCTTAGATTTAACCGCGCCATATAGGGCTTTGAGTTCGGCAATGCCGTGTTTCTCCAACAATCCCATTGGGTCATCAAGCAAATCACCCATAGCTCGCGCCTCTTTCTGTTCTGGGGTTAATCCGTGGAGTAGGTTATCAATGGCTTTCTTGTTATCCTTGACAAAATAGGGCAATGTACCAGCGGTGGCCGCCTTATCCATACGTTCCTCATTGGTCTTAGCCCACGCTTTGAATGTCGGCGGCAACTCTGTTACCTCATCATCGCATACCACACCACTTGAGGGAGCTTTCCCGTCAAGAATATTATCCAACATCTTATCAAGTTCGGCGGGGCTTGCCAATACCGGCTCTTGATAGCAACGGCAATTAGGGTGCCAGCCCGTCCACTTGAAATTTTTGGGGTATATGCCTTTGAGGTCATCGCATATATCCACGCACGGGTGATTGTTGGATAGCTTGATTTCAATGCCAATAACAAAGTCCATTTGCTGCCAACGCTCATAATCGGCCGTGCGATATGCAATGTTGGTTTCAGTACGCGCCAGACGTTGAGCGTTACGGTAAGAGCTACGATAAACGCCACGTCCGGGGTGATACTTGCGAGGGTCATCATCAATCCACTTGTAAGAATTGGTTTCAGCGTCAAACACTCGCCTTTTCCAGATACGCCCATATTTGGGGGTGCCGTCCTCATTCTCACCAATCTTAACCCGGAAACGCCTATAAAAGCGGTCGGGGTCATTGAGATACTTTTGAATTTGGGTTGCAAGCCTATTGGCGGGTGTACCCTCACCAATAGCCAAATCCAAAGCGTCCTCTAACTCATCTTTGTAAATGCCGGTGTATTTCCATACCTTTTGAGAGAGATTAAGCCCACCATCGCCAGTCCTACGCGCAAAAAAGGCGTTCATTGCCTCCATGTTGCGTTGAAAGAATTTGGCAAAGTGGTTATCCTCTATTGAGTGTTCACCAAATACAGCCTTAACCAATCCATCGTTATGCTCATTGGCGGTTAGCCATTCCTTTTCTACGCCGGCGCGGATTATCTGGTACACGCGAGAATACATAGAACGGAGTATAGGCGTAACCTCATCGGAATAGCCATACTCGGAGAATGAAAACGGCTTACCCGCCTCAAGCTCCGTACCCTTTACCAAGTTAATTATTTGCGTGAGCGCGGCCCGATAGGCTGCCCCCACATTGGCGGCATAGCCCTCGGTGCGCTTGAATAACTCGGATTGAGCCTTTTTGTAGTCTATGTATTGTCGCTTTGCCATTAGTCGTTATCCTTGCTTTGTTTGGGTCTGTTTCACGCGAAAATCAAGCATTGAGCTTTTGTATATTTCAGCTACGCCCACACGCCCATAAATACCTTTTGAGATTTTTTCAACCTCTATTATTTCTCCTGTTCTTTTTACTTTTGCTTTCATCGTTTTATAAAATTATCGCAATAATCGTGATTGAGGAATTTGCACCACTTATGGAATTGACAGCGGCAAAATATCATTGAGCCATCAGCCCCTTTGTTTTGCCAGTCGGTCGAGTGTTTGCAGTCCTTGCAAGTGTATTGGGGCTTGCTCGGTGCCTCTTTCTTGGTGGTAGTCGTTTTCTTAGCCATTGCCGGAGTTGAAAAGGTGGTCTATCAATTCTTGTTTGGTCGCAAAGCAAGCCTGCGCATCGAATGTGAGGCGGTGGGGATTATTGCGTGGGGCTGTATTGATAAGCTCAACAAGTATCTCCGTGGAGCGGCCACGCATAGGAGCGTTGGGTGCGCTCAATGTGATTTCCACGGCTGCCACGCGGAATTGGTGAGGCTTGTTTTGGCTCATAGTCCACACCTCATCACCCGGATTAAATTTTGTAGAGTATTCCATTAGTCAGTAGGTTCAAAAGCGTCCATACGTTGTAGTGCCATTTGCTGTGCCAGATTTTCCGCTTGCTCGGTCTTGATACGTTCCATTTCGCCTTTCACATCCTTAACCAGATAGGAAAGCTCCACATACGTTTCACGGCTCAAAGCACCGTCATTGAATTGCTTGGAAATGTCAGCAAGCAAATCGCTCACATCATCACCAAACGGCTCTTGAAATTCATGCCCCAGATTGAGCTTTTCAAATTCTGCCTTGTGGATATAGTCTAAGACGTTACCCATTATGGCTATCATAAGTGAGGCGTGGCGGCTCATATAGCCATCGTGTTTCTCCTTATGTTTTTCAGCCTTGATAACGGCCAGCAACATAACTTTGCGGATAGCCTTTGCAGACAGGTTGCCGAGGCTTTTCATATTGTCAAAGTCAATGTTGGGGGTGAAAGACTTTGAAAGAATGTGCTTATCCAGACGCTCAAATTGATTTTTTTTGCTTTCGCTTGCATCGTTCCATGTGAGGTAAGACATATTGCCGCCATTTTTGAGGATAAAGAGTTTCGCCTCTTCCTCTTGTTTGGGTAGCGAGTTAAGCACATCGGCCGTTGCCACCATTGCGGGATTGGCGAAACGGTCTATAACATCGGCCTCCACACTTTCGGAGTTCTCAACCCTTTCAATCATCGGTTGCACATCGGAGTGTTCCGGGTCTTGCTCAAAGAGCAACACGGGGATTTTGCCAACGGGGTTATCGTAGGTGTCAACTTCCCAGCCTATATTGCCACGCTTGCAACGGTAGATTTTATCGGCCGTATATACATCTACATGGTGAACGGTGCGGTTGCCCTGCTCTGTGAGATAGTAGCCCCATGCAAAGGCTCTGAGCCTTTTATATTGGTCTTTGATAATGTAAATGTCATCGTTGTTTTTCTTGCTTAACACGTTCAGCAAGAGGCGTGGCTTGTTGGTATTCTCATCGCGGAAAACGTGGTAGAGTATAGCCGACACACCCTCAGCACCGGCGGCACGTTTAGCCTCCCTTACACACGAATCAAAGCGAATATCACGCATTAAGTCCTTGTAGTAGGAATAGGCATAATCGGTTCCCTCTGATAGCTGCGTCCATTTCACGGGCCGGCCATAGAGAAACACCAACGAGATTTCATTGATGAATTTTGGGTAAGGGATAGGAATTTTGTTGCGCTTGCTCCAGCGTAGGAAATTGCCCTTTTTGTCCTTAACGGCTCTATCCTCACGCTCCATCACCTTGTGAGTGCTTACCTCATACTCGCGCAAGTAACTTGCCGCCTTGTCGGAGTGGCAAGTCATCATAGCAACGGCCCGCGTCACATCGTGAGCGGCCAACAGTTCATCAAAGCTCTGTTGGTAGCCAACGGCTGCCTTAATGCTATTTGAGATTGTTTGAATGATACTCATGTTATTTGGTGTTACGTTAATCCTAAAATCTGTTCTATGTTTTCGGGTATGTCTATTTCGTTATAGTCAAACCAGCAACGCATCAAGAGCATATCGCGCCAGTCCGGGGAGCAACCCAAATCAAGTTTAATTTCCTCTTTCGGCTTTAATTGTAGTTTGCCATCGCTATCGCCTTTCCACGTTTGCAGTTGTTCAAGTTCCCTTATCACCTGCTCACGGTCAGCCTCGTTAATCAAATCCTCATCAATGCCTATCTCATTGGCGTTAATGTGTTCTGCCAGCTTGTAACCACATTGGGTTTGTAGATTGCGGTAGTTCTCGCCCCCAAATGGTGTAGAGCCATTCACAAAGCCCTGAATGTCGCAAAAGTCAACCACGCCGCCGCCTACTCCGTCCTCATCCACGATAGCGCGGTGATTGGGTATGCGGTATTTCTTTTGCTTGGCAATAATCCACGTCTGAATGTCGGTGAGCTTGGATTTAGGCAAAGAAATAAGCTCAACTATGTTGTAGCCATCCCAGACAGCCAATCGCGCATGGTCGGCACCGAAACGCGCAATATCGCCCGTTATGTAGTGCTTGCCCGTGCGTAGAGCCAACTTATTGCCGAATATGGCGCAAATATCATCATAGGCGCATAGAGCGTTAGGGTTATCGTCATAATCCCAATTACCCTTAAACAGTCGCTCAAATTTCACTTTATCGCTTGTCGAGCGTAAGCCCTCAATATATCCGGGGTCTATAAACGGATTTTCTTGCACCAAACAAGCGATATAGAAACGGTACGCCTCAAGTTGATTGGTCTTATATGGCTTATAGAAAATATCATACATCCAGTTCTTTTTGGGGTTACAAGTAATGAATATCTTACGCAACAAACCATACTCCAAATTCAAGTGGCGGCCCACACGGGTTTTAAGCGTGTCGTATGCACCAAAATTAACCTCACCGCCCTCCTCAATCCAGCCGCCGGTAAACTCAATAGAGCCATAGCGTTCATACAGCGGGTCGGAGGGTTTATATTGCAAGTCCAAAAAGTCAATACGTGAGCCATTGAAAAACTGAATGTAGTTGAGCTGCCCATTGAACGTGTATAGTTCCTCTGTGCAACCATACATGGAGCATACTTTTTTGAACGTGATATAGGTTGATTGGGTGATACGCTTCAATTCAGCACGGCCGATAAACCACTTTGTACCCGGATAGGCAAGACACATAAAGAGCAACCACACGGCACCAGTCCAAGACTTAGCACCGCCGGCCGCTCCACCATATAGCACCTCTACATGGTCGGTGTCGGTCAGTATTGTTAGAGCCTGCCCCTGCTTTTCGTGCCTCTTGCCCTCGCGGTCGGTGATAAATCCAAACTCGCCACGCTTGAACAACTCAACTTTGACTGCAAGCGACAATGGCATTGATGTTGCTTTATTCTTTGCCATTCTTACCTGCTGTTATTTTCTCCAAAAGAGCGTTATATTGTAGTAGTTCCTCGGTGGTGAGTACCGACAAATCAACCGTGTTAGTAACTTGGGCGTTCACATCGGCCTCTATCGGCTGAGTGGCTTTGCCAAATACTCGGTCAAAGAGCATTTCAATCGTTGACGTGCGCCCATAGCGCATATCGGTGTTAATCGCCGCTATCACATTCAATACCCACATCGGAGTGTTGGCATTGGGCTTGGTGGGGTCGTTGGGGTCTTTCATCAACGGCTCCAGTTCTGCGGGTGAGCTTTCGTAAATGTGCTGGATAACCTTTAAGATTTCCTCCTTGCTGCTTTGTGGGTCAACTTTCTTGCCGGTAGTCTGACGTATATAGGAAAGCACGGAGAATTTACCACGCCCCTTGCGCTTGGGCTGGTTATCGGACGTAAAGCGGTGTCCCATTTTATTTCCTTTCTCAAAGAGTGCCATCCGTTGTAATTCCGTTGATTTAATTAAACGTGTTCATCAAACACACATAAACTGCAAAGAAAACGGACAGCCCGAAAACTGCCCGATTTCTTCACCGGGTTAATGGTGGATTAGGCGTTAGCCTCCTGTGCTTGGTACTCGCTCCATATCCACGCTATAAGGTCATCGCCAAAGTCGTAATCATCGGGGTATTCCTCCAGACGCGCCTCGGCTTTGTCAATTACGTTAGTGAGGTGTTTCTGCTGCTCATCGGTAGCACTCCATACCTCAATCTCACCGTCAAGCTGCTGCTTGATAACGGCAATTTCTTCGGGGGTTAATTCAATTCTTTTCATTGTTTATTCTTGTAGTTTTATGTAAAGATAGTTAGAGATTGTATTTTTTGCAAATCGCTTTCACTCGGCGAGTGTACTTATCAGACTTACCATGTACTGCCTTAGTAACGGTTTCAGCCCAAAACTCGCTCACGTTGGTACGGGCATATTTACCATAGCCGGACTTTTTCTTATCTCTCATCCATGAACGATAAAGAGTGCGGATTTCCTTGCCGGCCGCCCTTTGATTGGCTCCAGACAAATGCTCATTCCATGTAGCGTGTGCCAACTCATGTGTGACAGTGTGAGCAATCGGCTTGTTGGTGTGGGTACTCCAGCCACTTGTGTAGTTTGCTGCGTGGTCGCTTGCAACTCTCTTTGCTCCTTGGTTAAAGTGGCTACGATTGAGGTAAACCGCCTTTGATTTACCATCACCGCTTGTAACGTGTACGCCATAGGCACCGGGAAAGTCAGCAAGTTTAACCTCGCGCTGCCTTACACCCAGAACGGCATGATAGCGCGAAATGGCTTGCTTGGTTGCCTTATACATTTGTGGGTCGGTCATCTCGACAAGAGGGCCGACGTTGGTAATTTTGCCTTTGTAATCGCCGCCACCGTCTTTTGTGCCACGGTTGCCGCTTGAATTTCTACCCATGATTGTTATTATATCGTTGTTAAATTATATCTACATCTACATAAATGTTGCCAGCCTTGCCATACACTTTTTTCACCTTGTATCTGGTATTGCGCCTTAGCAACACTTCTTCCTCGCCTATTGAATGTTTGTCTAAGTCCATGCCCTTTGCCCTTTTGTTGGGGTTTATTCTCAACATTATAGGTTTCATCGCAAAGTCCAAATCCTCAGCAATAGACGCGGATTTTGAGGTACTCATAAACCCTTTCTCCTTGAATGTCTTGCCAACGACACCGGCAATCGCTTTTTGAGAGGCACCGTTTGCAGTTCCGTCAACAACGTGCATCCAAAGTTTATCATAATCGGATTGGCTCATATAACCAAAAATTGACTTAGCCTCGGTCTTGCGATAAAGTGTTTCGTTGGTTATATTTCCAGTTAGAATTGAATCCAATACTTTTATGTGCTGTCGGCTTTCCGGGGTGAGCGAATAATCAGCGGGTGAGCGCAACCAGCCATTCATTTCACTTGAATATCCATTGACGTAATCAAACAGAGCGTTTTCTATCTCTGCTTGACTATATGAGCCACCGCCACCTCTAACGCCGCCACTATTCCTACCCATAGTCATTTCTTTTTGGCATTGATAAAGTCGGTGACGTAAAGCAAGCCATGCTCACGGCAAAACGCTTTAATCTCATCACCGCCACCATACACAACAAGATTGGGGCGTTCAAGCCCGCTTATCTCCTGTGCAACCTGTAAGTCGGATTTAAGACTTTCAAGCCAGCCATCAAGTCCACGGGTAAAAAAAGCGTTGTAGCCTTTCGGAATACCCATTTTGTTGTATTCAATGAATTTGTGGCTAACATTGAGGTCGGCATAAACCTTGATACCGCACTCTTGCAAATAGCGACAAAGCCACCTCTTTTTGTAGATAAGGCTTATTCCGTATGCAATCGGGGTTTGGTCGTGGCAACTACAATTAGGCTCAACAACCGCTTTGCAGTTGCTTGTGAGCAACTTTATCGGGTCTTTGAACAAAGCCTCAAATCGGTAATCATCTACATAGAAATGATACGTTGCCACATCTTTACGGAGGCGGCTGTTCGCGCCCCACGGAGATAAGGGCAATTCAACCTTACCCGCTTGCATTTCAAGCAATAGGTTGGGTATCTCATAGATGTTGTCGCTCTCATATAACACGTCTTTCAGCATTGAGCGATAAAAAGCCTCCTTTTCGTTGGTTTCCTCATCATCGCCCTTATCCTCATTGTCGGTGTCATTTTCTGGGTCTTGGTCTTGCTCATCTTCACTGGGGGTAAGGGCAATCTTTTTCTTTGAGGTCTTTTTGCCCTTTGTTTCCTCTTGTGGTAGTTCAAGCCCAATAAAGCCGAAATCCACAGCCTCAAAAGCCGGGGCCGTGGTGAGTATGTTGCTATCCCATTCTCCATTGTTGATATTGGAGCGTAGGATAATTTCAACGCGCTCCTCATCGGTCAAGTCTGAATAAAGAACGGTCGGCACCTCTTTCATTTTGAGTTTCTTTACAGCCTTGAGGCGTTGATTGCCGGATAGAACGATAAGGCGGCCGCCCTGTTCCTCCAATGCCATAGGCTGGTGTTCCCAAAAGCCATTTATCTTTATGGAATCAACCAGCCTTTCAAAATCCGCTTTGGTGATAGTGCGCGGATTATCGGGCAGAGGGTGCAGGTCGGCCACCTTGCGATATTTCATAGACTCAACATTCATCACTTTCGCCCTCCTCGGCTACATCGCTGACAAGCTGCTCATATTCGGCATAATCAGGGTTGAGATTACCATCTTCATTCTGTAAGCCGAACACCTTGCGGATAAGTTCAGCCACCCGGATAAGGCGATAATGGCGGTGCCTTGTGATAAAAACCACATGGCTACCATCGGCAGCATCTACGCCAATCCCATAGAAACGCCCACGGTGAGAAAGAGGCAATCTTATGGCTGAATCGTAGATATACACACAATCCACCGCAACCTTTGAAAGTGTTGCCGTGCGGTTGTATTCTCCGTTGAGATAGATATGCACCTTATCCCCTTGCTGAATGGTCGCAAAGGGCAGCAATTTTGCCACCTTAGAGCCAATCCAGCCCCTTGCGTCAATCGCCCACAGAACAGCCATCAACGCAATAAAGCACATTGCGAGTAAGAGATAATCCCATAGTGTGAATGTTGTAACGTCCATATCGTTAAAATTAACTCGGTTAATAGTGCAAAGATACAAAATAATGTGTTCACTAAACGCATATTTAGGCAGAAAAATTACTATCTCCCAAAAACAAGCATTGCCGCATCGCGTTTATGCTCATTAGTGCGCCCTTTCCACTTGGTGATAGCTACAAATCTTTCATGTGTGAGCTTGGTAACATTGCGCTTGGGGGCTACCATTTCAAACCATACGCCCATATCAGAGAGAAAGCCCTCCCAGATAGACGCATCACGTTTGACTGAGCCAACGCCTTGCAGTTTCTTTCGCTCCTCCTCACGGCTCATTCTTTCGGTGCCGAACCATGTACGTTGTCGCGGGTCCTCAACACGAACATAGAGCCTTGCGCCCTCTTGGTCGGCTATCTCCTTGTACTTAGCCACTGTTTCCATAGCCTTGTGAATAGGCATATCCTCAATAGCACGGAAACACTGGCCCCGGCTATCCCACACGGCTATGCCTGTGTGGGTGCCGGTATCTATGCCAATGTGTAGTGAGTTCATCAGTAGCGGGCGCAAACGATGTCATATATAGCCTTGCACACCTCGATGTCGTAGAGCGCATCGTGGAGCTTGCTATCATCAATAGCAATTCCGAGGGTCTTGGCTACGGTGCCTTGTTTGAAATTCTCCATTTGGGCGCGGCGGTCAGCGAGATAAGGTGTTGCCATTACCATCACGTCTATGCAGTTAGCCCAAAACCATGAGCCAAAGTATTTATCCCCATTCTGGATAAACCACGCACGGAGAAATTGATTATCGAAAGAGGCGTTGTTGTAGCCAACAAGAAAAAACTTGTCGGTTTTGTTGTAGCGGTCAACATACTTTGAAAGTATATCGTTGACAAACTCGTTGTAAACTTGCCCCATAGGTGGGTAAGCCATGATTTGCTCACGGGTCACACCTGCCACATCTAAGGCGGCTTGCTCAATCTGAGCTTGCGGGTTAGGCTGAACGTGGAGATTGAATTTCTCCTTGATTTCACCGTCTATCACAACGGCCCCGGAAAGCTGGTGAATACCGTGTTTGTTCACCAATGTACCGGTTGTTTCTAAGTCGAAAAATAACAGTTTCATTTTCGTTTTTGTTTTTTGTGGATATTATCAAACTTTGTGTATGGAGATTGTGGGTATTTGGGCTTCTGCGTTCTAGTAAGTCGTTTTAGCTCATCCAACTTTATATAGGTTTGGTTAAAACATAATACCCTTTCAATCATGTTTTGAACCGTAACCGAACATTCACCAACGGCAATAGCAAGTTCTTGAATTGCCTCTTGTATAGTCTTACTCATTCACCTTGCGG
The DNA here is from genome assembly GCF_004793975.1 of Lepagella muris. Lineage (NCBI taxonomy): Bacteria > Pseudomonadati > Bacteroidota > Bacteroidia > Bacteroidales > Muribaculaceae > Lepagella > Lepagella muris. The sequence goes on from NZ_SRYB01000004.1 coordinate 102,567, forward strand.
ATTTTGAGGTATTGAGTGCCGCCCATCATTACTTGCATATACATCAGTCCTATTATTTTCCAGTAGGATTCACGGCCCGATGTCTTGATGATGTCCTTTTTGAATTTACGCGGTAGGCGTATCGGCTTATTTGGGCGTTTTGTTCGGATTACTTGCCCTTTGATGTCTTGTGTCATTGTTCGGGTTGTTTATATGTGAATAAATCGTGTTTGTCGGTTGTCGCAAAGAGCGGTGGAATATTAGCACCAAACGTCAGTTGCGATATGTATATTCTTGGGTTTCTCTTGAGGCGTTCAAAGTCAGCCTCGGTTATCTCCCAGCACGATATTACTTGGGTGCCGTCCTTTGATATGCGGCAGGGTAAGGGTTGCACGTTCTCATCCTCACTTGTAGCGATAGCGTTTTGTTCGGGAAATTCTATTGGTTTCATTTTTACAGTTGTTGGTTATCGGTTATCACCGGACCCGTGGAGTGTACCACGTTGTACGCGGCTGTTGATTTTCTGGAGATTGATTTCGGCAATGTCGGAAAGCGTGTAGCCAATGGCGTTAGCGAGATTGGCAGCATACCAAAGCACATCGCCCAGTTCAAGTGCAATGGCGGCAATGTCGGGGGCGTAGAATTGCCCTTGCTTATCGCGTAGCACTTTCTTTATCTTGTCTGCCACCTCACCAGCCTCGCCACAAAGGGCGAGTGCCAGATAGGTGATATTTCCATCGTTGGGGTAAATGGCTGTTGCCTTTGCCTCCTTTTGGTAGGTGTTCATTTCCATGTTACTTGTCATACTTTAGAAGCTCAAAGATTTGCTTCGGTGTTTCAGTCACACACACCTTTTCACCGTCAAAAGTGGTTATCTGAGTTAACGTGCAACATCCAAATTGCCGGGGCTTTTCTACGATTTCCATACTCGCGATATTGCGCTCACAAGTAAAATAGTCAGTTGCGTTCCAAAAGTACGCGTCAAGCACTCTTTTTAATTTTATCATGCGTTTTCAGTTTGAGATTGATTTATATTCTTTCATAGCGGCGTGCAAAGTCCCACACCTATCAAGCGACTTTATAAGACGGTCAACCTCAATGGTCGGCACACCGTCCAGATATGCGGTAATACTCCTAAGAGCGTCAGCGATAACCCTACCTTGCTTTGCGTCCTTGAGGGCACGTTGTACCTCCTTGTTGGTAGCGGTCGCACGTCCATTTGATTTTGCAGTTCTCACGGCTGACTTTGCGGCTCTCACTTGGTCGTGGCTATCTGAGTAACTTGTGGCTATCTCCCTTGCTGCCTTTGCCGACAACTCGCCACACGCTATTTTGTCTTGGAGATATTGGGGCAGGTCAAGCAACGAAAGGCACTTGCTCACGAAAGCTGGGGATTTCTTGAAGATGTCGGCCACTTGTACCTGTGTGTAGCCAAATTCCTCTTTGAAACGGCGATACATAACCGCACATTCCAGCTCGGTAAACTTTTTGCCCTCGTTACGCATCATCTGCTCAATGTATAGGTCTTGCACCGTTGCGTCCTTTGGAGCTTTGAGAGCTGGCACGAAAGGAATGTCAGCACCCTCGGAGATTGCAAGCATAGTGGCACGGTAACGTCTTTCTCCGTCAACCAGCTTGTAAAGTTCCATTCCGTTCTCATCCTTGTAGGCGATTACGGTTATAGGATTAAGCACACCCTTTGACTTGATTTGTTCTTTCAGTTCCTCTAAGTCAAAATCCCGGCGCACGTTGAAACCGTCAACAACCCGGATATTACGCGGGTCCACCAGAAATATATCTTTTCTTTTCGTGGGGTTTGTTTCCATTGTAGTAACTTGTTTGAGTTTTAGAATAAACTTTGTTGAGCGGTCACACCTCGGAGGCGTTTCACGGCCGGCTCGTAGTATTTTGATAGTATCTCGCAACCAATGAATTTGCGTTTTTCCTTGTGGCAGGCAATGGCTGTGGTGAAAGAGCCGGCGTAAGGGTCAAACACCACATCACCCTCGTTGGAGTGGAGCAACAACAAGCGTTGCAGTAGGCTCACCGGCTTTTCCGTTTCGTGTATTCTTTCTTTTGCTTGAGGCGGCTGGTTCCGAAAGGTCTTGAATTGCATATCGTAGCCGAGGGAATTGTAGGTAGCACCTTTGGAGCGTACATAAACGATAAATTCAAGATTGTTTATGTAGCACCCATTACCCAAAGGCATAGGGTTAGGCTTATCCCATACAAGTAGTGTAGCCACATAACCGCGCTGCTCCCACCATGTCATTATGCGCCCTATCTGCTTGTTTGAGCAAAACACGCATATATTCACTACCTTGCAAATGCGCTCAAATTCAGAGAAAACTTTGTCGTAGTCTATGCCTTGTGATACAAAGTAAAGTGAGCTGTTTTTGCGTGATTGGATTTGCTTGCGGGTGCAGAAATCACCATGCGCCCCGCCACCGTTCAAATCCAAATCATAGGGTATGTCAGACAGAATGAAATCAACGCACTTATCGGGCATAGTAGCCATAAGCTCCAGACTATCCCCGTTGTAGCAAGTGCAACCGTTCAAAACCACATTCTCCATACCTCAATAGCGGAAATCCGTAAAATGGAGTATCACGCCCTCAAAGACGTTGTTATTGTATTGCTTTGTACCAAAGAAAAACTCAACAAAGTCCTCAACACGGAGTCCGTCATTCTTGGCGAGTGTTTCAATCGGGACCTGCTTACCATCCACCCATGCTTGGGGTAGTTTATCATCTGCTCCATAAGTCATTGTGATGTGTTGCAATCCTACTTGCACAAAGTTCTTTATGTCGGCCTGCTCAGAGTTGTAAGGGCGGCCAGTCCATTCACGCACACATAAGAGCTTGCGCCCATCGTTAATATCCTTAACACGCTGCTCCCATAACTCCTTTTCATCGGTGCGTATGGTGTGTATCTTACGGCCCGCGAAAAGGTTAACCGCAAAGAGCGTGTTGATACCTTTTTTTGAGTGGGTTTGTGGAAACACTCGGCTAAGGGTGAGTATTACTTTCTTTCGTGTCATTTTACTTGGTTAATTCTTGTTAGCCATTGTTCATAAACTTGCGTAGCGATTTGGGCTATCATAAGCGGCGGTACGCTCATTCCGCATACATATTCCGGCTTTTGTGTGCCAAAATCGTAGTCTTGAGGGAATGATGATATTTTGCATATATCCGATGTTGATAGCCATTGTTTGCCCCAATCCGGCATTGGGGAGGCTTTTGCTCGGTACCCGGCAATCAGCGTAGGGTGTACGACCGTCTTAGGGTATAGACAGCATTGGAGATACTTTTTGGGTAATCCAGCTTTGAGCCTGTCGTATTCCTCAGCATAGCATGGTGTCGTTATCGGGTCCCCCAACTCTATGCCCGCGTCCTCACAAGTGATAGGAGGCTCGTGAAAGTCCAGAGTAAGGCGTGGCAGCACGTCAAACAGATTGTATTGCACCGGCACAAAGTCTATGAGGTCTTTTCTTAGGCATACGAAAAACACTCGCTCACGCCTTTGTGGTACGCCCATATTAGAGCCATCCAATAGCCAGTGCTGACAATAATAGCCGGCTGCGTCAAACTCCGCATAGATACGTTGCACATATTTTTTCGCATCACCCTGTAATAGTCCTTTCACGTTCTCAGCTATTACAACTTTGGGCTGAAGCTTGTGCGCAAGCTCTATGAAATCAAAAAATAGAGTATCAAGTATCTGGGTTGCTTGACCCTCACGAAACTTTTTCTCAACGCCCCACGCTTCCTCTCGGCTACCCGCTATTGAGAAAGCGGAGCATGGTGGTGAGCCATCCAAAATGTCAAGATTATAAAGAGCATCCGGGAATGCAGTCCTATCCTTAAACGTCTGGATTGGTTCAAGAAAAGCGTATCGGGGATGATGGTTTTGTTCGTATAAGCTCATAACGCGAGGGTCAATTTCATTACATCCTATTACATCGTAACCAGCTAATTTATAGCCCATTGTTGCCCCCCCCCCCCCACAAGCAAAGCACGAAAACACAACGCCCTTATCCTTGCTGAAATTAGCGTCTTTAAGGGTCCAGTTGTAGTTAAATTTATGCTCCATAATTGCGGTTGGGTTGTTTGTTGAACACACTTTTTGAAATAAGAGATTAACGCCGGCGGCTACCACCATGCAACTCTATCACGTTGAAACTCTTGAAACGGTCAACCAATCGTGCCTCAAAGCGTTTCTTAAAGTCTTTGACGGTAAGATTGCTTGTGATATGATAGCGTTTGCCGTATTGTTGGTAAATCTCATAGCGGGCAAAGAGAAATTCATCGGTAACTTGGGTGAGCTGTGTGCCGAAACTCTTTTGCTGCTCAGTTGCAATACCTAAGTCGTTAAGGCAAATGTTGTAGGGATTAACCCCGTCAAACGCCTCTTGTCGGCTTGCTCCTTTAAGCTCATTGTATGTGTACTTATCAATATGTCCGAATACCTTTTGGTAGTTCATAAGTTGGGTCATACTGATAGAGGTAAACTGATTATCGTTATTGGTCGCTTGTAGATAATCCGCGAACACTTGCATCAACATAGTTTTGCCGGTACCGGGTTCGCCTACCAATAGGATATTCTTGTGAATTTTGTAATCCTCATCGGGAAAGACGGATTCAGCAAGCGGGCAGTTGTTGAAATAGTAGAGTAAGAAACGTAGCACGTTTTTGTTATGCTCATCAACCATAAAGCGCGAAAACTCACGGAGCATATAGTTATCGCCCATTCCGATAACCATATTGGCGTGTACGTTGTATTCGTTCTCATCGGTGAGGTCATACTTAAAACCTTTCAGAATAGCCTTTCTCCGGCGCATCACCAGATTGTGGGCTTGCTCCCGTTGCAGTTGGGTTCGCTCCTGTTGCATACGGCGCAACAGTTCCAAAGCCTCCTGCTGATTTTGCGGTAGTCGCATTTGTTGTGGGTCTAATGCCATATCTTAATTGTTCATCGTTATATCTATCCACTACCCAATTAAGGATAGCTCTATAATCACTCTTGTATCGTTTGCCACTTTGCCCTTTGTAGTTGTCGAGTATTTCAATCATTCGCCTTACGGCCTCCTCTGTGTGTTCAGTACACAACTTGGCATACTCATCTTTTGTCAGGGTTACAAATTCGGCATACTTGTATTTCTTTTTCTTTTCAGCCTTTGCTTTTTGTTCTGGGGATAGTTCGGGGGGCGTTTCTGGCACCTCATCCTCCTTAAACAGTGCCGGCTTTTGAGGTGTGGCTGCTGGTGTAGGGGGCGGTTCAACAATCGTGGGGGGCGTTTCCTCTATTTTGGGATTGAGGATTTTATCTTTCATTACCTCGCCACCTTTGCGGCCGGCTGTGCGCCTTGCTTTGCTCACACGCTCACGGTGTACCATATCCGGGGAGTAATAAGCCCCTTTGTCATTCTTTGCCAATAAGCCATTTTCCAAAAGTATTGAAAGGGCTAACGGGTCAATATCCAATAGGCGTATTATCTGGTCTTGCGTGTATGGTTTGCCGTTGGCTTTTGCCATTATCCCCCTTGTGGGGCTTTCCCACATATAGCAAAGCATAGTAAGCCATATCCCTCTTAGGTCATAAGAGAGATTATTGATACGGGGGCTGTCTAACCATTCCCCCGTATCAATAGGCATTTGCGATTTTGTCCGCTTTATTGCCATAGGGGATTGCAGTTGTTACGCTTCGAGAATGGCAATATCGGGGGCAAGTTCACGGATAGAGTTCAGCACTTTGTCAATGCTGTTGTCGCGCCACTCATCCATAAGCTCCTGTGCGCCGGGGGAAACGAGTTGTAGAAATACCTCACCGTCTGTAAGGTAGTGGTCAAACTCCACATCGAAAGTCGTTTTGACGGGACCGGCGAAGATAGGAATTTTCACGGTGAACGATTTAGGCAGGTTGCTTTCTACCTCTTGGCGGTACACATCGGCGCGTGAGCCGGACGGGTCATGTTGCTTTTCGATTTGTGCCTTAGCTTTGGCGGTGAAATTCTTGAGGGCTGACACCAGCTTCATGCACGTTTCCTTATCCTCAAACGCGGAGCGATTAAGGCGCAGGAATTGTCCCAGTTTGGCGGGAGTCCACCCTACGTTGGGGTTGTTGATTCCGAATTTCTTAAAGATTTCGGAAAGTTGGGCGGTGCCGGTGATAGTATTCTTGGTGTAGTGGTCGCTTTCGTTGACTGTGAGCGTGATTGTCATTTTCTCACGCTCCACCAGAATATTTGCTTTTTTCTGGTCTATCGTGTCAACGCGCTTTTCCAGCCAGTCAAGGGGCGTAGAGAGTACGCCACACACGCTGATACTTTCGGGGGCTTTGGTGTCAAGCACGGAGCTTGCACGGCCCTCACGATACACTACCTCAATAGGCTTATCGCCTGTGTAGTGTTCGATGTTGATTGCAATAGGCTTGCTATCTTCCATGTTTTTTGTGGGGTTAAGTTGGTGAATATTGTTATTTAGTCATCGGTGCCGGTGCGATTGAAAAAGCGCGTGGCTTGAATGATGTTGCGTTGGCGTTCCTCCGGGGTTATTGGGCGTTCCTCAATCTTGTAGCCATCGCCAGAGTAGTAGGCGGCTGTGCCATCCTCCACATCTACGAATTTGAAAGTGTCGGCCGTTACCCATTCGCCACGGGATTTCAGCTCATCGAGGATTTTGCCCCGGCGTTCAAGCAATGGCTTGATACGTCCTTTTATGTCGGCGCGGATTTGGGCGAGTTCATCTTCAAGTTCGGCAACTTGGATTGACACTTGCTCCAGTTCAGCACGGCGGGCATACACCTCATCTTGGGAGAAAGAGCGCGTAAAACTACGCTGCTCTATCTGGTCGCAGTTGTCCCGCAACATTTGTTCGCGGGATTCAACCGGGTCATTGGGAAACATTACATCGGGTTGCATATCTCTTTTTATTTGGGGTTGATGTTGCAGTTTTATTCCGTGATATGTTCGCCCACGGTGAAATTGAAAGCGATTGCCTCAGCCCACAACTCCACGAATTGTTTGCCAAAGTATTCTGCCTTTTCCTCAGTGTCAAGGCACAAGCGGAAGCCACTGCGCGCAGACGAGTACGAGGAACGACGATACGCAACCAGAAAACCGAAGCCCGCAGCCGCTCCACCATCCGCACGAGCAGACAGGAGGGCACCCCGCTGTTCTTTGTTCATGCGCTCCATTTCATCTTTGGTGTAGAGTGCAAACCACGGGTACCAATAGGTACGTTCACCTTTGGGGTCGGGATATACCTTAACCTCACCACCCCAAAGGGCGCGGCAAATGGTTTCCAGTTTCATTTGAGCCACAATGTGCTTAGGTAGCTCAAACAAATCTTCAACACTATCGCCATTTCTCACGATGAGAGATTTATTGAGGGTCGGCTCTATTCCGAGTGCCACACACGCATCCTCATAGGAGCGGATAGTGGTATAGTCGGAAAGTGTGGGGGCTGGCTTGGCGGGTGCAGTTGTTTCATCGCTACGTCCACAGAGGACGGCCAGCACTTTGCGCGTTTGCTCATCAGCCATAGCATAGGCCGCGTCATAGTTCGCGCTGTTGATTTCGATTACGTTTTCTTTCATCATCTAATTCTTTTAATTTGTTGATGTTAATTTTAGTCATTCTTATTGCGTTTGCCACTCTAAGGCTTTTTGTGGGATTGCGTGGCAAAAGTTCTAATATCATCGGAATATGCCTTACCAGTTCGGCCACAACATTATCAGCTACTTGTATCATTCAGCCTCCAGTATTTATCCGGGTCCGGTATTTCGATTCCGAGAAATTCACGCCCATAATCCCTTAGCTTATCGCAATAAGTGGAGAATTGCACGGTGTTCATCGTGGCTGTCGAGCTTGGAAATTCCACTATTTCGCCAGTGTGTCGGTTGACAACACTTTCCTTTGCCATAATGGATTTGAAAAACTCATGCACTTGCTCCACCGTGGTAAACTCCCAACCAGCCTCTAAAAGCCCGTCTAAGAGCATAGGGTAGATACAGCCCCAGAGCCAACCGTTTTGGTCGTTGGTGCGCGGCTTGCGGATTTTCTTAATCTCAATGTGGAAAAGTCCATCGCAAACTTGCGTAAACCACTCATATAGGGGTTGTAGGCTAAATCGCCCGTTAATCTTTTCAACCATCACCTTTGCCATAGTCAATACTTGGTAATGTCAATAGTCATATTCGGGTGCGCAGCATACACAACTTTACCCGTTTGTCGTTCAATGGTGCTTATGAAATGCTCCCTATCGCTGTTTTGCTCCGAGAGGTGCAACAACACGATTTCTTGAACGTGGGATAGGTCATGTTCAGAGAGTACACGCTTGCAAGTGTCAAGCTCCATGTGAGAGTTGGGGAGGCGTTCAATCTGCCTTTTGAGAGTGTAGCCCTTACTCACTGCCTCAATCAGCTTAGGGGTGGAATAATTACACTCTATCCAAACATGATTGAGAGCCGGAAATAAATGCAAGCAGTCGCAACTATCAGTGAGAAACAACACACGCCCACAATCCGGGTGCATGATATGGTAGCCGACACAAGGCACATCGTGGCAGGCGTGGAAAGGCAGTACCTTAAACCGGCCCAGCTTATACCCTTTGTTTGGCTGGATAGCAACGGCGCGTGAATCCGTCAGTTGCTTTGCAGTCCATACATCAGGCAATGCCAATGTGTGAATACCATTCTCCATCATGTTCTTAATGTATTTGGCGTGGTCGTTGTGGCGGTGGGTGATTAGACAGCCCGCCACTTTGCGGATATTGTAGCCCAAAGCCTTTTTTACATCGGCAAAGCGTATGCCCGCCTCAAGTATCAAAGCCTCGTTGCCGTTGTCAAGAATGTAGCAATTACCACTTGACGAGCTGCCTAACACTTTCAATTCCATTGTCGGAGCGGATTAAAAACCGGGGTCGGGTTCTGTTGGCAAATCCTCACTTTCCGCATCCTCAACGCCGGCGGGGGCATTGCTTACGTCCTCATAGTCCACCGTGGTTACATCAATGGCTTGCACGGGTTGAGCCGGAGTCAGCGCGGGGGTGTCGGTCGTAGTGAGTTGCTTAACATCGCCAGTGGTTTCATCTTTCTCCAAAGCCTCTTGGAGTTCCACGGAAAGATAGCCATATTTACTTAGTAGATTTCGTAAAACGGTCTTAACTGCCATTCCGTGAAAGTTACCGAGCCAGCCCAAATTGCCACTTTCGGCAACAACGGGCAGTTTAGCTAACTCCATAAGGCTCTCAACTGTTACGTCACTATTCCACATAAGAGCTTTGGAGTAGCGTTTGGCGTGTTTGGCAATATCCTCAACGCTCATATAGAGTGCCTTGTGATAGCCATTGAGCAATTCGATATATGCAAAGTAGCCAATCACTTTGTCCGAGGTCTTTTCTCCGTCCAAATCAATCTCACCTGTGAGCTTTGATTTTTTACGGAGTTCGCCCTCATACACCACGTCCGCATTGATAATGCGATATTGGCCGGTACGCATGGCAAGTTGATACAGCCCCTTGTAGCCTATCTGGAAAGTAGGCTCATAGCGTTTAACCTTGTTACCGTGTTCATCGGTGACGGTGTTGTTGTAGGCTATGATATAAGCCTGTCCGAGTGCCTTGTTGATAGGCAGGCGCAGGGCGGCCGCTTTAAGTGCCTCCTTGCACACTTGGCCGGGGTCGCAACGCTGGAGTTTGCTATCAGAGCCGTAGAGTTCCAACATTGAGGCTATGAATGTGGCGGCCCCGGCTTTGAGGGTGTCCTCAAATTGCCTTTTCATTGAGGCACGATTAAGCATTTCGCTTAATATGTTGACGGGGGATTTCTGTGCCGGAGCCGTTGTTTGCGGTGTCGGTGCAGTCCTTGCGGGCTGTTGTGTCGTTGGTTGTGTCATCTTGTAGCTTATTGTATGGTTAGAGTTCGGTGAGTGCTTACACGGAGATTTACCACCTGTGAGATTGTGGGGATAATCTCATTCACGCTTTCGGCATTGTCTATGAATATCGGTGCGGAAATGCCTTTGGTGCGACATATCGCGTTGATTATATCAAGTCCGGCATTGAGCTTGCCGGCCGCGTTCACATCGGGATAAGGTATGCCGTTGACGGTGCAAAAGCAAGTCAGTTTCTCACCACCATTCTTTTGCTCTTTGAGGAAAGAGAAAGAAACGTAGCTGAAAAGGCCGTTGATACGTTCCATGAGGATTTCATCTTTGGCTTTGAGAAAGCGAGTGTAGGTGTCCTCCCAACGCTCCAAATCGGTAATGGCTTGGTTGTTGGCAACTCGCTTTTCCTCCAGCTCCTCAATCTCTTTTTGGCAGCGAGTGATTGTATCACGCTTTCCGAGGCGGCGGTTGAGTTCGGCTATGCTTTCGGAAAGAATAGCCTTAGCCTCTTGCAGTTCGCTTACATCGGTGGGCTGGATTTCAGCATTAAGGCGATTATTCAGTTCCTCAATCTCATTGGCGAGTGCGATACATTCAGGGTCAACCTTGATAAGCTCATCGGCATTTTTGGCGGTGGGGATATGCGCTTTGGCGTATTCGATACGGCCTTTGAGGTCTAACACGCTATCCTCATAGGTAGATATTTGCCCTTTGAGGCGTGTTTCCGTTTCTTTGGCGCGGTCTAACTCTTTGCGCATAGGTACGCCCTTTGCTTGGATAGACTTTTGGCGTTCTGCCTTGTGCTGTTCAAAGTTGCCACGCATTGTTTCCTTTTGCTTGGTGAGGTTTTCACCACGGAGTGGTTCGCCACAAGTAGGACATACCAAACTACCCTCAGCCGGTTCTACATACATTTCCTTTGCCACGGCCTTAAACTCATCGCGCAGGGCTACGATTTGCTCATTGAGCTTAGTAATGGTGGCTTGCACATCGGCGAGTTCTCCACGCTTGGAGGCGATATTGCGTTGTAAGGTCGCAAGTTCGCTTTCCATAGCCTGTAAGTCGGCCTTAGCCTTGTTGGTGTCGGCATTGGCTTGTATGCGCAAATTAGATTGGCGCGTAGTCAAAGCCATTTCCTTAGCCCCCTTGAGGCGTATGATTTCATTTCTACGCTGGTTGGCTTGGCTCACCGTATTGTTGTGGTCGGTAAGCTGTGCGTCTATTTCCGCGAGGCTCTTTTTCTTGGTGGAAAGTTCACTTTCAAGCGCGGCCCAGTCCTCAATCTCCGGCATTAACTTTTGTGCTGTTTCGATAGAGGCGGGTATGGTTTTGAGCGCATCATTGCAACTCTTTTTCTTTGCCGCTATCTCTTGGGCGAATTTGATTAGTGAGGTGCCGTTGATATGGTCCAGCAACGCCATAAAGCCCTCATCAGTTGCCGCTATTTCCTCATCGGATATATTGCCTACCATTTCAAGCAACATATCTTTCTGGTCATCGGCTGAAAGACGTGGGAAATAGTGCGGGTTGGTAATCATGCGAAAGACATTCTCCGGGATTATTTCGGAGATTTCCGCTTGATACTCTTTTTTGGTGCCGCAACGCACATCGTTGATGAAATACTGTTGCTCATCATTCATGGATTCCTCATTAGAGCCGTTCTTTTTGCTCCATTTCTCCACTAAGCAGCGTTGCAGTTTGATTTCTCGCCCGTCTATCTCAAACACACCTGTTACGGAGTGTTCCAGACGGTAGATAGGCTTTCCGTCCGTGCCGAGGGTCTTTACATTAAATCCCCCGTTACCATCACCACGGCCCGCGCTATCCTTTCCAAAGAGCAGCCAAAGGTAAGCATCATAGAGAGTGGTCTTGCCGGTGGCGTTACCGCCTTGGATAGAAACCACATCACTATCAAACGCAACCTCAAAGGAGCGTACACCCTTGAAATTCACAAGAGCCAGCGATTTGAGCTTAATTGTTTTCATGTTATCTGTGAATTATTGTGTTCAGCCTTTCGGCATTATTGATTGCCATCAGTTCAGCGCGTGAGTAATAGCGTTTGGCATTGAGTGCCGCCCCGTTGCGTTGGGGTGTTATCAATCCGCTTTCAACCCACCTCTTAACCCTAACCTCTTGGAATTGGCGATACGCCTCACGTTGAGAAATAAGGTCAGTAGCCGGGGCCGCGTCCTTTTGGTAGGTAGCGACACCGAGCGCGGCCATATCCGAGCATAGCGTCTTTAATTCGTACAACTCCATTGTTACGGTCATCACTTAGCCTCCTTATACGCTTTGATTTTGCGTGTTAGTAATTGCTTGAGGCTTTCGCCATCCTCATCATCAATAAAGAGCAAGTAGGCAAAGTAGAGCGAAGCAGCCACAAAGAGCCAGTGCGCCCAGTTGCCGGCGATTACACCCCATATAGCCCCACATAGACATAAAAGCCATACTGAGAGCCAACAAGTGTTGTAAATTTGTATTCCAGTCATCGGTGTTGCAATTTGATTAAGAGAATAATTCGTTTTCTGGTACGCCCAAATGCTTTGCAATAATGGATGTTTTCAAAGCATCGGGCTTTTGTGTTCCGGCAATCCAGCAGCGTACCGTTACCTCATGCACCTTAACCAACTTGGCGATTTCTTTTACAAAAGCCGATTTGGGGGCTATCGGTGCTTTGCTTGGTAGCGCGTCATAGATTTGCCTAAACTTTGTTTTTTTCTTTTGTTCCATTATAATTTTTATAGTGTTTATGTGTTCCGCAAACATAAATTTTGTATCTTTGCGGCGTTATAAATCTTATTGTGTTGCAAAGGTAAACATATTTACCTAAACTACCAAAAGATTTTAGGATTAAATTTAGGTAAATTTTTCTCAAAAATCATAACTACCTCATAATGACAAAGATAGACCGATACAAAATTTTAGTCCGCTACCTCATTAGTATTGGGGTAGCTGCCAGCCAACAAGAGTTGGGCACAAAAGTTGGCTACAACAATGCCTCCGCGTTCTCACAAGTCATAAACGGAAAGGCCGTAGAGCCTAAAAACTTTATGAACAAACTAAAAGAATTATCACCCAACCTAAACCTTGAATGGCTTGAAACAGGCGAGGGCAATATGCTTATTGAGGAAAATGTGAACTCGCAAGAGAATACACAAGAAAATGCGGGCAGCGGTCAGCAATTCAACGGCCCAATAACGGGGGATAACCCACAGTTTGCCGGAAACAATCTTACCAACAACCCGCCTTGCACCTTTGGAGTAGAGATAGACAAAATCGTTTCTGCAATGACTGCACAAGCAGACCTCACCAAAGAAGCCCACGAAATAACCCGTAGAGCGCAAGACCAAGTTGACCGCGCACAGGCGCAAGTGGATAAGGCGCAATCCCAGATTGACCGCCTCCTAACTATGCTTGAACTGAAATTTAATATAACACCAGCAACCGTATGAATACCTACTATCGTATGGTGATAGAGCTTATGAAAGAAAGCCTCACCAGTGTAAACCGGGTAAATTCCGATGAGAGCCTCCGAGTGCTGACCGAGATAGAGAAAGCAATCACAACTGCAAAAATCACCGGCCAGCCCCTTGATGAGCTTTACCAGCTCAAAGCCGATGTTGAACTTGTTAGAGCGTTGAACGAATGAGAAAGATTTTTACAATCCTAATCTTGATAGTAGGATTGTGCGCTCATGCGCAAGAAAAGATAAATGGCTGCTACCTGCGAATGGTTGAGCCAGAGGTAAGTGATACGCTTGAGGCTACCAATGGAGTTGTCAAAGTATATATTGATTTCGATAGTGGGGCGTACTTTGCAAATCTCGCTATTGAAAACCTCACGGATGATGTGATTGAAATTGATTGGGATAAATTTCTTATGCTCGGCGATAAATCAAGTAAAGAGATTATTTTTGATGATACCGTAATGGCATTAGCTAATAATCCCAAAGGCACAACGTCGATTGCTCCCCATACCAAACTCCGTAAGGCTATTGCGCCAAAGGACAATGTGGAATATGGCACAAAGCTATTTCAAAAGAAATACGCCAAACTGCGCCCGGAAAAGGTCGGTTTCCTCATACCAGTTGTGAGGAATGGCGAAACAACATTTTTTCAGTGCGTAGTTGAAGCCTATGTAAAATGAACACCTCAGTAAGCAAGCAAATCATGGAACGCTTTTATTGCGCCCTTGACGCGATAATTGCGATGAAACGAATAAGGGGTGTCAACACCTATTGCCGCCTCTACGATATTGACCGGCGCAACCTCATAGCCAATCGGAAAGACTTAGAGCGTGGTTGGTTTCAAGTATCATGGCTCCAGCCTATGGTTAAAGAGTATGGCGTTAGTGCCAAATGGCTCTTGCTTGGAGCCGGAAAGATGTTTGAGGACTAAAACGAATGGAGCGGTGCTTTCGGGTGTCGCTCCACTTGTTTTGTTCTTTCCCCCATACCCCCTATTTCTAAAACATATACTACTTTCTTATACTCTCTATATATAGTGTGTTTTAACGCGCCTGCGCGCATTATGCGCGTGCGCGTGAGGCTAAATTTTGCTTAGGCAAAACGGTCTTAATAAGGCGTTGCGCCACAGCGATTTACAAATTTTGCTTAGGCAAAATATTGATTTTGTTATTTTGCTTAGGCAAAAGTTGGCAATAATCTATAAACCAGTATTTTACAAATTTTGCCTAAGCAAAAATTTGGTGTGTGGAACATTTTGCCTAAGCAAAATAATTTTATAACATTCATATTTACAACGTAATACAAATTTTGCCTAAGCAAAATAAGTGTGTTTGAGAGGGTGTTTTGGGGCGATTTTGAGGGGCAAAAATCCGTGGAACATTTTGCCTAAGCAAAACGGTCTTAATAAGGCGTTGCGCCACAGCGATTTACAAATTTTGCTTAGGCAAAACCTATTTTTTAGGCTCATCAACACTTGGTAAATTCAGTTGGAGTAAATCAAGCACGGCACGATTGGCTTTATCTATGCGCTCCCAATTCTTACGAATGTAAATATCCGTCACTCGCATTGTTTCATCCACATGGTTCAACGCCTCATGAACAGTGTATTTGTCAACGCCAGCGTCATTGTTGGCAATGGTAGCCCACGAATGGCGGGCAGCGTAAAACTCCAAATCATCAACGCCAATAATATCTCCCAACTTTTTAAGCCCCTTGTTGAGAGCCGCGCAAAACGTATCCATTGAGGAATAGAGTTTGTAGAACTTGAAAACTCTTTGCCCGGACGGGTCACGGTACTTTTCAAATAGAGCCATTACCTCCGGTTCCAGTTTTATTGAGATTTCCGCATTGTCGGCGCGGCGGTTTCGTGTCTTGGCACGTTGGTAGGTAATGCGGCCACCCTTGCAATCCGTAGCGGTGTATAAGTCCACAGCGTTCATGCCGACCAGCATAAAACTCAACAGGAATACATCTTTGGCAAAGTTGAAGCGGTTCACGCCCGGTTGCAGAATGGTTGTATAAGGTATCTCGGAGAATTTGTGTAGTTGCTCAACCGTCAACGCTCGTTTCCTTGAAAGCGATGGCTTGGGTATCTCTACTTTGTTGAATGGTGAAAAGGGTATGCGGATAATGCCGGCCTCCTCATCGTTAAACTCTTTTTTGGCTCGGTTATACATAGCTCGGAGTTGAGCGAGATACAGGCTTTGGGCGCGGTCTCCTTTTTTGCAGTTTTTCCGTGGGGGCTGGGCTGCTATCCATGCTATCCAGTCAGTAAGGAATTGCACAGTGATTTCTTTTATGCTCACACTCTCACGTCCGACAAAACGGCAAAGGCTGTTAATCGCAACCTCATACGCCCTTGCGGTGCCACCACGCCCTGCCTTGTCAAGTTTGGTAACGAACTTGCGCGTATAGTCCACTATATCCAAATCAAAGGGTTTATCTGTTTCTTTCCGGGTGATAAGCTCCACCACTTGCTCAACGCTCATGTCATCAAGCCCCTCACCAACACTATTGCAGATTGAGCGATACTTGCGCAACAAATCCTCAACCATATCAATGTACCGTTGATTTTTCAGCTTGAGGGCGCGTGTCATGTCCTCTTTACCTACATACCACGGAGTAGCGAGATACTTTTTGCGCTGCTTGTGGGTAACTCGGATTTTGATGTTATATGTGCCATCTGCCCGCTTTTGGTGAGCATATATTTCTGCTTTGAAGGTAGCCATTTCTTTTCTTGTAGAACTATTGTAGAACTTTTCAACGCAAATTTAGTCAAAAAGTGCGGAAAGTAAAAAGCCCCACCCTAAAAAGGTGAGGCTTCGTTGTAGTCCTGCGGGGAATCGAACCCCGATTTAAGGTTTAGGAAACCCTCGTTCTATCCGTTGAACTACAAGACTTTATAGTATTATGTCGTTTGTTGTGCCGGTTATCATTAACTGGGTTAATGATTTAGAGTGCCATTTTTAGCTCTTAGAGAGAATAGATGTTTAGGAAACTTCTATTCTATCCGTTGAACTACAGAGGCAGACACCTTACGGCGGCAGCCCGACCATTGGTGGCGGAGTGCCGGATGCCGATAATGTTGCGCAAAATTAGTGAAAAATTTGATTTTGTGCAAAATTCCTTTGCCAAAACGTGTTTTTTGGCTGTTATTTAAAAAATTTTTACCTTTCTCCCCTCCTTTTACCTTAAATTCAGGACTGTCCCGGGGGTGTCGGAGGCTTTATGATTGAGATTTTTGATGACCTTCACTTTCATCCCGTAGCGTTGCGCTATGGAATGGATGCACTCGTCCTCACCGATGGTGACTGTTGTCACTCCATCCGGAGCTGTCTCAAGTTTCTCCTCAAGATATACCTCCTCCCACGCTTTTATCTCATGGTCTTTATGTGCATCATTATATTTCATGAGTTTCTTCTCCTTTAGGTTGAATTCCTTCGCGATCGAGGCGTAGGTGTCGCCCGGTGTCGCCACCACGTAATGCAGTCCGCGAGTGCGGCGCACGGGATGGGTGTTGACCAGCATGTCGCGTATGAAGGCTACGGTCTCCTCTTGCGAGCGTCCCTCCTGCGTGTCATATATATATAGGGAGTATCGTTCTATTATGGTGATGAGGCGAGCGGCATAGTTAGGGTCGGTGGCATATCCGCACTCACGCAGTCCGCGTGCCCAGCCGGAATAGTCGGTGATGTCGAGGTCAAAGAGTTTCTGATAGCGAGTGCGGCGCAGAAAACGGGAATGATCGAGGAAACTCTCTTCCGGTGTGTTGTAGGATCGGAAACACTCGTTGGGAGAGTCGTCGCTTCGTTTCATTGATTTCCCCTTCCATTCCTTGTGACATTTTATGCCGAAGTGGTTGTTACCTTTGGTGGCGAGGGTGCTCTTCCCCGCCGCGCTTTCAAGGAGTCCTTGCGCCAGAGTTATGGAGGCGGGTATGCCGAATTCCTCCTGATGTTCCACCGCAAGGTGGCAGAACCTATCGATATACACTTCATAATTATTGGTTGCGACAACCGTTAGGGAGGATGTCGCCAAGGAGAGCAGGAGAAGTAGGGATAATAAACGTGGAACCATTGTCGTTAAAATGAGAGTACAAAGATACACAAATTGCCGGTATCTTCACAAATTTTGATATAAACTAATACTAATACAGAAGTGTTCCCTCAATGAAGCCTATGTGGGTTTCCATCTGTGAACGCAATTTAAAACATACGGAACCATGAAAGAGTTTACAATCACCACCCTCGTTAAGGAATGTGGCATCGAGGAGCTTGATGCGTCAGACCGCCGACTTGTGGATTCAGCCCGAGAGGCGACACGCAGTTCATACTCCCCATACTCGAAGTTTCATGTCGGAGCGGCATTGCAGCTTGCCGACGGCTCGATAGTGTGCGGCTCCAACCAGGAGAATGCCGCCTATCCGTCGGGGATGTGTGCGGAGCGTACCGCCCTTTACTATGCCTCCGCCACCCATCCCGGCGTGGCGATAAGGAAGATTGCCATAGCAGCCTGGAGCAAGGATGGTAAGGAGCCGGATATGCCGTGGGAGGAATATTTCCAGCAGATGCCGATAAGTCCGTGTGGAGCATGCCGTCAGGCATTGCTGGAATATGAGGTGCTTTACGGAAAGATAGAGGTGCTACTCTACGGCAAGGAGAAGACCTATATCTTCCCCTCCATCGGGTCGCTGCTGCCGTTCTCGTTTACCTCTTTCTGATGGAGCATGATGTGTCATGTTGTATCATGTTAGATCATGATGTATCATAAAGAGTGCTGAACTATTCTTCGGTTTTTGTGGTTGTTTTGATAGAAAGCTAATTATCAAAATATCGAAGGTTATGAAAAAGAGATCACTTTTAATGGGTATGGTGTTGGCAGTGTGCGGATTGGTTTCGCTGACCGGCTGCGTCGAAGGTGACGATTGGCCCTACTCTCCCCCTCCGGGTTGGGGATCTGACTATTTCTATGATTCACGTCTTGACGGTGTGTGGATGCTCACGCAGGCTAATTCCACTCCTGTAGACCGCTATGATACTAACTATCTCGATTTCTACGGACGTGGTCACGGATGGTATTATTATTATGATAACGGACGCCCTGAATCGGAAGAGCTCGCCTATTTCTGCCAGCGATCATATTCCGCAACTACAAATTATCAGATTAATCTTCAGTATGAATCAGGGTCGGCATCTACTATGGCATACTGGTTTTCGGATGGCGACACGAGCCTTTGGCTTCAATGGAAAACCAACAGTGGGCGTATCGTGACCTATCTCTATACGCGTGTCGGCGCTACTCCTTGGTGACAACCGAGGCTGTATTTAGGTGATTGACGGTGTTGTCGTGAGGTGATAAGAGCGAGTGTAGTGATGTCATGTCGCGGAAATTTATTAATTTTGCAACAAATTAATAAATAGCAAAACAGCAATGTCTTTAAAATGCGGTATAGTGGGTTTGCCTAATGTCGGTAAATCCACCCTTTTCAACTGTCTGAGTAACGCGAAAGCTCAGTCAGCGAATTTCCCGTTCTGTACGATAGAACCCAACGTCGGTATGATCACGGTGCCCGATGAGCGTCTTAATAAACTTGTGGAGATGTGCAACCCGCGCAGTGTGGTGCCCGCCACTGTCGAGATCGTGGATATAGCCGGTCTTGTGAAGGGTGCCTCCAAGGGTGAGGGTCTCGGCAACAAGTTCCTCGCGAATATCCGTGAGACTGATGCCATCCTCCACGTGCTCCGTTGTTTCGACGATGACAATATCACTCACGTTGACGGTAATGTCGATCCTGTGCGCGATATGGAGATCATCAACTATGAGCTTCAGCTGAAGGATCTGGAGACGGTTGACGCACGTCTGGCAAAGACTCTTAAGGCTGCCCAGACCGGAGGCGACAAGACTGCCAAACTTCAGGCGGAGGTGCTGAAAGCGTATAAGGAGGCTCTGGAGCAGGGTCGTCCGGCACGCAGCGTGCAGTTTGAGACAAAGGATGAACAGCGTTTTGCCCATGATCTTTTCCTGCTGACAAATAAGCCGGTGCTCTACGTCTGCAACGTGGATGATGCTTCGGCAGTCAGCGGCAACAAGTATGTGGAGCAGGTGAAAGAGGCATTGAAGGATGATTCCTCACAGATAATGATTGTAGCGGCAGCCACGGAGAGCGACATAGCGGAGCTGGAGACAGCTGAGGAGCGTGCGGAATTTCTGGAGGAGATCGGTCTGACGGAGAGTGGCGTGAGCCGTCTTATCCGTGCGGCATATTCATTGCTTGATCTTCAGACTTATTTCACAGCCGGACCGGATGAGGTGCGTGCTTGGACTTTCCTTCGTGGCACTAAGGCTCCGCAGGCCGCCGGTATAATTCACACTGATTTTGAGAAGGGCTTTATACGTGCGGAAGTGATCAAATATGATGATTTCGTGACCCTTGGCTCAGAGAATGCAGTGAAAGAGGCTGGCAAGATGTCGGTCGAGGGTAAGGAATATGTGGTCAACGATGGCGATATTATGCACTTCAGATTCAATGTCTGAGGCGGTGTAGAGGTCCAAGAAGTCCAAGAAGTCTTAAGACCACTGAGACTTCTTGGACTTCTTGGACTACTTGAAAATAGAAAGGAATCTTAGGCGGCTTGGGCTTCCTAAGATTCCTTTTTTTGCTTCTTATTCTTTCTATTCTCTTATTCTTTCTATTTTTTCTATGCTTTTTGGGTCTTGCTGTTGTATTCGGCGAGGGCGGCTTCGAGGGTGTCGAGGGCGCCGGCGAGATAGTCGATGTTGTGTACGTAGGCGAGGCGCACCTGGTTGCGTCCTTCTCCGGGCGAGGTGTAGAAGCCGGATGCCGGTGCCATGAAGACGGTATGTCCGTTGTGGCTGAACTCGTCAAGCACCCATTTGCAGAAGTGGTCGGCATCCTCTACGGGCAATGACGCAACCGTGTAGAAAGCTCCCATCGGCATTGGGGAGTATACGCCCGGAATCTCGTTGAGACGCTTGATGAGGAAGTCGCGACGACGGAAATATTCGTCGTAGACGTACTGCATGTATTCCTCCGGAGTGTCGATCGAAGCCTCCGCCACGATCTGACCGAGCAGCGGCGGGCTGAGACGTGCCTGGCAGAATTTCATCACGTTGGCACGCAACTCCTTGTGGCGCGTCACGATGGCACCGATGCGGATGCCGCACTCGTTGTAGCGTTTCGACACGGAGTCGATCAGCACCACGTTCTCCTCTATCCCCGGCAGCGACATGGCGGAGATGAAGGGGGTGTCGGTGTAGCAGAACTCGCGGTAGACCTCATCGGAGAAGAGGAAGAGATTGTGTCGGCGCACTATGTCGGCAATCTTCAGAAGCTCCTCCTCAGAATATATATATCCCGTGGGGTTGTTGGGGTTGCAGATAAGTATACCCTTTGTGCGCGGGGTGATTAGAGCCTCAAACTCCTCCACCGGAGGGAGACGGAACCCGTCGTTTATATCCGCGCATACGCTCTTTATTACAGCCCCGGCGGATATTGCGAACGCCATGTAGTTGGCATACGCCGGCTCGGGAATGATGATCTCGTCGCCCGGGTCAAGACATGCCATGAAAGCGAAGAGCACTGCCTCTGATCCTCCGGAGGTCACTATAATCTCATCGGAGGATATATCCATACCGAATCTTGAATAATATTCCGACATCTTCACTCTGAGCGATTCGATGCCCTCCGACGGGGAATATTCCAGCACCTTGCGGTCGATATGCTTCAGAGCCTCAAGAGCCTGTGGAGGAGTGGGGACGTCGGGCTGCCCGATGTTAAGACGATACACGTGGGTGCCCCTTCTTTCGGCGTCTCGTGCCGCCCCGACAAGTTTCCTGATCGGCGACGACGGCATCTCATAGCCACGGTGTGATATTTCGGGTTTCATATAATATATATAGTCTGATTGTATAGATTCAGATTGAAAAATACTGATTGAAAATAAGTGCAAAGTTACGAATAATCCGTGAAAATAGATATATTTATTGCGATTTAAATTAAAAAATGCTGCAAAATCAGTGTGGAGGATATTCAAAATGCCTACAATACGTGCCGTTATAGCGACGCCTGCCGCATGGCTTCACCTGTCGGACTGACGGCGTATATGCCTCTATGACGGAGATTTTTAAAAGGGCGTGCAAATTAGAAGATTATGCATTTTGACTGCAAAAAACTTGCAGTCAAAATGCGTTTGTTAAGAATATTTAAATAAGATGAGTGTCATTTAAATGCCGAAAAATTATGAGTTTAGCAATCAGTTTTATTAACTTTGCAGTGAAGTTAAAGATCAGGTGAAAAAACGGTATCTTTACTTCGTCAGTACTCGGAATAAAACTAAAACAACGAAATATATGGCAAAGAAAAAAGCAGCGGCATCCGCCAATAGCGGCAGGATCAGTGATATGGATGCGAAGAAGAAAGCCCTTGAAGTGGCAATGCAGCATCTTGAGAAAGATTTTGGATCAGGCACCGTGATGCGTCTTGGCGATGACGCTGTGCAGGATGTGGAGACAGTATCGACAGGTTCGATCGGACTCGACTTCGCGCTCGGCGTCGGCGGACTTCCACGCGGACGAATCACCGAGATCTATGGTGCGGAATCGTCAGGTAAGACCACACTTGCCATCCACGTCATAGCGGAGGCACAGCGTCAGGGTGGCATCTGCGCCATAATCGACGCCGAGCACGCATTCGACCGTTTCTATGCCGAGCAGCTTGGTGTAGACGTCAACAATCTCTGGATCGCTCAACCCGACAACGGCGAGCAGGCTCTCGACATTGCCGAACAGCTTATCAACTCCGGAGCAATCGATGTGCTTGTGATCGACTCCGTTGCAGCATTGACCCCCAAGGCTGAGATAGAGGGTGAGATGGGCGACAAGAACGTGGGTCTTCATGCCCGTCTGATGAGCCAGGCGATGAGAAAGCTTACGGGAGCGATCTCGCGCACCCGCACATGCTGCATCTTCATCAACCAGATACGTGAGAAGATCGGCGTGATGTTCGGTAACCCGGAGACAACCACAGGCGGTAACGCCCTCAAGTTTTATGCCTCGGTTCGTCTTGAGATACGCCCCTCCTCATTCATCAAAGATGGAGAGCAGGCTATCGGACGACTCGTGAAGGTGAAGGTGGTGAAAAACAAGGTTGCGCCCCCATTCATGAAAGCGGAGTTCGAGCTTATGTTTGGCGAAGGTATCTCCAAAGCGGGAGAGATCATCGACATGGCAGTGGAATACGGCATCGTGAAGAAGAGCGGCGCATGGTTCTCCTATAATGGCAACAAACTCGGTCAGGGTCGCGACGCCGTGAAGCGCGTCATAAGGGAGAATCCCGAACTCATGGCAGAGCTTGAGGTGAAAGTGAAGGAGGCTCTTGCCGCCAAACGTGATGCTGCACGCAACAAAGTGATCAATCCCTATCTCCCCGGCAATGAGTCAACCCGTTCCGATTCGGATTCCGATGAATCGCCGATGAATGACGAGGATTTCGGAGAGGATAATGGTGCTGAAGGAGAGGGCGACGATCTCTTCGGCGATGACTTCGAGGTGGATATCGAATGAAGATCTGACCACTTAAATAAATAGAATCTGAACAAATAGCCTGAAAGCGTGCCACACGTTTTCAGGCTATTTATATATAGAGGCAGCGATAAGTGCAGAGGCAGTAATAAGTGGCATATAACGACAAAAATGTATTTGGTAAAGAAAATCAGGCATATTGACCGGATTTTATCGGAATATGAATAGCTATTACTTATCGATAGATATATAATTGGATTAAATTTGCATTAACGAGTAACACCCCGGAGCATACCCCGACCCGTAAGCCCCAGCCCCTAAAGGGGGAGCACGGATGAGTTTTCTCCAGTTGGTTGCCCAAGCCCATGGGAGCGAGGTGTCTCTAAACTCTAAATTTTAAATTCTAAATTTTAAAACCATAACCCCTATCATGAAACTACTGAATTTGGCAGCATCCGGTTTTCTTCTGTTTGGTGCATCATGCGCCGGAGCGGCAGGCTTCAAGGCAGAGAATGTAGATATGCCCTATATCCCTTCATCGACAGACTCCGTGGCTTTACGTCCGTTGGCACTTGACAAACTTCCCGTAGGCGCAATCAAACCCGAAGGATGGCTGCTGCGTCAGCTCGAACTTCAGCGCGACGGACTCAACGGTCATCTGAGCGAGATCAGCGCGTGGCTCGACAAGAACAATAACGCATGGCTCGTCAAGGGTGGCGACAGAGGTTGGGAGGAGGTGCCCTACTGGCTTCGCGGCTACAGTCATCTGGCATTCCTGCTCAATGATCCCGATATGATCAAGGAGTCGCAGTTCTGGATCGACGCCGTGCTCGCCTCCCAGCAGGAGGACGGCTATTTCGGTCCGGACAATATGCGCAACGGAAAGCGCGAAGTGTGGGCGCAGATGATCATGCTTTGGATCTTGCAAAACTATTATGAATTTACAGCCGATGAACGCGTGCTCCCCTTCATGAAGCGTTATTTTGAATGGGAGATGGCGCAGGCTGATGAGAATTTCCTGGAGGATTATTGGGAAAACTGCCGAGGCGGCGACAATATGTGGAGCGTAGTATGGTATTATAATCAGACGGGCGACAAGAGTGTGCTTCCACTCATCGAGAAGATCCACCGCAACAATGCCGACTGCACCAACCCTTCCCGTCTCCCCAACTGGCACAACGTGAATATCGCGCAATATTTCCGTGAGCCGGCGGAGATGTACCTGCTGACGGGAGATTCCGTCATGCTTGACGCAACGTATAACGTCCATGAGATGATACGCCGTAACTTCGGACAGGTGCCGGGAGGTATGTTCGGAGCCGATGAGAATGCACGTATAGGCTACACCGACCCGCGTCAGGGCACGGAGACTTGTGGCTTCGCCGAGCAGATACTCTCCGACGGCGTGATGATCGGCATAACGGCAGACCAGCTATGGGCTGAGAATATGGAGGATGTGGCGTTCAACTCCTTCCCCGCTGCCATGATGCCCGACCTGACGGCTCTGCGCTATATTACGTCGCCCAACCAGACTATCAGTGATTCGGAGAACCATCATCCCGGCATTGACAACCGTGGTCCCTTCCTCAACATGAACCCCTTCAGCTCACGTTGCTGCCAGCACAATCACGGTCTCGGATGGCCTTCGTTCACTCAGGCGTTGACATTCAGCACCAAGGATAAAGGCGTGGCTTATACAGTCTATGCCCCCAACACGGCGACACTGACCGTGGCTGACGGAAAGGTGGTGACAATCACTGAGGAGACCCAATATCCGTTTGAGGATGTACTGAGGTTTAAGGTATCTACAAAGGATAAGGTTAGTTTCCCGATCTATTTCCGTATCCCGTCATGGACAAAGGATGCGAAGGTTACAGTCAACGGCAAGAAAGTCGGTAATCCGCAGCCGGGAGAGTATCTCCGTATAGATGGCGAATGGAAGGATGGAGATGTGGTGGAACTCAAGTTTCCGATGGAGCTTAGCTTACGCCGTTGGGAGGCTAACCGCAACAGTGCTTCTGTGAATTACGGACCACTCACCCTTTCACTCCGTATCAACGAACGCTACGAGAAGGTCAATTCTGCAGAGAAGGCGATAGGCGATTCCAACTGGCTTGAGGGTGCGGATCCGGAGAAATGGCCCACCTACGAGATATATGCGGATTCACCGTGGAATTACTCGCTGATACTTCCGGAGGATAATCCGTTTGCCGCCTTTAAGGTGACACGTAAGGAATGGCCTGCTGATAACCAGCCGTTCACAATTGATAATGTGCCCCTGGAGATAAAGGCTACAGGTCGTCTTATACCGTCATGGGGTATCGACGAGACCGGTTTGACGGGAGTTCTCCCCGGCGAACGTGCGAAGCGTTCGGCACAGGTAGATGAGATTACCCTCGTCCCGATGGGAGCCGCACGTCTGCGTATCTCCTCCTTCCCTACATCATCGAAATAATCACACCGCTTGCCCAGCGTTGAAACCCCACCACGGAGCGCGCAGAGGACACGGAGAAAAATAAAAAACTCCGCGGATTATATTAAGGGAATAAAGAAATAAAAGAAATTTTATAATTTAAATAACTGGATAATAGCTTCTTAAATAAATTTATGCAAGATTTTTCAAAAATCTTGCATTTTTTTGTGAACCAAATGAACTTTCAATTTGTATTAATATCAGAAAATCGTTTCATGATGTTAGGTTAGTTCGAAAAAGTATTTAAAACCGGTCGATGGGAATCGATCGGTTTTATCATTTCAACATGGTTAAAAAACTTGTTTCATACGCTTATATGTGCAATATTATGGCATATATTTATTGTTGGTCAAATTTGCTATAGTGATACAGCATCTCCGGAGATAAGGTATTTAAAATTAATAAATTTTGATTCCGGAAAATCAAAATTTTGTTTTTTAACGGGTAAAATATATCCTCGAAATTGGATTAAATAGCGACAAAAATGCAAAAATTAAGCATTTTAACATTTCATTTCCCCATTTTTTAACTATTACTGCTTTGGCATATTAGTTTTATTGCCTAAATTTGCATATCTGCCGGATATTATGCATTACATTCTTGGCAGACCCGAAGTTCAAGTGAGTTCTAAAAGTACCTACGAATGCAAGTTGATAACTGCTTCAAAGCGATTAGGTCATAAAAAAGTTGTGAAACTGACGATTATAATTGCTTTTTCGGGACAAGTATCTTCGTGCTTGTGAAATCATGAAGTTCATTCCTGCTGAGCTGTCTCAGTTTCAGCAGGAATTCGGTCCCCAGAATTTATACTTGAATTTTGGTTATGGGAGGATGGCATTTTTTGTGAAAAAGATGTCATTCTTTCTTTAAGCCCCCCACGCTAAGAAAATCACCGCGCTCTCTACGGACTTAGAGGTTTAATTACTGAAGTTTCGCAAGCTGCACTTCAGTGGTTTAAAGTTTAAAGTTTAAAGTTTATAGTTTAATGTTAAGATTCACGGAAATCCACGAATCTTTTCATTATACAAAATTTAATGATCATAAACCATAAACCATAAACCATAAACATTAAACTTTAAACCTTAAACCTTAAACCATTTAAGTGTTTTCAGATTATTTGCTTAATTTTGTAGGATAAAACTAATAATCTGAATAAATGCGTCATACGCTTCTTTATATATTGCTCCCGGTGTTGGTTCTGCTGTCTGTAATTCTTACGTGTTGCGACAGGGCGGAGGATCAGCGGCTGCTCCGTGTGGAACGGATAGTAAATGATTCGCTTGAATCGGCAACCGCTCTCTTTGAGAGCATCAATCCCGACTCTCTGTCGGAACGTGACCGGTATCTGCATGATTTCCTGTCGGTGAAGATTGCCGACAAGAATTATGTCACCCACACCTCCGACAGTCTCATCCTCCGGGTCATCGACCATGAGGAATCACACAAGGGTGACGGCAGGTATGCCGAGGCACTCTATTATGGCGGACGCGTCTACTCCGATCTCGGCGACTACCCTACCTTCCTGAAATATTTCCAACAATCGCTCGAGCTGTTGCCCGAAGATACCGACAATCTCCGGCTGCGCTCCACTGTCTTGAGTCAGACAGGTAGCCTCCTTGAATCACTGAGACTGTTTAACGAGGCAATACCTTATATCAAATCCTCCTTGGATATAAGCCACCGGTTGGGTGACAGTGTAAATGCAATATACGACTTGCAACTGCTTGGTGCATTATATCTGCGTGCGGAACAGTTTGAAGAAGCCGAGAAATATCTTGGGGAATCAATTGCCGAGATGAGCGGCAGTAATGCTCAATTACTGCCGATTTCGAAAATGTATCTCGCTCAGGTAAAGTATAGAAAGGGGGAAATTGATTCTGCCTTGAATCTGATAAGGGATACCCCTGACAATGTGTCTGATGAATGTCGCAACTATGCGCTTATAACCGCATCAAAGGTCTATCTTGCTGCTGAGAAATATGATTCCGCATTCATCTATGCGAAGGAATTGATTTCAAGCGATATGCAAATGAATAAGACGGATGGCTATCATTTTCTTCTTTCCGAACTGAATGATAGGTTGGATACTGACTCCCTATTGCAATATGTATTGAACTATCGTGATTTTATTGAATCAACGTATGATGAGAATGAGGCGCAACTGACGATTAACCAGCAGAACCTGTATAATTATCAGCTGCATGATCAGGCAAGGCAGAAGGCAGAGCAGCACAATATCAGATTGCATTACTGGATTGGAGGGTGCGTGTTTGTCATAATGGCAATGGGTATTGCACTGCTATCCTTCAAGAATCGTGAGCAGAAGCATATCATGGATCATCAGAAGGCTCTCAGAAATATAGAGAAGCTCAAACGGGAGTTAAGCATCATCAAGGACTCCGTTCAGGAAGATAATGTTTGGAAAGATACCTCACCGGAAATAACCGATGATACGGAATTGGATATGGAGGAGGATATACCTGAGGATACAGAGTCCGATACATTGAAAGGGTTGCGGGTGCAATTGAGAAAAGAATTGCGAGATTTGTACGAGCAATCCACCCATCATAAAACAGTCTCACCCACAATCCTGCAATCCGAGGCGTACAAGTCATTGCAGGATTTGATTTCTGCAAAAAAGATAATAAAGGATAAGAATAAATTATGGGTGGAGCTTGAACGTGTAGTTCTGGAGAGTTCCCCTAAATTCAAGGAGAATCTGAATCTGCTTACTTTGGGAAAATTGAATGTCGCAGACTTTCAGACAGCCCTCCTCATAAAGTGTGGTATCAAGCCTGTGGAGATGGAAATCCTGCTTGGAAGGACTCATGGGGCATTGGTTTCACGACGACAGACCCTCGGACTCAAAGTTTTTGATGAAAAAACCAGTATAAAGATTATAGATGGGATAATTCGCTTATTGTAAGTAAATTATAAATTGCCGATATAGACAAACAGATGACTGAAAAATGACTGAAATTAATTTCAGTCATTTTTCAGTCATTCGTTTTATCACTATTTTGAAAAGAGGATCGTAATTTTGCGGCATCAAAAATTTATTACGACATGAAAATTTTTTCAAAACTCCTACTCATCATGGCGATGCTTGTCAGCCTCACACCGACATACGTTTTCGCCGACAAGACACCTGCCCCTACACGTGTCATCACACTAAAAAAGAAACCACCGAAAGATTATGGGACACAGTTACCCCCTAATAAACATAGAACCCCTTCGCAACCGATAGAATGCGTCATCTCCTCCAACGTGGTAAGCATTTCAGCAGACATATCCACATCCGACATTCTCTCCTACGAGATATGGGATACGGCTGGCGAAGTATGCCTGGCATCTTTCATTGACGAGTCGGATTTCATAGAATACGTTTTCGCCAATGACCAGGAGATGCAAATCCAATTCGTCACAGAATCATACGTCCTCGCAGGATTCCTATAATGTAAACTATAAAAAATAATTACCATAAAAATAACAATCATGAATTTAAAAAGATTTAGATCTGCGTATTTGTTGCTGTCTTTAATGACAGTTGCATGTTCTCAAGAAGTTGTAAACGAAAGTTTGTCTGAAAAGTCAGAGTCTGATGAAGAGGAACTTATCGTAAAATATAATGGCAAAACTTATACTACGCAAGTAGTATATGAAGGTGATTCAGTAATATATTTGAATCAAGAATATGCCGATATCTATGAAAATGAAATCAAAACAGCTACGGATCTTGCAATATACCTGCACAAAGATGAATCTGGAAGAGATATCGTTGAATACTATAATTCTGAAGAAGATCTTCAAGAAAGTGTGAATATCTCTATTATTGAAAATATGCCAGTGGAGAACATATCAACGACATTAACAAGAGGAAGCAATACACTTTATGAGATTCCTATTGATGGTAAAATTCTTGGAGAAGCATTGATGTTTGATGACAAGGGATATAGTGATCGACGAGTGAAATTAAAAGTTACAGAGAAACTATATCAATTTATTCCTCATTTGAAGGCTTTTGCAAATTTTAATGATAAAACATCTTCAATAAAAGTATATAATTATATGTCTCCAAATGGAAAATATAATGGCGACCGTTGGGCTCCAACAGGAGGGGTGCCAGGCAATGATTATATATTGGGGAAAGATTTAAGGACATGTCTTTTAGGTTATCAAAATATAAACTATAAAGGAGATGTGCTATATTGTGTGTCTAACGAATCAGGAGATCCTAATCCTCATGAAGATTATGATTTAAAAAAGATTGGATGGAATGACAAGATTTCTTCTGTAGAATTTAAAATTATCCGAGAGGATGAGATATCTGAATACTATCCACCTCACGATTAAGACTCAGATTATTATATAGGTATTAAGGTTGTAGATGTAATTTTTATGATTACTAAAAAGTGAAGTAATATGAAAAATTTTATTATAATTATAACCACATTGTTTGCGATGTTATGTGGAACATCTTGTTCAAAAGAAGGCTCCGGAGAAGGAGGTGAAAATATAGCTTATATTTCCGGTGATTACGGAGAAGGAAAGCAGTATAAATTATCAGCTACGCTTAACGGAGAAGAATTGAAGTCAACAGGGTATGTATCTTTTATTACTCATGACTTTAAGATAGGAGATTTTACTCTCGTTGATATCGTTCCAGATATACAAAAAGTTGAATTGAAAGATGTATCTCTTGAGGAGATTGAGACTGAGGAAATTTATGAAGTGAAATTTGACGGAACAACAACTATTATCGGACATGGGAATATTGGCATATCTGGGAAAATAAAGGGTGGCACAATGTTCCTTGCCGTAAGTATAGAGTAGCGTATGATATACAGAATTGTTGTATCCTTTTATATGGCAATATCATTCGTGATGGTCATGGGGCAGGAGAAATCCGATACCATGGCTATCACAACTCTTGATGAGGTACTTGTCACAGATGACAGAGGTTTTCTTCGTGATACAAGAATGGGATTTCATTCCTTCTCCGCAGATAAAATAAAGACTCTCCCTGTAATCTTCGGAGAGCCGGATCTGATTAAGGCTTTTCATACATTACCGGGTGTTTCCGCAGGACTTGAAGGTTTTTCAGGATTATATGTACGGGGTGGAGAAAACGATCAGAACCTTTTTATTCTTGACGGGATGCCATTGCATAATGTTAGTCATCTCGGTGGAGTGTTCTCCACATTCAATGCTTATTCTCTTAAAAAAGCTGATTTTTATAAGTCTGCTTTTCCTGTAAGTTTCGGAGGTAAAATTTCAAGTGTGACAGAACTTCAGTTATCAGCTCCCGGTATTGAAAAAACTGTGGGTTCTTTTAATTTAGGTCTTATCAGTGGGAGTATGTTCATTGCCACGCCCATAAAGAAAAATAAGACAAGCATTGCTGTCGCTTTACGACGTACTTGGCTTGACGTTGTGACAGTTCCAACTCTCGCCATAATTAATGCCACTACAAAGTCTGAAGGAAAGAAAACTATCGGAGGATATCACTTTATTGACGGCTCTTTACGATTGGACCATATATGGAATAGCAGATTAAAATCAACACTTACTGGATTTTACTCAGGGGACAGTTTCAAAATCGGGGAGGAACGCTTTGGGATAGAGGATGGTTATGAAACACAGTATCATAAAAAGGATATCAACAGGTTAAAATGGCAAAGTTACGGAATAAGCGCAAATATGACCGCAAATATTTGGAATGGATGTCTGATTTGTGATTTATATTGGACAGGAGCAGAATCTAAACAAATAGAGTCACAGGATTCCAAATATTCTGATAAATTGGTTACAAACACAACCTCAAACATAAATTCAATAAATGAGTGGGGACTTGTAGAGTCTTTTGACCGAGATATATCAGACAGAACAACGTTGAAATTCGGTATGGGACAATCTTTGCGAAGGTATAATCCGGATAGACGTAATATGACAAGAATAGATAAGAATGAATCATATTCTTTACATGGGATTTCCAATCATATATCTGTAGGAGAACTGGCTGCATACATAGAATGCGACTGGAATCCTATAGATAAAATGTCAGTCTATGCCGGAACACGAATACAGACATATATATCATGTAATAAGAACCATCTGTCGGTAGAACCTCGTCTGTCAATGCAATTTTCCTTATCAAAATCACTGAGTGTAAAGGTCAGTTATTCGGAAATGTCACAGTTTATGCAACAAGTGTCTTCAAACTATATATCGCTTCCTACCGATTCATGGTTACCTACCGGAACAATAGGCAATCCTCTTAAAAGCAACATAACATCAATAGGTGTATATGCCCTATCAAAAAACGGATACAGGATATCGGCTGAAGGATGGTACAAGGATATGACTGGTGTGGCTGAATTTAAAGAGGGCGTATCAATTTTTAATCCTAATGTGGTGTGGTCAGATAAAATTACGTTTGGCAAAGGATGGGCATACGGATGCGATGTCTCGTTAGAAAAAGAGTTTGGGAATATTCATACGAATATATCATACGGACTTATGTGGAACATGCGAAAATTTTCAGACCTCAATGGTGGAAAAACTTTCCCTGCGAAATTTGACAATCGTCATAAAGTAGATATAAGTTTAAACTGGACTATACGAGACAATCTGATATTGAACACACAATGGCAATTCATGTCAGGTAATAGGACAACAGTGGCATTATATAATATTGACCTACCCAACCATTTCTTCCCAACTGCTCCTTTTGAACGTCCCAGTGATTCTTTACAAGGTGATTATACCGGGGCTGACCTGCTGACAAGTAGAAATAATGTCAGATTGCCGGCATTTCATAGACTGAATATCGGGGTGACCCTCACCGGAAAATTGCATAATGGAATGAGATATAGTTGGAATTTCGGTCTATATAATGCATATTGCCACATGAATGCATTTACTCTCACTAAAGATTATGTACCCAAACGTCCTTTAGATGATCCCGGATGGCACCGCAATTTTCAGGTATTTTCATTGATTCCTGTTATACCTAATATTTCATACACTCTAAATTTTTAATAATGAAAAATTTAATAATTCTTTCCATTCCATTAATGTTTTCCGGTTGTTATTCCAACATTGATCTTGACCATTACAAGAATGATAAGATTGAAAATATGGTTGTATTAAATTCCCTTATGAATCCAGACTCAATGATAACAGTAATTGCCACTCATCCTTATTTCTTCTCCGATCCTCATCCTAAACCATCTTTTGAAAGTAATCTTGATATAGAGCTTTATATTAACGGTCGATATGAACAATCTCTAAAATTCGATTCTCTGAACAATTTTTATTATTCAGATATCTTTCCCCAACCGGGTGATTCCATAAATATTATGACAGAGTTCAATGGAATAAGAATTTCTGCTAAAGACGAGATTCCGAAACGGGTAACAATTGAATCATTCACCGCAAGGATTAGCGGACCATATCCGATATATTGGCAGGATGATTATATTATAGATTATGAGATAAATTTTACAGATCCGGCAGATGAGGATAATTATTATTTCCTTGAGTTCGGAGAACCTTACGGGTTAGGAGGATATTTGCATGAAGGTGAAAAAGTGTATGATAAGGAATTTGTATTCCAAATTCTGGCATCTCAGATCGATGAATCTATTCCAGGTTGGGAACCGTACTCTGTCAAAGGATTGCCATTCTCTGATAATGGAATAAATGGAAAGAACTATACATTACATCTTAGCGAAATCATACAGCAGGCAGGAAAAGATTATGAAAAGTATATTGGTCTTCCAAGGGAGGCCAAACTTTATTCAATATCTAAGGACTATTACCGTTTCATGATAAGTCTTATCGCCACTGATCCGGAAGATGACAGCATACATGGTAGTCTTCTTGGATTAGGAATGGTCGAACCGGGAAGGATATATACTAATGTTGCAGGTGGGGCAGGCATTGTCGGAAGTTATATTTTTGACATTGCAACTACTAACATTAGCAAATAATGCAATACATTTGTAACACATATCTTAGCGAAACTTTCCATGTTAAGCATTTCGTGAATACTGACACTGAGCTGCAGCCTATAATGGTAAAAAAGAAAGAAAAATCTCCGCGTCCTTTGCGTTCTTGGTGGTGGTTTAACCACGAAGAACATAAAGGATGCGGATTTTTTTGTAACTTTGTCAAGACATTGTGTGCATGTACGTATTGGATATACTATTATTGAATTGTTATATATTATTGATATGAATAAAGTTGGCTATCTATATCTTTTTCTTATTTCAATATTGCTTCTGGCATATCCTGTCTATACACTCATCATTGAATCTCGTTGGGCATCACTGTATCTTATTATTGGATTAGTGATCTCCGCATCAGTCGGCTTATATCGTATGTTTAAAAGAAAAGTCTAAGATTCAGTGTGATAAGTTTACGAAGAAACAAAGGAAATAAAAGAAATTAGAAAATCTCAGAGTACTCTGCGTTCTTTGTGGTGGTTTAACCACAGGGAGAACGGAGGGCATCACCTATGCGCAAGACAAGTTATGTTTAAAACAATCTTTTGGGTTACTTCAAAATGGAGTACGATCTCAATCACTCCATAACGGCTGATTAATCCAATCTGCCGGGAATCCCATAGCCGCGACATCTACATTCGGATGAGAGCTGATCAACTGTTTCAGCTGCTGCTTGAAATCGTTAATCGGATGGATGGTGTTCTGTAGATACGCAAGACAACACAACTGGGCATATAGCTTGTTATTGGGAACTGACGAGATGTCAATCCAATCGCCATTCAGTGATTGAGGAAGTTGCGGCTGTATTGGATAAATCCTGTTCCATGTTCTTGAATGGTGGGCAAGGTTGTTTCTCAGTGCTACAACACTCTTGCACCAGCTCTCCAGATATTTATGCTGCGGCAGATTGAACTCTCTTGCTATTTTCTTTTTTAATGGATTGTCCGATAGATTGCAAAGAATCCGAGACAAAGTCCCGAATGAGACAACTTCTAAGGTTTTCCATGCAGGAGGAACAATCGGATTATCGTATTTGTTGAAATGTTCCTGTATGAAATCTTCTTTTGAGCGATAAACTTCCTGTTGAATACGTATCGTACAGTCTG
Source organism: Lepagella muris (assembly GCF_004793975.1). Lineage (NCBI taxonomy): Bacteria > Pseudomonadati > Bacteroidota > Bacteroidia > Bacteroidales > Muribaculaceae > Lepagella > Lepagella muris. The sequence goes on from NZ_SRYB01000004.1 coordinate 137,026, forward strand.
AAAAAATCTTCTTATCGGAGAACAGCCCTCTGTCTATAACCCAAAATGCGCCGTATTTAAGAGAGCAATGATGTATCAGTTTTGAACGTAGGGCAACCTCAAAACTTTGGATAGTCGTGAAAATCAATGCCCTCAGTTTCTTGTCAAAGTAATAAAGATCTATTGCATTTTCAAAATGACTGTTAGGCTTGAATGTGTGAGTGACCTTGTCCTGTTCCATCGGGCGAAGATAATTTGCCAGACGAAAATAGCTGATGATTCTTAATTGTTCCAATGCCTGACCATAATTGCCAATCAATAGGTTGCGTTGCTTGAGCATCGTGATGATCTGAGGATAATCCAGTGGTTGTTTAATATAATCCATGTGGGTATAAAAAGCAAAAGTTCCACCCTGGTACGCATTGGCAAGAGGCGTGGTGGAAACTGTCGGTACAAAGATAGACTTTTATATTGAGACACACAAATTTTCAGCAATAAATTTTCTCGTTTTTGCAAAATAAAGTTATGTTTCAAACGATTTTGTGGGTATAGTGTTGAATTATTAAGATTATTGACTATATTTGCACTTAGAAATTGAAACTTATGAAACTGATTGAGTTGAATCTAAAACGAATCTTGGACCTTTGCCGATTGCATAAGGTCAAATCCCTTGCTGTCTTTGGTTCTATCCTTACCGATAGATTTAATGATAACAGTGATGTGGACTTGCTTGTGGATTTCGAGTCAACCGACCCTGACAAGTTTGATTACGTTACCAACTATTTCAGCTTACGAGATTCTTTGGAGCATCTTTTTAACCGTAAGGTAGACTTGATAGAAGAAAAAGGGTTGCGTAATAAATATATCATAGCTAATGTAAACCGTACCAAACAGATTATTTATGGCTAAACAAGAGGTGTTGGCATATCTTCAAGATATCTTGGATGCCATTAGTGATGTTGAGAGTTTCTTTGCCGATTATCCAATGCGATATGATGTCTTTGAAAAAGATTATCTACGCAGAAGTGCGGTTGAGCGTAAAGCTGAGATAATGGGTGAAGCTATGAATAGGATTAAAAAGGCTGATTCCACTGTGGAAATTCCCAATGCGAGAGCTATTATTGATACACGCAACAGAATAATACATGCTTATGATAATGTTCGACCTGAATTCTTGTGGAGTTTAGTGGTGAGACATATTCCTGAACTTAAAAAGGATGTTGAAAGCATCCTTTCTGAATACGAAGAACAATACAATGAAGAAAATAATATGGATTCATATTTTTCTTAACCTATTCCCAGACAAATAGACGATATCATAATACGGTGGTTCACGAAGAAACAAAGGAAATAAAAGAAATTAAAAAATCTTTGCGATCTCCGTGTGCTCTGCGGTGGTATGACCAAAGGCATGGAGGTTAGTGCGAGGTAGGGATGTATTGGAGCCATTGTTTGCGGAGTGCGGACCATGGTATGATCTTGCCGTAGGAGTTACCGTCGGGAGAGGTCATGGTGAGCCATCTGCCGTTAAGACGGAGCGACACGAAGGTATCCCCTACCCTGTCTTTCAGCATCACTATCATGAGGTTTGCCCCCAATGGCGACACTTCCCAATCTTTCCATTCCGATGCCACGGATTCAGCCGAACCCTCCGGATAGTAGCATCCAGGCAGACGCATGAGCGCGAAGAGGGGTATTACGGTCTCGGCATGTCCGAAGCGTAGAGCCGCCACCTTTCCGTCTGTTTTCCCCGCAGCAGCCGCATCGTTGGTGCGTATTATATCATCGAGAAGCGCAGAGGAGGCGGCAGCAGCCACAGATGAATATTCCGACACCGAACGCTGGTAATAGTGCTTCAGATTTGCAGCCTCCCAGCACGCACGGTATTCCGGCAATGAGAACCATATCTCCGGTTGCCATTCAAGACGCGCAGCAGGTAGCGACTGCAGAACGCCATACATGTCGAGCGTCAACTTGCGCAACTTCCCCTGCGGTATATCCGTGGTAAACAGGGAGCGTGCCGGGGATGCGGATATATTGGTATCTACAAACCGGTCATATCCCGCTTTCCAATCACCGTTTTCAAGATAGTCCACGTAGGCGGAGTCAGTGGTGAAATAGCGTAGTAATGAGTCGAACTGCCTTCCCTCGGAAGTACTGACGGATATATGGGTAGAGTGGCGCGCAAGCTGATGACACAGCTCATACATCGTCATCACTACCCTCGGCACGTAGGATGATACAGCCGTCGCTTCCCCCTTCGCCAACAGGTCGGGTGCTATCCGCGTCATCTCCTCCCCCAGTCGTTGCTCCTCATATATGCCGGTGGCGTTCAGTGCGCCCCAGTTGCCATCGGTCACAGAGTCAACGCTTTGCAGCAGACGCATGAAGAGCCTACCCTTATCGGAAAGAGTGCCGGTTGAGTCAGCGTCATGAAGAGTGTGGCGCAGACTCTCCACCTTCTTTTCGGAAGAGAGATAGCGGGCACCATGACGTGCGACGTAATTTATGAATACGGGTTTCATATCATCACTCCACGGCACTATGCTGTCGGTAGAGGAGAAGTTATATGGCATCATCGTGCCGTTCAGTTGTGGGGGGAATCCCTGTGCACAGATCGGGAGCAGGGATAATGCGGCGATACATAGCGACAACACGCGTCGGAAGGTGGCGTTCATATTATTACGTTTAAGGTTTAAGGTTTATAGTTTATAGTTTATAGTTTATAGTTTATAGTTTATGGTTTAAGATTCACGGAGATATCCGAATCTTGTCATTTTTAAAATTTTAAGACCATCAGCCCTAAACTATAAACCCTAAACTATCAACTATCAACTATCAACTATAAAACCTAAACAATTATATCAATCAAATGTTTCGCTTCAAGCCGGCTTCGACTGCTCCATGAAGGAGAGAATGTCGAGTGCTTCGCTGACGGTGGAGATCTTATCTATAAGTATCGAACGCTTCCCGTTGACGTCGCGCAGCTCACACCGCAGAGGATTTGTACGTAGATATGCAAGCACCTTACCGAACGCCGGACTCTGATAGTAAGCCTTGTTGTCGTCGCCTACGAAATACATCCTCATCTTCCCCCCTTTCAGAGCCAGACGCTCCACGCCGAGCCGGCGTGCCGCCATTCTCAGTGGTACCACCTTTATCAGCTCCTCCGAAATGAGGGGTATCGTGCCGAAACGGTCGCGCAGGTTGGTGCGGAAGAGTTCGATCTGTTCGGGAGTCTCAATATTGTCGAGCTGCTGATACAGGCTTATTCTCTCGCTCTCTTGGGGCACATAGTCGGCTGGCAGTCTTAGTTCAAGATCACTCTCAATCGTGCAGTCAGCCACAAATTCCTCTGTCTTTCCGGCAGTCAGCTCGTCAAATTCCTCAGCAAACTCCTCCGTCTTCAGTTCGAGCACCGATTCCTTCAGAATCTTCTGATATGCCTCATAACCGAGGTCGGCGATGAATCCGCTCTGCTCTGCACCGAGGAGGTTGCCGGCTCCGCGTATGTCGAGATCCTGCATGGCGATGTGGATGCCGCTGCCGAGGTCGCTGAAATTCTCTATCGCCTGAAGTCGTCGGCGTGCCACGGGAGTGAGAGGATTGCCGGGGGGCACGAGGAGATAACAGAATGCCTTCTTGTTGTTGCGTCCCACGCGTCCGCGCAACTGGTGCAACTCGCTGAGACCGAAGTTCTGCGCGTTGTTGATGAGGATTGTGTTGACGTTGGGCATGTCTATGCCGTTCTCCACTATGGTGGTGGAGAGAAGCACGTCGTAATCATGGGCTGCGAAGTCGATAATCGCCTGTTCAAGTTTCTCCGGGGGCATCTGCCCGTGGGCGGTCACGATACGTATCCCCGGCACGAGCCGTAGAAGCGTGTTCTCGATTGTGGATAGATTCTCTATGCGGTTTGAGATGAAGAATATCTGACCGTTGCGGCTCAACTCGAAAGAGACCGCCTCCTTTATAACGTCGTCGTCAAACGTGGAGACATTTGTGACGATGGGCTGGCGATTGGCGGGTGGAGTGTTGAGCGATGAGAGGTCGCGCGCACCCATCAGAGAGAATTGCAGGGTGCGGGGTATGGGGGTCGCGCTCATGGTGAGCGTGTCAACGTTCACTTTCAGTTGTTTAAGCTTCTCCTTGACCGCCACACCGAATTTCTGCTCCTCATCCACGATCAGGAGGCCGAGATCCTTGAATTTCACATTCTTCCCGATGAGCTTATGGGTGCCGATGATGATGTCTACCTTCCCGGTCTCCAGATCGGCGAGAATCTGCTTCACCTCCTTAGGTTTCTTAGTCCTTGAGATAAACTCAACCCTTACGGGGAGATCCTTCAGACGCTCGGAGAAGGTGTGGAAATGCTGCATGGCAAGCACCGTGGTCGGCACGAGCACGGCAGTCTGCTTGCTGTCTGCGGCAGCCTTGAAGGCGGCGCGTATGGCTATCTCCGTCTTTCCGAAACCCACGTCGCCGCATATCAGGCGGTCCATCGGTCTTGCCGACTCCATGTCGACCTTCACGTCTTGCGTCGCCTTCAGCTGGTCGGGGGTGTCCTCATAGATGAAACTTGCCTCCAGTTCGTGTTGCAGATAAGAATCGGGAGCGAAAGCAAACCCCTTCTCCTGACGGCGAGCAGCGTATAGCTTGATGAGGTCGCGGGCGATATCCTTCATCTTGCTCTTGGTCTTCTCCTTCAGGCGTTGCCATGCCCCGGATCCCAATTTGCTGATCTTCGGGGGTACCCCCTCCTTGCCGCGATATTTCGAGAGCTTATGGAGCGCGTGGATTGACACGAGCACCATGTCGTCGTTCTGGAATAGGAGCTTTATCATCTCCTGCGGACGTCCGTTGACGTCGGTCTTCACGAGACCGCCGAATTTCGCGATGCCGTGGTCGATATGCACGATGAAGTCGCCTGTCTCAATCTGCTGTAGTTCCTTTAGCGAGAGGGCAAGTTTTCCGCCGCGTGCGCGGTCGCTCTTAAGATTATATTTATGGAAACGGTCGAAGATCTGATGGTCGGTGAAGAAACATATCTTCGATTCATGGTCGACAAACCCCTCGTGGATGGTATGGTCGACAGGGGTAAATGAGATCTTGTCGCCGCGATCCTCGAATATAGCCTTCAGACGCTCGTTCTGGAAAGGGGTGTCGCTCAGGATAAGAATCTTATAGCCGTCGTTGAGGAATTTTGTGAAAGAGTCGGCTATAAGGTTGAAATTCTTATGATATATTGTCTGTAGCGAGCAATCAAACGTCATTGTTGCATCTGGGGAGAATGATGATGCGGCATCGGCATCACCGCCAAATTCCACAATTTTCATGCTCTTCATCCGACTGACGAAATCATCATAATCCACGACGTTCTTCATCGCATCCGTCTCCCCCTCACCGGTGACGCACACCGCTTCCGATAAAGTCTCGGAGGAGATTGCCTTTATACGGGTCTCCAGCCAGTTGACCGACTGGCATATCACGATAGTCGCAGCGTCGGCAAAATGGAGCAATGAGACGCCTGCAGTGTCATTATCAGCCATTCCGGCAGGTATGATGGAGATGCTTTCCTGTTTGCTTTCAGAAAGCTGTGTCTCCACGTTGAACGCACGTATTGAGTCGATCTCATCATCGAAGAAATCCACGCGATATGGGAGTTCACCGGAGAATGAATATACGTCAAGAATAGATCCTCGCACGGCAAACTGCCCCGGCTCATATACGTAGTCCACCTCCTTGAACCCCAGTTCACGCAGACGCATGCAGATGGCGTTCATGTCGGCTGTTTTTCCTGCCTTTAGTTCGATAGTCCTGTCGGACAGGGTCTCTGCCTTGGGTACTCGTTCGGCAAGAGCCTCCGGACAGGTCACCACCCATGTTGGATGGTTCTTCCTGTGCCAAGCGTCGAGGGTCTCCGTGCGGAGAATCCTCGAAGGCTGGTCAGGCTGTCCGTATTTTATGTCGCGCCGGTATCCGCTTGGGAATATTGCCACGCTCTGCTCCCCGGCAATCTGGCACAGGTCATGATAGATGTAGCCGGCGGCATCAATGTCGTCGGCTACTATGAGGAATGGTTGTTTTCTTGCTTTCAGTCCGGCAAAAAGCATTGCCGGTGCGCTCCCCTTCAATCCTTTGAGCGCGATACGCCTGACTTTCTTATCATCAATAAGAGCTTCAAGCGCGTCGCCTCTGGATTTGGTGACAAAAAGATTGTCGGCTTCCTTAAGTTTCACTTTTTTGTGTCGGTTTTCTGTTTTGGGGTAAGGATTTCAGCGAGTTTCGCCTTATCGGAAAGAATCTCCTCCGCCTTTTCAAGAGCGGGGTCGGTCTTTAGATCCTGTATCAGCTTACCATTGTCGAAATAATATCTGCTGGCAATCTCTGCACCGAGATATTCGGAAATCTCCTTTCTCTTGTTGTCGAGATCCTTGTAGAGATTATGCGTCATCAGCGGCGCGAGGGCATCTATGGCAGCAGTGGTCTCCTCGTTGAGATACCCCTCCTCTTCGGCAGTCTCACGCAGTTTCTTCACAAGCTCCTCGCAGATCTTGTCGTATTTGAACTTCTCCGGATTGATGCTCTTCTTGAAATCCTCATATATCTCATCCGTCACCTCAAATTCCCAGGCGGGCGGAATGGTGGGATGTGTGTTGGCATATTTGTTGGCATAATCAAATATCCAGAAGTCGCGCATCAGGTTGTAGGTGAGTCGGCTGAAGTCACTCCATTTCACCTCCACGTCGGGAGTCAGACCGCCGCCGTCGCGCACCTCCCTGCCGTGGAGTGTCTTATAGACGTTGGTGAGGGAGTCGGGCGTGCGTGCCACTGATCCGTCGGGATTGCGGTGGGAGTAATCGAGAGCCTGTATAAGACGCCCGGAAGGTATATAGTATTTCGCGATTGTCACTTTTAGCAACCCGTCGTAAGGGAGAGGAAGGGTGCTCTGCACCAATCCCTTACCGAAACTTCGTGTGCCGATGAGCACAGCTCGGTCAAGATCCTGCAATGCGCCGGCAGTGATTTCAGCTGCCGAGGCGGAACCTCCATCAATGAGCACAGCAAGCGGTATGTCGGGGAAGAGTGGAGTGCGCGTGGTCTTGTAGATCTTTTCGGAAGCGGCGTCCTTTCCACGGGTGCGGAGCACTTCGGTGCCTTTCGGGACGAAGTTGCCGAGAATATCGACAGCCGCTTCCAGCAGACCGCCGCCGTTGCCACGAAGGTCAAGCACAATCTTATCTACCTTTGGATTCTTCTTGAAAGCCTCCAGCGCCTCTCTCACGTCCTTTCCGCTGTTGGCAATGAACTGCGTAAGACGAATGTAGCCGGTGTTGCCGTTCACCACGTCCCAGTAAGGCACCGACGGTTCGGAGAATTTGCTTCTGACGATGTTGAACGTGAGTATGGAGTCAGTGACGTATGGACGGCACACGGTGACGTTGACCGATGACCCGGCTTCGCCACGCAGCAGTTTTGTTATGGCATCCGAGGTCATACGATAGGTGTCGGTGGAGTCTACCCGTATTATATGGTCGCCGCTCCTCAGTCCCGCCTTTGCGGAGGGAGTCCCCTCGATAGGAGCGGATATATACGACATGCTGTCGCGCTGCATTATGAAGCTACCGATACCTGCATAATCATATTCGCCGGTGGTCATCTTCGTCAGCTCTGCACGCGAATCGGAGTCGTAGTATTCCGTGTATGGGTCAACAGTGGATAGAAACGCCTGTATGGCAGAATTGAATGCCTCCTTGGGGCGTATCGTGTCGACATAATTCATCTCGACAGCCTTGACGATTGAATTGAACGTGTTCAGATTCCTGTTGACAGCCGCATCATGGCTTTGCTGCGGCAGGTCGGGGGAAGCGAAGAGCTGCGAGGCGGCAACGGCAACCGTTGCGAGAGGTAATAAACGGGTAGATAGGGTCATATATTGAGAATTTCTTAGTTCGACGGATTGTGTGGCGTGGGTGGATAATCGACAGTGAAATGCAGACCACGGCTCTCTTTCCGTTCTCTTGCCTGGCGCATGATCAGGTATGCCACGTTGATCATGTTGCGCAGTTCGCACAGTTCGCGGCTCGGTTTGCTTACCTTGAACAGCTTCTCGGTCTCTTCATAGAGAATGTCGAGACGATTCCACGCACGGTCAAGGCGTAGGTCACTACGTACGATTCCAACGTAATATCCCATGATTTGGTTCACCTCCTTAGCACTTTGGGTGATAAGCACCATCTCTTCCGGGTGAGCTGTGCCCTCGTCGTTCCATTCCGGCACGTCGTTGCGGAAGTCATAACCGTCGATAGCCTCTGTGGCGTGGCGTGCGGCGGCATCGGCGTAGACCACCGCCTCGATAAGGGAGTTGCTGGCAAGACGGTTTCCGCCGTGCAGACCCGTGCAGCTGCACTCACCGAGGGCGTAGAGACGCTTGATTGAGGATTCGCCGTTGAGATCCACCTTTATGCCGCCGCAGAGATAGTGTGCAGCGGGGGCAACGGGTATCATATCTTTCGTGATGTCGATTCCGAGGGATAGGCATTTCTCATAGATGTTGGGGAAATGGCGTTTTGTCTCCTCTGGGTCTTTGTGGGTGACGTCGAGGAATACGTGGTCCGAACCGTTCTGCTTCATCTCTGAGTCGATAGCACGAGCCACGATGTCGCGTGGCGCAAGCGAGAGGCGCGGGTCATATTTCTGCATGAACTCCTCTCCATCGAGATTCTTCAGGACTGCGCCATATCCGCGCATCGCCTCTGTGATAAGGAAAGAGGGGCGGTCGCCGGGATGATACAGGGCTGTCGGGTGGAATTGGATGAACTCCATATCTTTTACGGTGCCCTTGGCTCGATAGACCATTGCGATGCCGTCGCCGGTGGCGATCAGGGGATTGGTGGTGGTGGTGTAGACTGCACCGGTTCCTCCGGTTGCCATTACAGTGGCTTTTGCAAGAAATGTGTCGGTCTTTCCTGTTTCCTCATTTAGGATATATGCGCCGTAGCATGTTATGTCGGGGGTGCGTCGTGTGACGATCTTCCCCAGATGATGCTGTGTGATGATCTCGAGGGCGAAATGATGCTCGAAGATGTCGATGTTCGGATGGTTTCTCACCCGGTCAACGAGACTAAGCTGAATCTCCGCGCCGGTGTTGTCGGCATGGTGAAGAATCCGGAATTCACAGTGTCCCCCCTCACGATGCAGGTCGAAGGATCCATCCTCCTTCTTGTCGAAGTCCACTCCCCATCCGATCAGCTCTTTGATCTGTTCGGGAGCTTTTTTCACCACCTGTTCCACCGCATTGCGGTCGGATAGCCAGTCACCGGCTATCATTGTGTCGTTGATGTGTTTGTCGAAATCGTCAACCTCAAGGTTAGTGACGCTTGCGATACCACCCTGAGCGAAATAGGTGTTTGCCTCATCGAGGGTGGTTTTGCAGATTATAGCCACGCGTCCTTTTTTGGCGGCTTTTAGAGCGAAGCTCATTCCGGCGATGCCGGAGCCGATCACAAGAAAATCATATCTGTATACCATAGTCAGATAATTACGTCGTTAGCCCGATATGCGGGCAAGTTAGAGGCGAGCGTCGCAACCAAAAGATTCCGGCGTTTGCTTATCGTTTGCATTATTATGCAGCAAAATTAATAAAAATCTTTAAACCCACAAAGATACATTCCGATTACGAGTAGCCGATGTATATAAAAATGACGGAAATTCCAATATGTTGTGATGGAATTTCCGCCATGTTTTTGAAATACTACGAAATGTCAGACGTTGTTGAACGTCAGGCGGAGAATGCGGCGTTTGAGTCGAGCTTTGTACTCGACATCTTCACCTGGATCTGGCGTAGGGCGTCTTTCTTTAGTTTCTCCAAGTTTATGGTGTCAAGACCTGGATAACCCCATTCGCTTCCTTCCGGCTCCTCAACGTGAGGGGTGAGTACTGCCTCGCATTTAGCTGCGGGTAATTTCTCCTTCACGTAGTCATAGACTGCATCTTTGATTCTTTTGAACTCGGAAGATTTTTCAAACTCCTCAAGGCTTCCGTCAAAATGGACGGAATATTTGTCGGAGTCTCCAAAACTGATGATAAATGCTTTCATAATAAATGTCTGATTAAGAGAAGTCATACAGACTTCAGATGAAAAAGAGGTGACAAATGCCACCCTTAATCCGGCGGGCGTTTTAAAAGATAACGCCTCATCCCGCCTCCCGGTTCACGAAGACACATAATCATTGCAGACAGTATTATTCTATAGTAAGCATCTTTATGGAAGGTCGGCAGAAAAATCAGCATAAATGATTAAATGCTAAAAAGGTTTTATTTTTACAATATATAATGAAAAAATACGTTATAATAATATTATTAACTTTATATCATAAATTGTCATGAAAAAAAATTATTTGCTTATTGCTGTCTGTATTCCCTTAATTGCATCACTGTTGTGTGCTTGCGCTGACTCAGACTCTGTTGAGAAGTTTGCACCAATTCCTTCAGAAAAAATTGAGGCTATGTTTTTGGAAGCCGGTTTTGTTCCTGTCAATGTAAATAAAGACTCTATTGGTCAGACATATTTGGAAATAACCTCTGAAAAGCAGGCTTATGCAGTGTTGCAACAATTAGACGATGCTATGAATCTGTATGGATATTTATCTACTCGCGCAGGTTATACGACAGTTAATATGACTAAGACAAGACTTAAGGGAGGAGAATATCAATATGCTTTTCAATGCTATAAGATGGATGTTACATTCAGGGGGGGTGAGTTTCTTTCAGGAAGAATTAATCCGGAATATATAGAAGTAAATGGATATGGGATAACTCCTCCAGGTCTTACAGGTAGAGATTATTCTGTAAGTTATGAATACCGGAATGGTTATAATTGCATAATAATCCATGCAAACTTTGAATTTGGATTAAATGTTGGAGGTAATAAGCTTGTTGGATATTCATTTATCATGGGTTATGAATGTTATATTATTGATACGGATAGAGTTGCGGTAAGAGTGATTGAAAAAAGATTTTAATTAAATAATAAAGTGCTATGGAATTTGGAGTTTCTTTTACACTATTATTTGGATTACTTGCGATAGCATGGTTCATTCTTCCACCCTTTATCTGTCTGCGTTTGGTAAATAGGAATGATGGACTTGACTATATGCAGCGTTGGCTGTGGGTGATTCTCAGTTTCATAATGGGCTGGATTGGTTTGCTTATTTATATCGCTGTCTATCACAAAAAAAACCGGATGGATTGACCAGACGACCGTTTCATGCCGATTTCGGATGATTTCAGCTGAGTATCTTTATGGCAAGGATGAGTTCAGGGCTTATGCCGAAGATATCACGTAGCCGGGTGATGAGCCTTGCCTTACGTTTCTTTATGGTGATTTCTGCCACACCGAGACGTGCGGCTATTTCCGGATTGCGTAGCCCCTCCTCAAAACTTAGGTTGAAGATCTGACGCAGTTCCGGCGGCAATGTGGCTATTGCGTTGAATAGGCGGGTGCGTGTCTCCACCTCGATATAGTCGGTCATCACATCCCTTGTGAGCATTGATGGGTTGAACGTCTCATTAAGATAATTCCCTTTCGCATTCTCCTTTCGGATGAGAGAAATCGCACGGTTGCGTATACAGGTTATGATGAAGGCTTTCCATTGGGCGGCAGATGAAAATGATTCCGCATTGAGATATGCCTTTTCCACAGCATCCTGCACAAGATCTTCCGCTGTTGTGACATCATTACCTGACAGTCGAGATGATGCGTATATGAGCAAGTCAGGGTAGAGATAAGAATAGAAATCATCTATCTTTCCTCTACAGAAATTCAGAAATATCTCATCAGTCCAGTTCATTTTGCATTGTGCCGGAATCCTTGCAATGGTTTGTTGACTTTGCGAAGATACAACATTTCATATTCATAAGCAAGCAAATAGAGTTAAAATGAAAAAAGAGAGGGCAACATTATTGTATTCGGGAGAATGAAAAGAGCACGACCATGGGTTGATGAATGGTCGTGCTCTTGTTGTCTTATCCTAAGCCGGATATATGAAAGTCCATTACATGGGTGAGATAAGGTGTCATTTCACGATTTTTGAAACCTCACCATTCTTGACAAGGATATATATACCTTTATCGGGATTGATCATTCTGCGTCCCTGAAGGTCATAATATACAGCCTCGGAATTATCTCCGGTCATGATACTCTCTACTCCGGAGTCTTCTGACGGGAGGAAAGATATTGATGCAGAGGTGTCGGATGTGGAGAAGTTAATGTCGTATTTACCTTCCGGCAATGCACTCTTGTAAGGCTTGCCATATATTCCCATCATTCCGAATGGAGAATCTAATGATATTGTGTTGCCGAGCATTGGCACGAACATTGTGCTGAGACCGTAGGAGAAACCACCATCTTCGGTTGTCACGATGAACCCGTCTTCGGAGCAGGATTTTATATCAAAATTCTTCAGTGTGTAGGTGATGACTGTTTCTGAGATCATTTCGCCTGTCTCCTCATCCTCGTATGATGACTCCTCTACAGAGCGGACGAATTTCACTCCATCCGTAGGATTCTCGATTCCGTTGAACCCAAGCAGATAGTAGACACTCTCATCTGCCGGGGTCTGATCCTCACAACGAAGAAATGAAATCATATTCAGACCGTTCATGGAGATGAAGTTGACGGTGTAATAACCGGGGGTAAGAGAGGATTGCACTGCATCCCCTGAATTTTCAAGCGACGCGAACGGATTTTCATCAGTCACTTTATCAGACCGGGCAGCAGCACCTAAAAGGGTGTCGTCCTTTGAGTTCGCAACAAAGAAGCCATCGGCACAATCTTCCACAAGAAACTTTGGATATGTGTAGATTACACCATCTTCCGACTCCTCTGCCACAAATATATTATCCTGCGATAATTCATCATTTCCGTTAAAGCCTATGAGATAATAGCTGATTGCTTCATCATCGTTATTAAGAGACTGGAACATCATTGTCCAAGACATGGGATCACCCTCTTCCTGCATACTTGCGAGAATCACCTTATACGTGCCGGCAGGAAGTTCGCAGTTGATGGCAGGTCCGTTTTCGGCAAGAGAGGTCATAGTGGCATACTGGTTTACCATATTGCTGAATCCGAAATCATTGTCAACATTGAATCCAAGTTTCAGCCCTTCCTCACCGATTGCGAAAAATCCATTCTGACATTCCGAGATTACGAAATTATCATTGATGAAACGGTAGATACCCTCATCTTCATCCTCTTCATTGCCGGGGACGTATGTCAGACGGTTGGATTCGGTAGCCTCGCTTTCTCCGTTGAAGCCGGAGAGATAGAAACCTGTCTGTGGTGGTGCCGCCATTGAAACGGCTGCACTCATAATGAGTGTGGAAAGTAGAAATTTTTTCATAAAATATTTAGTTAGACTTAAAAATATTCTTGTTAAAAACCTGTCAGTATGATTCGGTTTTAATATATACGCAAACCAAGTGAAACGGTATACGGGAAAATAAAGAAAAAATGAAAAATAAAAATTTGTCGTAGTCATGGTATACCAAATATAGGTGGTTGCGTATCTTTATAAAAACATTATTAAACGAAATTCTATATGAACTTTACAACTTTCAGCACGATTGGCAGTGCGATTGGTAAGACTGTCGGACTCAGTGTAGTGGCTTCATTGCTTATGACGGCATGCTCGTCGACCGAAACAAAGGATCCGTTCACCGGCATACTGAAAACGGATGCGGTAAACGACATGATGTATAATTATGCACCGGATCATGATTTTATGAATATGACGACCATACCGGTAGTGCCGGATTCCACAGGTCATTTCACTTTCCCGGATTCATTAGTGCTTGATGACGGAATACGCATTCAGCTTCTTGCGGATAATGATTATTTCGGCATTTATCTTGAAAAGGGGAAAAGCGTGGAGGGCACCATCACTCAGGATGCCAACGGAAAACTTATCATGACTTTTGAAGGGGATAATGCCGATATCAACACATATTACAATGCACTTTGCCAGGCATTTGATACGATGAAATATTTCTCACCAGATCCGGGGGAGGGTCCATCACTTGATGAATATTTCGCTCTTCTTGAGAAAGAGCATGATAATGTTGTGTCGCTCCTTCCTACCATCAAGGATGAGGAGACTCGTAAGTTTTATGAGAAGATGACCGACAGGATGTATACTTGGACAAAGATTCGCCTTATCATGGATCGTGATTATGAGAGTAACACCGACGTGAGGGAGGATCCTGAATTTGTGTCGCTCGTGGAGACTATTGATCCCAATGATGACCTGAGTCTTGAATGCACACTCATCTTCCCATGGCTTACCATGCAGTCAAAAAGCGATCAGAACGATCAGCTTGCCAACAATATAGAGCAGCTTCACATCGTTGATAAGCAGATCACCAATGCCAACACGCGCAAGGTGATGATGAACCAGCTTGCATTTAATTATTTCTCATACGGACAGCCTACGCAGGAGCAGGCAGAGACGTATATGAAGGAATATGAGAAGATTGCATCCGCTTATCCCGATCTCGTGGAGCGTTATAAGTTGCGCCAGTCAAGCATAAAGGAGATAAAGGCGGGGGATGCCTTACCTTCCGACCCGATGCTGAAGACTCCCGATGGCAAGACTCTCCGTCTTTCCGACCTAAAGGGTAAGGTTACTTATATCGATTTCTGGGCTACGTGGTGCGGTCCATGCTGCAAGCAGATTCCGTTTATGGAGAAGTTGGTTGAGAAGATGAAGGGGAATAAGGATGTGGCCTTTGTCAGTATCTCCTCTGATACGGATGAGGCTGCATGGAAGAAGAAACTTGCTAAGGATAATCCGGAATGGGCACAATATATATTCGATGGAGCAGATGGCGACACATTCTTCACACAGATGGGAATAAACGGAATACCGCGGTTCTTGATACTCAATGCCGACGGCACAATAGCCGTTGCAGATGCGTTGCGCCCGTCAGATGAGGGGGTAGAGGCTCAGATTCTGGGTTGCATACATTGATTTTATAATATTTATGGATCAGACGGAAAGAATCATATATCTTTTAACCCGGCGCCTGTCGTCGCCTCTCACGGAAGATGAGATAAAAGAGTTGGAGGCATGGATGTCGGAGAATCCGGAGGTCAGGGAGGCGTTGTCACAACGTCTCTCTGATCCGTCGCTTCTCGGGGAATACTGGCGTAAGCGGTCGCTTGTCGATACCGGTCGTCCGCTGGCAGATATGCAGGAAAGACTCGGGCTCTCATCGCGCAATCGTCGTTTCGGATATGCTGTCCTTGGTGCGACTGTGTCGGCAGCGGCTATCATTGCCCTGATTTGGTTGCCATTATCGCGTGATAAGGATATGGTGCCAGTTTCAGTTGTCAAGCAACAAAGTCTGTCGGTAATATCGCTCGACAGCATACGTCCGGGAGAGACGCTTGCGTATCTTGACAACGGCGAGGATAAGATTCCTGTCGAGTCATCATCACGCGGGCTTCCCGTCGCTGCCTTAAAGAAACAGGGTAATATAAAGAATGGTCCGATAGTCTTGGAAGTGCCGCGAGGAGGAGAGTTTATCGTAGTTCTTGAAGACAGCACCAAAGTATGGCTCAATTCTGCCAGTACCCTTACATATCCCGAGAATTTCTCATCCGGCGCACGTCGTGTAGAGGTGTCGGGTGAGGCATACTTCTCAGTTACCAAACAGCCTGACGGCTCACCCTTCTATGTCACTACCGCCGGACAGGAAGTGTGTGTCTATGGCACGGAGTTTAATATACGGTCATATCCGGAGGAGAAATCGGTGTTCACTTCATTGTGCAGTGGTGCAGTAGGTCTTCGCAGGCTTGATGGAGCAGGTGGAGAATTGAAACTTTCACCCGGGAATCAGGCTGTGTTCGATAAGGAGTCGATGAGGGCTGAGGTCAGAAATGTGGATATAGAGATAGTGACCGGTTGGCGAAACGGTCGTTTCGTATTCCACGAGCAGACGCTCCGTCAGATCATGTATGACCTCGGAAGATGGTATGATTTTGATTTTGAATTTGCCGAACAGGAATTGGAGGAGATGGTTTTCATGGGCAGCATACCCCGCTATAGCGATTTCTCCACGGCTATGATGATACTTGAGAAAATAGGAGGGATCTCTTTCACAGTCAACGACGGCAAGATACTGGTTAAACGAAAATAGATTCCTGATTTTAACAAAGACGGAGGAATGACCTGATATTAGGTCAGCACCCGGAACTATCCCTATACATTTATGAAGCAAATTAGTAGAATATCAGCAATAGTATTGATTGGCACAGGACTGTCGGTGAGTGCGTATGCGAAAAATCTCACACTTCATTTTCGAGATGTACCCATAGAGACGGTCATGAAGGAGATAAAGAAGCAGACCGGCTATGAATTCGTATATAAGAAAGGGTTGATTGATTCCGGCGATAAGGTCACGCTCAATCTTACTGATGTGCCGCTCGCGCAGGCTCTCAACCGAATATTTAATGAAGATAACGGTTTGCAATATGAGATTGTGGACAAAAATATATTGTTGTCGGAATCTCCTGAGTCGGCACCATACTTCAAGCATTCTGTCTCCGGCGTGGTTACGGACACCTCGGGTGAGCCGCTTATCGGGGTGTCGGTTTTTGTAGAGGGCACCAAGAGCGGTGCTGCGACAGATATAGATGGACATTTCAGCGTAATTGTTGAGAAGGGTAATCCTAAGTTGCGTTTCTCATACGTCGGTAAGAAGACTAAATATGTTCCGGTCAAGCCGGGAGAGGATCTTCTGATGGTCACTCTTGAGGATGAGTCGCAGATAATGGAGGAGATCGTCGTGACCGGCTATCAGCAGATGAAACGCGAGAGTGCCACGGGATCATTCCAGACCATTAGCGCGGAGGATATGGCGAAACGCTATACCGGCGACATAACGTCGAATCTTGAGGGTCAGGTGCCCGGACTTGTATCATACGATAATGGTAACGGCAAGGGTATCACTATCCGTGGCACCGGTTCGTTTCAGGCGAATACATCCCCGCTTGTAGTGGTGGACGGACTTCCGATAGAGGGGGGTATAGAATCGGTCAATCCCTACGAGGTGGATAATATAACTATATTGAAGGATGCGGCGGCCGCCTCAATCTATGGCGCACGCGCATCTAACGGAGTGATTGTGATAACCACCAAAAAGGCTCGTGAAGAGAAGCTGACGGTGGAATTTAATGCCGACGTGACGGTCAGCGAGAGGAATGACTACGGCTATATGCAATGGGCAAATGCCGCCGAGATGGTTGAGCTTGAAAGGTATAACTTTAATTATCTGAATTCCCTATCTGACCGTTCGGCTTATAACTCTCTTCTTAATTACTATAAGACCGGCAGATCTCATAATATCTCCCCTGCCACTCTTCTTTTGCTTCGTCATGATTTGGGAGAATTGGATGATAGCTCGCTTGCCAATGGTCTGCGGACTTTGTCGGGGAATGACTATCGCAGGGAATGGCAGGATGCCGTCGAGAGAGAGAAGATAGAGCAGCAATACAATCTTGCGATACGCTACAACGGACGTCAGATGTCGAACAGCCTTGTGGTGAATTATGCCACAGATAATGCCGGACTTGTAAATGGTAGGAATGATTCCTTCATGCTTAATTATCGAGGAGAGTTCAAGGTCGGGAGTTTCCTGAATCTGTCCGCCGGACTGAATATTGTCAGCGAGCGGTCAAAGGCTCCTCTATATGATTCGGAATGGGGAACAATCACGTCGTTCGCCCCCTATATGACTATGTATGATCAGCAGGGTGTCACCATCCCTATGCAGGCAGGGTTCCAACTTGATAATCCGATTCTTAAGGAGGAATCCTACGGATTTAAGAGTGCCGGTTATAACCAGCGGGAGGAGCTTGGCTTGAGCACACAGCGCATACGACGCACTAATCTTCGTCCTTGGATTAATGCCCGTGTCAACATTCTTGACGGATGGACTGCCACAGCTCAATTCCAATATGAGGATATATATTACAAGAGTGATGCGCTCAGGAATGCGGATTCCTATACGATGCGTTCGATGTATAATACCTATACGGCTGAAGATAAATCCACCGGACGGATACTACATCATATTCCTGACGGGGGGATGTTGGGCACCAAGACCTCGGAGGGTGCGTTTTATACTTTCCGAGCACAGACAGATTATTCCAATACCTTCCTGGATAAGCATGAGATCACAGCCACAGCCGGTTTTGAATTTCGTGAGCAACATGAGAAGACCTACGGGAATGTGATGATGGGATATGATGATGCTACCCAGACCAACAGCAACTATCTCATGAATTGGGGATTACTGAAGGAGATGGAGGGGTCGGCAGGTGTGCTTGGTCCGGATTATCCGATGTATGGCGCGCCTGAGAGTGACAATTTCTTTACCGGAGATATCCTTCACAGGTTCTATTCATTATATGCAATAGCCAATTACGTGTATGACTACCGTTATGCACTCTCTTTAAGCTGCCGTCTTGACAAGACTGATCTGTTTGGAGCTGACCCCAAGTTCCGTGGTCGTCCGCTTTGGAGTGTCGGTGGAAGCTGGAACCTTCACAATGAGAAGTTTATGCGTGAGGCTACGTGGATAACCGCGCTCAAGCTGCGATTGTCATACGGATTGACGGGAAATATCGCACAGAATGTCTCCTCGCTGCTGACGGCAAAAGTGGATATCAATGATATCTACGGACAGAAATATGCCACACTCAATACTCCTCCCAATGACCAGTTGCGTTGGGAAAAGACTGCCTCATGGAATGCGGGCGTGGATTTCTCGTTCTGGGGAAGCCGGTTGGGCGGTTCGTTTGATTTCTATCGCAAGAGCGGTTCGGATCTCCTGACGGTGACAGACCTTGACCCCACAACAGGATGGAGCCAGTTGACCATCAATAACGGTAAGATGGTGAATACGGGCGTTGAACTTCAGTTGAACGGTACTATCCTTGAGGCATTGACTCCGGAAGCGTTTGGCTTTGACCTTGGCTTCAATATCGCCTATAACCATAATAAGGTGACGAAAGTAGATCATCTTCCGGCTACCGGTTCGGAGGCGTTGTTAACCTCTACCCTTCATAAAGGTTATCCTGTCAACTCCCTATTCAGCTATGATTTCGCCGGAATGGTGAAGGATGGCGATATGCAGTATTTTTCATGGCGCGATCATAAGGGTGTGGTCCACACCTCCAGCATAGAATCGGATGAGTTCACCCCTGCCGATATAGTCTATAGTGGTTCGCTTGACCCAAAAGTTATGGGAAGCCTCACCCCGGAGTTCAGTTGGCAACGTTTCACGTTGTCAGCCATGATGGCATGGTATACAGGTCACGTCATGCGTGCTGACACGGAGAATTGGACGTCGGAAGGCTCGATGTATGGCTATTACAACGGTTTGTCAGGTATAGATGCAGTCCCGTCATCTTATCTTGATTATTGGACTACAGGCGATGCCACGAAGCATGTGGCAAACGGCTATGCCGGCGGCACACACGTAACGGGCAATCATGCCTACATGAGCTCCAATGTGGTCAGCGCAGATTTCTTCAAGCTGCGGAATATAGTGCTCTCTTATCAGTTCGCGCCTTCGGTATGTCGGAAACTGCGTCTTGATGACCTGCGTCTCCGTTTCCAGATAAACAATGTCTGTATGGCGGCAAGCAATGATAAGGGTATAGATCCGGAGGCAAACGATGCAATCGGAGGCATCCGGTCGCTCAGACTGCCGCGCAGCTATACATTCAGTCTATTTTTCCGGTTTTAACTACTAATACATCGTTTATGAAACTTAAACAGATATTTAATATAACGCTAATCTCCTGCGTGGTGATGCTCTCGTCATGCGACAGCCGGCTTGACCTCGTGCCGAAAGGGGAATCGACCCTTGACAATATTGAGGATATTTCCCTACTGCTTAATCAGGAGTATTCACTCGGAATCCTTCCGTTTTCAGATTTAGGACTTATATGCAATGAATCATTGGGATGCATGCTGTCAGTGCCGGAAGTGCTGTCGTCATCCAACACGCTTAATTATGCCTATATGACATATAATGAGGATGTGGATCGCGTCACACTCTGCCAAAGTGATGAACGCTATTCTGCTATCTACAAGTATGTCAATTATATGAATACGGTGATTGCTAAGCTTGAGGATGTGGAGGGGAGTGATGCCCGCAAGAATGAATTGCGGGCGAAGTCACGCGTAATGCGGTCATACCTGCATTGGCTATGCGTCAATATTTATGCCCGTCAGTATGATGAGGCTACTGCTTCGGAGGATGGCGGCATACCCTACGTCACGGATATTGACAACATGGCAGTGAAGAGAAAGTTATCGTTGTCGGAAACGTATAGGAATATCCTTGAGGATTGTACGGATGAGGTTATCTCTATGCTTCCGGATGAGACGACAGATATCATACAGCCTGACCGTGCATTCGGCAATGCCGTGAGAGGTAAGGTGCTTATGCAGATGAAGAGATATTCGGAAGCCCTTTCCTACCTTCAGAAAGCCCTTGAATTGAATGGTGGTATAGAAGACCGTTCCGTACTAAAGGAGACGGGAGAATGGATTCTGCCGCGTACCGTGTCAAACAATTATGTATGGATTGGCGCGGGGATACGTGTCTCTCCGACTACAGAGGTTATCTCTTTGGAAACGTGCGCAAAATTTGAGAAGAATGATTATGCGATACGCTATCTCGGAAGCAATGGTTGGGACTTCGGTTATGGCAAGATGTATTCCGGAATAGAGGGTTCGCGTATGTTTATGGGATGGAGCACGTGTACTAATCCATACGGGATCACGTCGGATCATCTTTACTACGATGTGGCGGAATGTCTTATCCGGACGGGTAGAATCAGGGATGGTCTTGTGCTTGTAGACAAGGTTAGGAAGAATCGTGTGGAGAATGCCTCATCCTACGTTAAGGTGTATGATATATTTCCGATAGATGAGCATCGGGCTATGGCATTACTTCAACCTGCCAAATGGATAGAGTGCCTGGGCGGCTATGAGAATTTCTTTGATATGAAGCGATGGAACTCGGAGGAAGGGTATCGCCAGACTATAAGCCGCAGTCTTGGAGATTACGGCACCTATACCCTATCTCCTGACTCACCACTATGGATCCTGCCATTCCCCGGAAATGCAACGCGGCATAATCCTACTCTGACTCAGAATTTTGGGACAAAGAAATAGTCCTCTGTAGTTTGCAAGATAATCAGAGGCGTCAAAGTTTAATTGACTTCATTAATATCATACGATTTCATGATAATAACCATACGACTTCATAATATGAGATGAGTGTATTAGAATTGGTTAGAGAACTATAGCTGCAAAGCGGATTGACTTGAAAGAGAGAGGGATTGTCTCGGTCTTGACGACCGAAGCAATCCCTCTTCGGTAAATATGATTGTTTTGTATGAAGTGATATCCTCTATGATGCTGCTGATATAATTTTACAATATTGAGGGGACTTGATGTATTATTGAAAACACTACGAGTGATTATATGATGATTTTGGTTTTCATTTGCTTGTCGTTCGGGCTTTGTATTTATAGAATGTAGTTGTTTGATTGGGTATCAGTACCGGGTCTTTAGCCGACCATTGCATCCACAATTCCGTTGGTGTGAGTTTCTTGATAAGCCAATAGCCATCCATTGCATTTCCTGCTGTCTGAATGACCGCGAAATTCTCGGTCGTGAAAGTCCACTGAAAATATCTTATGTCCTCTTTCACGTTTTCATCTTTTAGAGAGCCGACAGCAACCCAGCCTTTCCCTTTAAGATCGAAATAATATATGGACGTTTTATCCTCAATGGTTTGTTCGTTGCCCAGTCCGTAATCAGCATATACCTCAACCCACTCTTTCCCTGTCAGCATTGACAATGTGTTTTCCTGACCTTCATTAAGATAGCCTGTGCGTCCCTCGCATGACGAAAGGCACACAAACAATATGGTAAGAATAGAAAATATTACCGCCTTCATTCTGAAATTGTGACGGACAGCGTTCCGTCGCCGACAAGATTTTTGCCTTTGAGAGACATGGTCTGATTGCCATCCCCGGTATTTACCCGATAATGTGAGGCTCGGCAGGGAGATTGCACTCCTGTCACGATGATTGTGCCGGCATCAGACTCGGAAGAGATACCGAATGAAAGTTGGTATAGATAGAACTTGGAAAGACTGTTTGCAGAGACAGTCATTGTCATTGTTTCAGGCGCATAGAAATATCTGGGCTCCAACTGTGTGCCGTCAAAAAGCTGCTGCACGAGGTTGGCACCGCTTCTTGATTGTGTGAAAGCCTTGCTTATCTCAATCTTATTGTCTCCATTAATCTTAATGAGATAATCCGAGGAATATGTCGAATACAATATCGCAGTGGCGACTCCGGCTTGCTTGATTGAGGAAAGCAGCTCGTTCACACTCTCCATTTCGCGAATGAATATGTCGCGGTTTATAGAGCTGACAGCCAAAAGTTCCTCCCGGTTGCGGTTTAGCAGATAGTCGGATGCCGTTAATTTCTTGTCAGGATTTATGACGAACTTGCCCGTGGCATTGTCAAGATCCACGAACTGAGCCATTATCTGAGCATCCGTTTCGTATGCCCTGATCTGCGACGGTTCATTGAAAACAGTGTTGTCATCGCTGCACGCCGTCATCGCGGCAGCAATGGTGAGATATCCAAATAATGAATTAAGGTATTTAGTATCCATCTTTACTCCGTTAGATTTATATTTTTGTTGGGAGAACAAAACGATTAACAATACAAATATAATGACAAAAAATATACTGCCTTACAAAGTATTATGATAAAATGTAGGATAATACAGAAATATGAAACCAGTTTCATATTTCTGTATTATCGCTATTGCCCTTTATGCGTGTTTTTCTTAGACGGCAAAGATATTGCGGAGATATTTGCAGGTAAGCGGCAATGTCTTTCTGTGGAACGTCCTGTTCGATTTGAGGATGTTCGCAGATGAGGTTGGCATACCTTTCTGCCGGTGATTTTAGTAAAATATTGCAAAAACGATTCAACAGAGATCGATAGGAAGATTCCATCAGCAATTCCCATTGTTTGCCGGCGTATGGGTCATTATCGCATATACCCTTTAAGATTTGACCATCCATCAGCCAAACTTTAGATTTACGGCGTGCCACAATATCAAAATGGGAAGGCTCATTATTCAGACAAAAAGGGAAATCTCCAATTAAAGCATCTTTAAATGCAAAACCTCCAATCTTAGTTTCACCGTCATGCTTGATAAACTCAAGACATAAATAACCGGATTTAACATATCCGCAAAGAGAAGATGGTTCACCGGCATGACATATATAGTCGCCGGCATTCAACGTAACGAGCTTGCCATGGCTTTCAATCAAGTCGTGCCAAAATTTAAGGTCAATATCTTCGATATGCGTATTGAAAGGGCGTTTCATATTCACAAAATTACTGATTTTATTTGAGATAAACGCCTGATTGGACGCAAATAGTATCATATAACCCATAAATTCAGCCATTAAGTAAAACAAGATAAGGAGAAGTACAATGGTAAATTCCTGATAAATTATTGGAGTGCTCGTTAAGAAGACGGAACCCCCTCACCTTTTGACGGCACTACCTGAAAAAACGCGATGCCGTTACATCTCCGTAGTGTTTCGCCAGTAAAATGCACCAAAGATGGAGTGCCAGCTAATTCAAAATGATAGTTATGTCTTTAGCAGACGTATGTATTCCGAAAATACTATAAATTTGCAGTATTTTCGGAATACTATATGAACATATATAACTATATCAGACGAGATGAGTATCTTGACAAGCTCATTGCACGATGCGATAATGGAGAGGTCATCATCATTACCGGTCCATGAAGACACATAATCATTACAGACAATATAATTCTATTCTATAGTAAGCAACTTTGTGCTTGTAAATGTGCTCAACAAGTTCCGTTAGCTTTATTTCTTAAATTTGATTTCTCAAGTTGAAGACGAATTAATTCTGTCTGATGATTTATTTCAGCCTGTAGTTCTTGTGGTGATGGTAATACCAGACGGTATTTTGTTGCAAATATCTGTTCATTCCCTTTAAGTATGGAATAACGTGCAATCGCAGGATCTGTTTCCGCACACAAAACTATGCCGATAGTAGGATTATCATCCTGCTGTCGCTGAAGCTCGTCATACATGCGAACATACATATCCATTTGTCCTACATCTTGATGCGTTACTCTCCCTATTTTTAGGTCAACAAGAAAAAAGCATTTTGTGATGAAATTGTAAAATACCAAGTCAATGTAATAATCACGAGCTTCAGTACGAATCAGTTTCTGACGCGCAACGAGAGCAAAGCCCTTTCCCATCTCCATCAACACTTCTTCGATATTATTTAGAATAGCCTTCTCAAGATCTGTCTCTGTATAGCCGCTGTTGGATTCTAATCCGAGAAATTCCAGCACCGTAGGGTTTTTGATATACGCAAGTTTATTATTTTGATATTCGGAGGTATTAGATAACATCTCATTATGAACGGAATCTTTTACTTGCGAAAGAAGCATCCTCTCATAATATTGCGTTGAAATATTTCTGTCGAGAGTGCGATAGCTCCACATTTCTTGTCTTGCCTCATTCTCATACCACTTTCTTGCTTCAATATTTATTACACGCATCAGACGTTCATAGTGGCTCCAAGGTAATAACACAGATAGTGTCTGCTGGATTGCAGAAGATTCAGCAGACACTGTCTGCTGAATTGCAAGTTCTTTATACTCAGTGTAAAATTTTCTAAAACTTCTGATATTTGACTCAGAAAAACCACGACCATATTCTTCTGTCAGAGACTCTGATGCAAGTTTGATTACGTATTTACCATATTCGGCACGTTCTGAACCACCTTGCTCCTGCTCAACTATGCGCTGTCCTATACGCCAGTTCATCATTACTTGGGCATAATTTACGGTGCGGTATGCCTGCCTACGGCAGTCATCCACAATTTTCTTTAAATCGTGGATAAAACATTTATCTGAATTAGCAATCTCCGATTTCATAATATTTTTTATCCCCATTAGTCGGCTTTGTTTGAGAATGATGCAAATTTAGTTATTATTTATGAAATTACAATGTCAATATTTAAGTTGCTGTTAAAATTGAGATTTCAGAATTAAGAGATGACTGTATTGGAATTGGTTCGGAAACTCTTATTAGACATATTTTTAGGTGGGTTTGAATAGATTGGAGTAATAGATGATGTCGATGGCGAGGAGGAGGTCAGGGCTTATGCCGAAGATATCGCGTAGCCGTGTGATGAGCCTTGCCTTACGTTTCTTTATGGTGATTTCTGCCACACCGAGACGTGCGGCTATTTCCGGATTGCGTAGCCCCTCCTCAAAACTTAGGTTGAAGATCTGACGCAGTTCCGGCGGCAATGTGGCTATTGCGTTGAATAGGCGGGTGCGTGTCTCCACCTCGATATAGTCGGTCATCACATCCCTTGTGAGCATTGACGAGTTGAACGTCTCATTAAGATAATTCCCTTTCGCATTCTCCTTTCGGATGAGAGAAATCGCACGGTTGCATGATGCTGCTGATATAATTTTACAATATTGAGAGGACTTGATGTAATTATTGATCATTATTTTACAAGTATGAAAAGAAAAGATACATATTGAAAAGTGAGATTAAGATATTTTATATAACTTTGCATAATCCAAAATAATATTACAACAATTTCAATAAATACTTTTCTAAAATTGTAAAGACATGAAAAAATTAAGTTTCATAAGATTGCTTCTGCCTGTATTGTTAGTCGGGCTTGCCCTTGTCTCCTGTCAAGATAATGAGTGTTGTGATGATATGGGTATTAAGGAATATGATATGTCCAAGTCTATTTGTGTCAATATGGATGGGCAGGATTATGTATTACTCTCTTCATCAAAAGCGGCAAAAGAATTATTTGGTGAGGATGCTGGAAGCCTGTCAGAGATAGATTTTTCAAGATATAACCTCCTTTATGTGCAAGACGCATCTCCAAATTCAATCCTTAGGATTCAGAGTGATTGGCAGAATGGTGACAATGATGTTGCCTTATTTTTGAAGGTGGAGACGCTGCTTACGGCTGAATACGTCGAATGGCATAAGGGATTTCTACTGCCGAAATCAATAGGAGACCGATTTTCGGTAGAGATTCATTACGAGACTGCCCGACAATAACCCCAGCCTCAATTACAAGATGAGTGATTGCCTTGTACCGTCTTGAATGATAAATTTGGGAGTGTATCCTATCAATATACAAATCAGCTTGACAACATGTCGGGATATAATCCTGTCACATTGACTTGTATCGCACAATTAAATGTGGTGGAAATAAGCATCAGTATCAGTTCAGGTCGTTTATTAGTGATAATCGGTTTCAAGGAAATCTATTTTAGCTTCTTCTTTATTTTTGATATGATCCTTTCCGAGGTTGATACCTAATTCCGCTGAATTTATGGAGTTGTTGTGGTCTCTATAATTACGGAGTTGTCTTAACATCTCAATACGTGACATCTTCTCATATTGCCGATAAGGATAGATTGGATACATCTCTTGATTGGATGCCTCCAGACCCGTTGCAATGAAACTGTGTTGTCCTGTTGATTCGGATGCTTCAAGAATCAAACCGGGGAGACCGGTGAGTTTCCACGGACCTTCCTGCAACGGGATTTCAGTAGTGAACCATGCAGTCCAGTGCCTGCCGTGATAATTAGCCGTAGCAATAGAGCATTCATATCCAAGTACAGTCTTAGTGGAATCTCCAATTTCCCACTGTATTTCGCCAAGAGGTTCGGTATAATAGCCATATTCAAAAGATCCGGCATAATCAAAGACAGTCAATTCATTATCAAGGAGCGAACGAAAAATATAAAGAAATGTGGGATATACAACGGCATTTATAACATTTAAATCTTTTGTTTCCAAGTATTTTTTTGCTACTGAAGTAGTCATTTGTCTTTCTATAGCACGTCCTTGCGGTGTCGATCGCAGAGAGTCTTTGAATTCAGTATCCAGACTATAAAACTTTGACTGCTCTTTATTTGCGAGAAGCACAAACGGTATCTCTCTTTTTATTATTCCGTCAGAGCCACGCACAAAAGTTCCGTTATAAGTATAACCCACTTTTATTTCAGCACGCGGATACTCCTTACTCTTCGCCGATATAGGGAAGACAGCGATCAATAGGAATATGAATATGATAAGTTTGGTTTTCATTTGCTTGTCGTTCGGGCTTTGTATTTATAGAATGTAGTTGTTTGATTGGGTATCAGTACCGGGTCTTTAGCTGACCATTGCATCCACAATTCCGTTGGTGTGAGTTTCTTGATAAGCCAATAGCCATCCATTGCATTTCCTGCTGTCTGAATGACCGCGAAATTCTCGGTCGTGAAAGTCCACTGAAAATATCTTATGTCCTCTTTCACGTTTTCATCTTTTAGAGAGCCGACAGCAAACCAGCCTTTCCCTTTGAGATCGAAATAATATATTGACGTTTTATCCTCAATGGTTTGTTCGTTGCCCAGTCCGTAATCAGCATATACCTCAACCCACTCTTTCCCTGTCAGCATTGACAATGTGTTTTCCTGACCTTCATTAAGATAGCCTGTGCGTCCCTCGCATGACGAAAGGCACACAAACAATATGGTAAGAATAGAAAATATTACCGCCTTCATTCTGAAATTGTGACGGACAGCGTTCCGTCGCCGACAAGATTTTTGCCTTTGAGAGACATTGACTTATTACCCTCCCCGGTGTTTACTCGATAATATGAGGCTCGGCAGGGAGATTGCACTCCTGTCACGATGATTGTGCCGGCATCAGGCTTGGAAGCTATACCGAATGTACGATTACGCATCCAATTTTCGATAACAGCATTAGGCTCATCGCTTTTATGCCGAGCGAGATCTGTTAGCGACACATAATCATCACCATCTACATTGATGATAGTGATATTGGTATTTTTGACTGTTATTTTTGCCATGCGCAGAGAGGGATTGGTTTATTATGCAAAGGTAGCAAAAATATCTGATATATCAGTGTATTAGCGACTTTTTACATCCGAATATATGCGGTTCTTTCATAGACATTATTTCAAGATTGCTGATGTACCACCGTTTTGTTCTCCCACTTCGTTGCCTTGACGCACTTTCTTGCCATAGTTGAAAGTATAGGTCACGGATAGGTTTATTCTGCGATGATAGTAGTTCCCTCCCTGATATTTCACCTCCGAATATAACGGCGATGTCAGCGTCTGGGTAGAGCCTAACCAATCGTTACGGAACATATTGATTGCCGTGACGCGAACATTCCAACCCGATTTGCTCCATCCTGCAAGGATCTGGTAAAAATCACGGTCTTTATAATAAACCCCGCGGTTTCCCTGTATTGTTCGGCTTGGAGTCTGATAGGAAGCTTGGAAATAGAAGTTGTTAAGATAATATGTAGCTGACCCGTTTATGGAAAATGGTGTTTTGGATATATCGTAATATCCCGTCATTCGAAATATTGAAACAGATGGTTGCGCGGCAAGCTGAAGTTTCCCTCCAAGCAACTTATCAAATGTTGAGAATCTCGTTTTTCAACTATTTCTTACCGCTTTTTTATAATCAGAATGGACGGAGGATCGCGGAATTGATTTTTGTATCGGTTTCCACTCGCTCGCGGTCGGTCTTCTTGCCATAAGGAAGAATATAGGTCAATGACACGCTTATATTACGACCTTTCATATCACTGAGTGAATGAGCCAAAGAATGGTATACCCCATAATCAGCATCAGTTCTTGTGCAGAGTCGGCGGTCAAGAAAATTATCAATACAACACTCTGCCGCCCAGTCCCCATGCTGCCAGTTGATTGATAGCCCGTATTGAGCCGGGAAGCGGACTTTTGTTCCTTCGTAGTCCATGAATTTATACGGACTGACAT
The DNA here is from genome assembly GCF_004793975.1 of Lepagella muris. Lineage (NCBI taxonomy): Bacteria > Pseudomonadati > Bacteroidota > Bacteroidia > Bacteroidales > Muribaculaceae > Lepagella > Lepagella muris. The sequence goes on from NZ_SRYB01000004.1 coordinate 166,022, forward strand.
ATTCGCCCTTTATCTGCCAGTCGCCGAACATATATGATGCACTCAAGGCTTCACGCCAGTCATTGCTTTTAGTCGGACGATAATCTGAGTTAAATCTGTTAATGCTGTAAGAGACATTCCCTTTAAGACGCAGCTTATTACCAAGAAGATTTGCTGAAATGCCAAAAATCAATTTATTGTAGCAGAAATTGCCATCATTTACGAGCTGATGATACATGATATTGCCGTCGGCAAAGTAACGGTTTGTGGTATTACCGAAATATTTGAGAAAGTCGTAGGTGAATGAAAAACCGAAATGTCCGGCGTGCCCATTATAGCCCACCACATTCTGAAACGCTTTCAACTGTTTGAGCTCAGGATTGCCCATTGTCGCTTCAAAGAACGAAGTCCGTATCACCGCATCATTCTTGAATGACGGATTGTATATGCTGTGAACATAATTACCGTTTAAGGAAAAAACGTGTTTTTGATTGACTGCATAGGTAGCTCCATAGTATGCCATCGGAGAGATTTGGTTGTCGTTATAGTCACCGATAGTTGAATATAGGTCGGTAAGTCCTGCCGACACATAATAGGACAATCCGATAGGTAGGTTCTGGTCAACGTTAAGCATTAGCATTGCGTGGTTATTGGTAAGAGTCTGTTTGCTATCAAAACTGCCGGTATAGACATCATGAAAATAGTTATAGAATTCATCAACCGAAACACCAAGTGAAAGTTCGTGAGGCAATGATTTGAAATATGAGATACTGCCCCCTGCTTTCAGATTATTCTCGACAGCATTGTTCGCTATCGGGTCAAATCCGGTTTCGGTTCGTATACTATTGTAGTTCGTATGACCGTGGCTTACCTCGCTTGTGATCATAAGAGTGTGACCACCGGGCATGAACAGATTGTATTTCAGACCCAATGCCGGAAGAACTCCCCGGTCACGGCTGTTCCGCTCGACATTCGAGGGGAAATTGTATAGCCCGGAGTAGGTCATGACATCAGTCATCAGATTGCGTGGGGTGGCGTTGCGCTTGAACAATGCCGACAAATCGAGCGTGTGGTTTTTGGCAGCATGAGAGAATTTGAATTTGAAATACTGCGAATTACTCCTTGCTGAGGCTTCCTGTGGTGTAATACTTTGGTATAATGTTCCATCGGAGAATATTGCGGCATTTTCAGCACTGTTCAGTACCGATGAATTTTCCCATTTCCCATTTACCGTGAAAGTAAGGGTAACAGCATTTCTCTTATAGTTTGCCATGCCTGTATAGTCGCCATATTGACGCGCCAAACCTTTATCTGCAGATAGATACACATTTCCACCGTAATCATATTGCTCAGTGATAAAGTTGATAACCGCACCGCAGCCTGCCCACCGTCCACCGGGGTTACGCTGATAGTCGATCTGAGTTATCTCGGAAGCGGTAAGCGTCCCAAGTTCATCGGGTGAAACTTCCACTCCGTTTATAAGGATTTTCACATCGCGTCCGGTTATGGTTGAGATTGTCTGATCTGTGGGATTTACGGTGAAATCCGGCAAATTCATATTGGCAAACAGTGTATATCCGTTGGTGCTGTGTCTCTTCTCCAATTTTGTAGGATGGAGAATCACCTTTTGAGAGGTTTCAATTTGCGTGTCGGCTGTCACCACCACCTCTTTGAGAGAGGTGGTGATGGAATCTGTTTTTACGTCTTGTGCGTATGCCATGAAAGGCAGAGCAGGGGCGAGAGCGAGAAGTAACTTTTTCATGCTTATACGATTTTTTGCAAAGCAAATGAAAAAGCTCCAGATTCACCTTAAAAGTTGTCTGACATTTATCTGACAAATACTGACAATGCAATAAATCAGGATATTACACGGAGTTCGTAGGAGTCGCCCCTATTACATACAATTTCCATATTGGCAACTGAAAGAGCTGCCTTTGTACGCCTTACAAGAGTATATAACGACTCCTCGGCATTACTCTTGTTGCCCCATAGAGCCGAGCATAAGGTAGCTTTATCCACTTTCATATCGGGAGCGTCAAGAAGCATCTGTGCCAACTGCCTTTGCATGGGTGTCAGTTTGATTCCGGTAAGTGATGGAATAGAAGGCACTTCCACGGCAAGCTCTGTTATGGGTTCCGTTTCTTTGCGTCGCCAAATATACATTGATACTATCGATAGTAGCGACAGAGAGAAAAATACTCCGGGCAAAGTTTGGTCAGATGCAGCGAATACCGATGCCATAGAACAGTCTGCAAATCCTTGTAACTGCACGGCAACTCCACTTATATTGTTTTCGGGTATAAGCATTATGGAGTCAGAAGCAATCTTATGACCTTTGATTTTCGGTGCTGTAGTTCTTTTGTCCACGAGTGCAAGTATGAAATAGGCATCCTCTTTCAAGGCTGCATTTCTGAAATTGACATCGGAAGCTTGATATATTATCGGCTTGTGAGTCGTCTCGTGCATCTTACGCAAGGCTGCTATGGTGTCTTGCCTTGTCCATAGCTCCCTATTCTCGTTCGCAAAAGCAAACATCGCCTCGTTCAGATCATCGGCAATATTCTGCCTGGCATTGGAATACGAAAAACAACTTGATATCAAAGATGCAATCATAAAAGCCAGCGGTACGAACATCCCATAACGTAGTTTATTCATATTGTTATTTGCTTTTTGTATTCTACATAATTCTATTCTTCAAAAGAAGTTGGTCGTTAGAATTGATATCCGAGCGACAGGAATATATTTTGGCTAAGTTTCTTCTTAGGAACCCAAAATTTTGAGCCATTTATCTTCTTGGGCTAAGGAAATTGCCGCAATCATTGAAATGGCTAAAAATACAGGTAGCTTTTTCATAGTTCATGATTAATTGTTTTTGATTTCTTGATTGATTGAATTGTATATGTTTCGCAGCAGTGTTGTGTCCGGACTGATTATCTGGAACGAGCCACTTTCTATTCGGGCATTGACCTGTGGTGCCATGATAACCGAGTCATTGAATACAAATCCCAAGCGTTGACCTATCATCATCTCGGTGGCATCCGCAAAATCATTGATTCTGTCTGCCTTTATTTTTCCCTGTATTAACGTCTGGCATACAGTTTTTCCGTCAATTGTAAATGTATCTGTTGTCAAGACAACTTTCTCAAAATCCTTGATTGTCACCAATGACTCTCCTATAATGGTATTTTCAGTATCAGAAGCGATGGGGTACCATCCGGCAACCTTGTGGTGTGAAGAACATCCACAAAGCGGAATCGTTAGTATAGAGATTATGACTGGTCTGAGTTTCATTTTTTGCTATATTTATAATATAGACTCGCAAACAATGGATATGTTACAGTCTCAACGAACAAAGTTCATCATAATTGCCTTTTATATGTCAGAAAGATTTTTTCTTAACTTTAGAGTGAATTTATTTGTTGTTATGGAAAAGAGTGGTTAATTTTGCGTAGTTTATCTAAAAGTTAAGTATGACACTACGATATTCAATAGAACTCATTGAAGAACATGATGCTGTAAACTTCTACAGCATCCATTTAAGCGAGGAAGAACTCTCGGAACTTGAAAGATTCTTTGAGAAATTCCCTGAGGGATCTCCTTTTGATGAGGATGTTGACACCATCATTGCGTGGCTTGACAAGATAGGTGAAACAGGCGCTTTGGAAAGATATTTCAGATATGAAGGTAAGTATGGAGATGGAGTAAGCGCCATTCCCATTGAAACAAGCAATTTGAGGTTATATTGCATCAGATTGTCTGATAGAATTCTGATATTTGGTAACGGTGGTGTTAAGAATTGTGCTGCATGGCAGGATAGTGATACACTTGCTGAATATGTGGAGATGCTTGTCGATACAAGCCGTTTCATAACATCCTGTCTTGCCAATGGCACTCTATATATGGTTGATAAGGAAATAATAGGGAACTTAAATTTTAGTCGCGATGAAAAGAAGTAGCATTATAGAAGCACGTCGTGCGAAAGTGTCACCGGAGGTCCGCAGAAGAGTTGACCTTTCCTTTCTCATTGTTGATCGTATCCATACTATCCTTGAAGAGCGTGGGCTACGTCAGAAGGATCTCGCGTCAATGCTTGATAAGAATGAGTCGGAGATAAGCAAGTGGATGAGAGGCACTCATAATTTCACGATTGAAACCATATCGCAGATAGAAAATGTGCTTGGAGTGCACATTTTACAGGTGGTTGAGGTATGAAATTCCTATATAAATCTTAATATTGGAAATAGTTAGGAGTCAGGAGATTATTATTTCTTATTCCTATTACGGAAATATTCAGAGTGTACTTTGTAAGCCAATATGGTCGCTATGATTACAAATATGATAGCTCCCAGGCCCACACATCCACGCAAGAAAATCATTGTTTTATAAGGAATAGAGTCTATCCACACTATCGTTGCAATTTGAATTGCAATGATAATACCTATTACTATCAACGCAGCATATTTTATTTTTTTGAATTGGGGAGCATTGAATAAATTGTCTATATCGTATTTGTTTTGCCAGTAATTTTTCATATAGCAAAGTTAAAAATTTTTTGTATAAAACTTTCAACACATGGCATTTTATCTCAAAATCAGGAACTTTTTTATTAAATTTCCCGAAACAATGTTGCGTCTGCACATGCCTATCTCATCTGTCACGTTTTTTATATCGTAAGAACTGCATTATTCCTACAAAGATAAAACTAAAAGCACAATAAAATAACCAGTTGTTGACATCTTTATCGTAGCCGAGTTCTATTATCAAAATAGTAATAAATCCGAGAAGCCCGAGAATCGCCATTGCTCCGCATATCTTCTGCTTTAAGCTATTACTTATCATAGTTTTTATTTGTTATTGTGTTAATTCTATAAAGGTTATTTTAAGTCAAGATACATCATTCTGGTATGCAATTTATCATCATTAAGTAGATTGTAAAAGTCCTTTTATTCCTGCTCATTTGGATAAAGGAATTTAAAACCGTTCTTCAGATAAAAAGATGAACATTCTTGGAAAAGATCAAATTTATTTTCCATTGCGACCGAGAATTTTCTCCCTTAAAACTCGACCTTTTTCTTCGACCATACGAAGCATATTTTTTTGCTCTTCTGTCAAAGGAATACGAGTCGTAGGTCGATTCTCAGCAGCCTCTATAAAAAGTTCAGCAGTGCGACCCGATAGTTCAGGTGATGTATGTATTGCTATTGCCATAATTCTAATTAGAAAATGTTTAAATATAAAACGGACGGCCATTTCTGTTTGTTGCGCAAATATAGAACTTTTTCTAATGCCATACCACCTCCATTTTCCAAAGATTACTGAACAGCCGCCCTATTTTCCGAGTTTTATCGGACAGCAATAATTAAAAAAACAATCTTATACATTAAACGGGGGATCAGACCAACATTGTAGAAAAATTAGTATCTTTGTAATATGAATAAAGTTGAATTGACACACTTACTCGATAAACTTATTTCGCTTCCGCAGGAAACGGAATTGGTGGAGTTTAAACATAATTTTCACTCTGAGGAGGAAATTGGACAACGCCTGTCAGCACTATCCAATAGTGCCGCCCTTGTCAATGAGCCGTTTGGATATCTTGTATTCGGTATTGAGGATGGCACCCATAATGTTATCGGTACAAGCTTCCAGGCGAAGCAACGTAAAAAAGGGAACGAAGAGCTTGAAATGTGGCTGCTTAACCGCCTCAACCCCAGAATCGATATTGAGTGTTTTGAATTTGATAAAGAGGACAAGCATATCTCACTTTATAGGATTCCAGCTGCGACAGAGCGTCCCGTCACATTCCTAAATGTCGCATATATCCGTATCGGGTCGTTGACAAAACCACTTTTAGGTTATCCGGAAAAAGAAATGAAACTATGGAAGAAAAATCGTGGCAAAACCATTGACAAGACGATTATAAAAGAGTGTGGTAGTTCTTCCGAAGTCATTCGGCTCCTCAGTGCAGAGACTTACTTTGACCGATTGAAAATCCCAATGCCGCAAACTGTTGACGGCATAATGGAGCGTTTCGTATCTGAAAAGTTTGTCGTACCGGAGCTAACGGGATACGGAATTACCGAATTAGGTGCGATACTGCTTGCCAAAGACCTACGGGATTTCGATAGTCTTTACCGTAAGGCTGTGCGTGTGATTGTGTACAAAGGGAAAAACAAGCTTGAAACTGTCAGGGAAAAATCTTTTGAACAGGGATATGCCGTCGGGTTTCCTATGATGATTGATTGGGTGAACGGGCAACTCCCGGCTAACGAGGAAATCGGGCGTGCATTACGTAAGGATGTGAGGATGTACCCAGAGATAGCGATCCGGGAAATATCTGCCAATATGATAATCCATCAGGATTTTTTCATCATGGGTTTTCCGATGATAGAGATATACTCTGACCGTGTTGAAATCTCATCCCCGGGACAACCTCTAATAAGTACAGACCGATTTATTGACGAGTATCAATCACGGAACGAGGGACTTGCCGACATAATGCGTAGAATGGGATTCTGCGAGGAAAAAGGAAGTGGTATGGATAAGGCACTTTCAGCGATTGAGGAATATCAGTTGCCTCCAATTAAATACCGAGTTTCTGACATTCGTACCACAATTATTCTTTCCGCGTATAAGACATGGGGCGAAACCACAAAGGACGAGCGTGTGCAAGCCTGTTATCAACACGCTTGTCTGAAATATCTTGGTAACGAAATGCTTACTAATAAGTCATTACGAGAGCGTCTTGGGGTTGAAGAGAGGAACTATCCATTGGTTTCGATTGTTATCAAGGAAGCTCTCGCGCAGGGTTTGATTAAGATCGGCACACCTGAGGGTACCAATCGAAGAGACATAGCCTATATACCGATATGGGGATGATTTTCATGTAAATTCATGTAATGGACTCTTTGATGCTCAAGCGACCTGAGTCATGTAATATTTAAATAACTCTGTAAGATAGTGAATTATGGGTTGTAAATTCATATATAGTTCATGTAATATATATATGAATGACATGACTCTCATAATCCCTTGGCTTAAGGAGATCAACGGAAAGAGGTGGTTCGTTCAGGGGGCGCGATAATCTTTGAAATGACTTATGCCCAGAGTCGGTTCTGCTATGACTTTGAGGTCATCAATCTTTCGATTGCAGAGGTAGAGAGGATTTTATCTGTTGATGCCGGATGGTTGAGAGAAATATTGTCTACAAATTTTTGTAAAAATAAAATGCCGCGTTGTTGGCGCGGCATTTTGGAATCAGGCTTTGGACTGCTCTTTCTTTGTCTTTTCTTTTTGGGTTTTCTCTTTTTGGGAGGAGCCGTATTCGTGGTAGAGCATTATCAGATGGGATGCGCTCCAGCTGAAATGGGGTGCTTTCAGCCGTTTTCCGGTGTGTGTGTCATAGTTTTCGTGTATGGGTGCTCCCTCTTTCAATCCGTCGAGACGGTCGAACACCTGACGTGTGTATTCGTCTGCCAGATCGCCGTAGCCGTAGTTGCGTAGACCGTTGATGGCGAAGTATGTCTGGTCGAGCCATATCGGACCACGCCAATAGCCGCGCGGATTATATTTCGGATTGTCGGCGGCAATCGTCGGGAAGGGTATGAAAGTGGAAAATTTCTTCTCATCCTTCAGCGTCGGCATCATCTTCTCCACCTGTTCCGGCGATGCGAGTCCGGTCCAGAGCATGGTGTATGCCTCGCAACCGGGGTCTCCTACGAATTTGCCGTCGAGCGTGCGGTCGAAGAAGAAGTTGCGCTCATTGTCGTAGAAATAATCCTTCAGCTCCGCAGTATGGTCCGGGGCATCGAATTTCTCGCCGAGGATTTCTGCAAACTTCTTGAGATACATGCATTCGTTGGCAAGATAAGCGTTGAGATCCACGCTCTCCTGATCCATGCTCCACGCATCGTCAGAACCGTTGGAAAGCATCTTTGTGTCGTCGAAACGTATCGCGTTGTCCATACCGCTCTCCCATGCTGCTGCCTCAAGAGTGCCGTCGGTGGCTCCGTACTCACACATGCCATTCCGGTCATGGTCGCGCTTATCATACCACCATTTATAGTAGGCGAGCAGCTGAGGATACATCTCGGCGAGGAATGCCTTGTCGGCGGATGCCTCCCAGATCTTATTGACCGCCCAACATACCAACGGTGGCTTGCTGTTGCGTGCATTATTTTCAGTGGGGTCGGTATATATGCAGTCGATTATCATTCCGTCGGGGAGCTGATAGTCAAACATCGCGCGGATATTGTTCTTTGCGAGTTCCGGATCGAAAGTAGCGGCACCTGCCACGAATCTCCAGCTGTCCCACGCCCACAGACCGACGAAATATCCTACGGCATGACTCGGTATTATGCCGTCGTGTAGAAGTCCGCCACGTGCGGCGCGGTGATTGGATACGAGCGTGGTGATAGCCTTGACAGCGATACGGTCGTATTCCTCCGGCATATCGTCACGCAGGGTCTTCTGAAGATAATTTGCCCAACGGGAAGAGTTTACCTGTAACGCCTTCGCCGGATTTGTCAGAATACTGTCGACGGTGGTTAATCCGGATTCCAGCGCATCGGGGGAATCAAAAAGACTTATCACCACATAGTCCTTGTCACGAGCGGGCACGATCGCCTTGTAGTTGTCGGATGATATGGAGATCTCCACATCGGGTCGGAAGGTCAATGCAAGTGTTTCTCCTGATGGATGGGATGCCACCACGGTGTTCCCATTCAAAGAGAGACTAATATCCTTTGCCCAATCTATGCCGGAGCAGATGATCTCATTACCCGTGGAGTTTGCGATGGAGAGAAGGGCTGAATGAGAGTTTATGAAATTCAGACGTTGGGCAATCTCGCCGTCGGCATATTCTGACATTAAGCGGATTTCTCCGGGATAGTAGCATGATGAGTCAGCCGCCGTCAATTTTGCGGCATTGACGGGAGTCACATTCAGAGCCGTTTTCGCGAGCCATTGCCTACGGTTCATGTCAAGGCTGAAGGGACCGCAGAAACCGTTTATTTCGGTCTCTTTCTCAGGAATCGTGAATCCGAACCATGCACCGGCATCAGTAAACCAACCGGTGCATCTGTGTAGAGTATCGGGAGTGTATGATATGTCGAAAATATCCGGATACTCATATCGCACTTCGTTGGCGGCATCTATGCCGGTGCAGGCAGTCGGAATGATTGCGACGGCTGCGAGTGCGGAGATAAGCAGAGATTTCATTGTCGTTTAGTGTTTAGGGTTTATGGTTTAAGGTTTATGGTTTATGGTTTAAGATTTGAGGTTGGAGGTTTGAGAATTAATCAACTATCAACTATAAACTATCAACTATAAACTATCAACTATCAACCATCAACTATCAATTATTTTATTGGACGTAGGGAGAACCTGTAGCGGTATTCTTCCGGTGTGATTGTGTATTCGGGATGCACCTGTGCGCCCCATGTGTTGTCGCCCCCAACGCCCATCATTCGGTGGTCGATGTTGAGCGTCACCATGTCTTGCGGCACTATACTCCCGCCATGCTTGCGCTCGATCATTGCCGGCACGTATTCCAGATCTGACTGCGGGAAATCCCATGCGGATATATTGAGCGGTTCGTTGCCGGCTATCATTATACCGTAGCCATTATTGTCGGTGAGAGCCATCCAACGCACGTCGCAATGGTTGCCCGTCTCCTGTGCCCTTACGTAGGGGTGGAATTGTTCGCGTACAGTCGATTCGTAGGTGCCGATAAGGGATGCCGATTTGCGGTCGGGATAGCTTTCCACCGGTCCCCTGCCATACCATTTCATATTTGTGAACTCGCCGGGGAGAGTCATCGACATTCCGAGTCGCGGCAGTTCGGGGAGCTGCACCTTTCCGGGAATGAAGTGATAATCCACGTCAAGAGTCTCGTTGTCGCCTAATCTGTAGGCTATCTCAAGACGAAGGTCAAGAGCGGCGTTATACATTGCCACGTCGAGCCCTGCAAGTCCGTTGTCATTCCTTACGGTGGTAATCTGCTCCACCTTCATATTGTCGGCGGCGTTTTTCCAGACGGCACAGCGTTCGAGATGCCCGTTGGGGATGTCGTTATCTGTAAGCGGGCGCCAGAAGTTGGGTTTCAGAGGAGCTTTCACCAACTCTCTCCCCTCATGCTGCCAAGAGCATAGCGCACCATCGTTTTTGGAGAATGATATGGAATGACCTTTCGCATTCAATATGACCATACCGTTCTCTTCCGCCACGGAGGTATTGCCGTTGCCGGAAGCTTGGAATGTCGGAGAGAAGTCAGTCAGCATCCACTGACCGGTGGCAGATTCATGACCGGACGGAATCATACCGTTGGCAACCTTTGTCTTTGCACGCAGAGTCAGTATATATTCCCCTTTCCCCTCGATTTCACCGAAAGGAATGGTCATGACTGCATGTTCCCCCGGAAGTATGGTGGGGAAGTTCATATCCCCTGTCTTCTCTATCTTGCCATCGCGCGACAGTTGCCACGTGAGAGAATAATTGTCGAGAGTGGAGAAGTCATGACGGTTGATTACCTCAATCTTGTTCTTATCAAACGCCATGGGCTGGAAATGGATGTATTGCATCACCCTCTTCACCTCCGCGAGATGGGGGTGAGGTATGCGGTCGGCACTCACAAGACCGTTGGCGCAGAAGTTGGAGTCGTTGACCACTCCGGCAAAACCCATATCGCCGCCGAATGCCCAAATCTTTCTCCCCTTTTCATCCCTCTTCTCAAAAGTCTGGTCTACCCAATCCCAGATGAAGCCACCCTGAAGCTGGTCATATTTATAGATGAGGTCCCAGTAATCCTGAAGGTTTCCGACACTGTTACCCATAGCGTGGGCATACTCACACATGATCATCGGTCGGGCATCGCGTTGGTTGACGTGGCGCGTAAGTGACCATATTCGGGCATACATCGGGCAATAGATATCACTCTTTGCATTGTAGCCGCCACCCTCATACTGCACGGGGCGTGTCGGATCGGTGGCGTGAGTATAGTCGTATAGTGTCTCGAAATGCTTGCCGTAGCCGGATTCGTTACCCATTGACCAGGTGACGATACAGGAGAAATTCCTGTCGCGTGCAATCATACGGCTCATGCGTTCCATGAAGGGTATCTCCCACCCCTCCATATTGGCAAGTGTGCCGTCGGGGTGTGCCTCCATACCATGGCTCTCGATATTCGCTTCATCCACGAGGTAGAGACCGAACTCATTGCAAAGTTCATACCATTGCCAGTTGTTGGGATAATGGCAGTTGCGCACTCCGTTAAGATTATGGCGTTTCATGAGAGATATATCCTGAAGCATTGACTCTACAGAGACGGTGCGCCCCTTCACGGCATCATGCTCATGCCTGTTGACTCCTTTGAAGAGGACAGCCTTGCCGTTGATGAGCTGCTGACCGTTGCGCATCTCCACCGTTCGGAATCCGAAAGGATGGGTGAACGCCTCCTTCTCATTGCCGGATGCGTCACGATGCGTCACGGTAAGGGTGTAGAGATGAGGGTTCTCGGCATTCCAAGGGGTTGCAGCCGCCACGAGATGAGAGTAATCAAGTATGGAATCGGCTGCGGATGCGATGGTGTGGGTATTGCTCCAGATCTCCCTGTCGCCGTCATAAAGCCTTACGGCTATACTCTCCCCCTTCATGGGGTTAAGCATCTTTATAGATAGCGACATATCACCGTCATGGTATCCGTTGACCAACGGTGAGTTAAGATGGAAATCGGCGATACGTGATTTCGGACGTGCGGTCAGCGACACGTTGCGCTCTATTCCGCTATACTTCCAATAGTCCTGCCCTTCAAGATATGATCCGTCGCTATATCTGAATGCCTTTACGGTCAGACGATTGTTCCCTTTCTTGACTTTCCCTGTGATTTTGAATACGGAAGGGAGTCGGCTATCTTCTGCATAACCTATCAGTTCATCGTTAAGCCATACGTAATAAGCGGATTCCACCCCCTCAAATTCAAGGAATATGTCGAGATCTTTCCATGCGTCGGGCACGGAGATGTTGCGCTGGTACACTCCGACGGGATTATAGTCGGTAGGCACAAAGGGTGGCGTAGCCGGGAATGGATAGCGGGTATCGGTATATATCGGGGCATCAAAGCCTTGCAGTTCCCAGCTTCCGGGCACTTCAATAGATGCCGGTTTCTTCAGATTGGATTTATATATGTCGGCAGGACAGGATGCGTCATTTTTGAAATATAGGAATTTCCAGGTGCCGTTGAGCGAAACCCTTCTCTGCCCGTCGGAATTGGCATATCTGGCGGCAGCGGGAAGCATACGGTTGCCGACGGCAGCTTTCTCGGAGGAGAACGGGAGGAAATGAGCCGCCATTGGCTCGCGATTGATAGAATTTATGTGCTGGTCTTGCCAAGGCTGATTCGCGACAGCGGTCAATGGCAAGAGAGATAATGCTAAAGATAGTATATGTGGTTTCATGGTTGTAGGGTTGTTTTGACAGTGGTAGCCCCTTTCGACAGCAGGCATCCGTTATCGGGCGACTGTTACCAAGAGAAAGAGGATGTCAGATGCTACAGAAGAATGTGACGAGGAATGGTACACTGAAATCTACGGTGAATCCGTGGTATATCGAGAGAATCACAAATTCCTTGCCGGATACACTGCTAATTATCGGGAGGGTCGTATCCATGCTTGTGGCTCCGCCGGAAGATATAGGAGCGAGCGGACCTGCCAGCTTCAACAGAATAGGAGCACCTAAGAGGGTTATTATCTCACGTGCTATGTTGGCGAGTAGTGCAACGGTTCCCGGTTCCGGACCTTTATATTGGGTTATGAATATACTCGACAAGGAGTAGTAGCCGAATCCGCTTCCGATAGCCAATGTCTCCGGAATCGTCCGCCACGGAATAATGACAGCGAGGATAAGACATCCCAGGAGAGTGCCGCATATAGTGACGAGCGGCAGTAGCAGTAACCGTCGGTCAAGGGTCTTCAGGTTGCGCAATGCGCCGAGATCGCTACCTACGCCAATACCGACGCATAGCATCAGCATGGCAAGAGCCGTGAAACTGATGTCGAAACCGAATTTGTCGATTGTGAGCCACTCCATACGTCCGGCAATCACACCGAGTATGAAAAACGCAACGATTATGAGACTACCCTTCATTTCCTCTTCACCTCCTTTCCGCTTCTCGCCCATCGCCATAATCCGCATGCAAGTAGGCATGAACCGGCTACTCCTGCAACAGAAATCAGTATTGCTTCCAATCCAAGGGAGGCTATGCCGTTTACAATCCGTTCATCGCCGCCTACCTCGACACCGAGCAGAAACAGGAGCACCCATATCAGTGCGTTGGTTATGCGTCCGAGAAACGGCATCTTTCGTCCGCGTAGCAGCCAGCCGAGACCGATGCCTGTAGCCATTATGAGAATTATGGTAAACATTGTTGAAAATTTAAAATTTAGAATTGAGAATTGAAAGTTGAGGAGAATTAGTGTTGAAAATTTCAATTCTCAATCCTAAATTCTCAATTATAAACTATAAACTATAAACTATAAACTAATCTGGTCGTTAGCATTTATCTCCATCAGAGGGACGGGATAGAATGAACGGGAATCGTCGTATCCGGCGCGTCCGGCAGCTTCGAGGGCGGACTTTGTCTTGCCCCATCTGCGAAGGTCGTACCATCTCCAGTTTTCAAGCGGGAACTCAATCATGCGTTCATGCTCGATCTGTGCGCGTACAGCATCCTGAGAACTACCCGTCATAGGGGGCATATCGCCATGCACGTCTCTCACCTTGTTGATGAGGCTGATTGCTTCCGGAGTGTTGCCCTGCTCGTTGAGAATCTCAGCCTGCATGAGCAGCACATTAGAATAACGCATCAACGGCACATTGATTGCACAATAGTTGGCTTCCAGACCAGCCATATCACCGGGGAGAAACTTGCGGAAGGCGGGTTTGTCGGCACCTTCAAACCAGTCGTTGTAGTCATAGCCATACATTCTTCCTGTTCCGTCGTTGAAATAGTCGCAATTCAAGAAGATTGTGTAGTATAGGCGGGAGTCATAGCGTCCGGTAGTGGCGGTCATACCCTCTTTCATGTATTCCTTCACCAGAGTTTCGGAAGGTAGGATCTCGTCCCATCCCCAAAGCTCGCTGCAACCGATCCAACGGTGGAACTGCGTGCGGTAGTTCGCACCATTTGCTGTGCTCATGGATGTCTGAAGCTCAAAGATGGATTCCTTGCAGTTCTTGTTGGAGCCGTCGAACATTGTGTTGAAATTCTTCTCCAGTTCGTAGCCCTTCACGTTGCTGAGAGCATCGGCAGCCTTTTTAAGCCATTCATTCTTTTGAGCCGGCTCCTCATACGCACGGGTAAGGCAAGCAAATCCGAGGTAAGAATAGGCTGCACCCTTAGTGGCACGTCCGAGATTATCGGAATTATGGCTTACCGGGAGTTCGGTGGCATCCTGAAGGTCGGCGATTATGAAGTCCCATGCAGTGGCTCTTTCTGAAAGGGGTGCGCTGAGATCCGCCTGATCGGTGATGAAATGGTCACGCACAATGATTTTATCCCAGTTGAGGATAAGTTTCAGGTGGTAGTATGCGCGCAGGAACTTACCTTCATTCACGATTTGCTTGCGGATAGTGGGATCTATCTTATCGTCGGGCATTCCGCCAACCTTGTCGATGACCTGGTTGGAGAAGCTGATTCCTCGATAGTTGTTGCTCCAATAGCTTGCAAACTGTGAGTTACCGTTGGTATATGTGAAGTTGTAGAGTTCCATCCAGTTGGGATAGTTGGGCACGTCGGCACCGATTTTTACCACATCCTCGCGGTATGCCTCCACGGGCCATTTCACTTCGGCAAACTCCCAAGTGTCGATGTAATATTCAAGCTGAGAATAAGCAGCTGCGAGACCTGCCTCTGCATCGCTTTGGTCGCGCCAGAAGCTTGAGGATGTCAGTTTGTCGGGACTCTCGAGAGTCAGGTAGTCCTCACAAGAGGAGAAGGAAGCCGCCATGAGGAGAAGGGCGGGAATCATTATCTTGGATTTCATGAGAATATTCAGATTTAATGGTTGTTAGAAAGATACCTGCGCTCCGATAGTAAAGCTGCGGGTGAAAGGATATATCAGTTTATCGATACCGGTGTTGAGCACGTTTGCACGAGAGAACTCCGGATCGACACCCTTGTAGGATGTGATTGTGAAAAGGTTGTCGGCACTGAAATAGAATCTCAGGTTCTCGATAAATGCCTTGCGTGTGATGTGGGCTGGAAGAGTGTAGCCGAGCTGAATCTGACGAAGACGCACGAAATTGCCGTTCTTCAGGAAGCGGTCGCTCTCCTTGAGGTTGCCGTTGGGGTCGTTGAAGATAGCACGCGGCACGTCGGTGTTGGTATTGGTCGGTGTCCAGGCATCAAGAGTGGAGGTCAGGAAGTTGGATCCTGCGTTCATGCTCTCATAGAAATACATGTTGCCGTTGTATAGCTTGTGTCCCCATGCACTTCCGATCACGCCGGAGAGGTCGAATCCTTTCCAAGCCACGTTGAAGTTGAGGTTAACCTCAAGTTTGGGAATACCGGAACCACATTCCACTTTGTCGGCGTCATCGATTACGCCGTCACCGTTCACGTCTACGAATTTCACGTCACCGGCATCAGCGAGAGGCTGGTAGCGGTCGCCGTTCTTGTTGACGTAGTTGCGGGCTTCCTCATCGCTCTGGAAGAGACCGTCGGTCTTGTAGAGATAGAAAGCACCGATCGGTTTGCCCACCATCGTCTGGGTCGGGAAGTGCTCTGTACCGAATTTAAGACCTTCGCCATATATCACCTGTCCTTCATCGGCAAGCTCAAGCACCTTGTTGCTCGTAGTCGCGAGGTTAAGACCGAAGCTGTAGTCCCATCCCGCCTTTGAATCCTGATAGTTGATTTCAAATTCCACGCCGGTGTTTCTCATCTTGCCTACGTTGAGGATCGGGTTGGCAAGACCTGCGGAGTAAGGTAGCACCTTATAGATGAGAAGGTCGGATGTCTTGTTGTAGTACCAGTTCAAGGAGCCGTTGAGGTGATTGTTAAACAGACCATAGTCTACGCCGATGTTGGTTGTCTCAGTTGTTTCCCATTTGAGCGAACGGTTTTCGAGAGTACGGGCGATACTTCCGGTCCAAGCATTGTCACCGTTGCCCTGCACGTATCCCTGATACTTGGTGTTGTAGGTGGATATGAGTGCGAGGAAGTCGTAGTATCCGAGAGCATTCTCATTGCCGAGCTTACCCCAGCTGCCACGGAGTTTAAGATTGCTGACAGCAATATCTTTCGGGAAGAACTCCTCTTCGGATATTCTCCAGCCGAGAGCGAATGATGGGAATGTACCCCAGCGGCTGTTGGAGCCGAATTTACTTGAACCGTCGCGGCGAACAGTTGCCTGGAAGAGATAACGGCTGTCGAAGTTATAGTTGACACGACCGAATATTGACACACGGCGATATTTCCAGTTGCTGCCGTCGCCGGAGAATGTGCCGCCCGTACCGGCACCTATAGTGGTGAAATTAGGATCAAGGAATCCACCGGGGATTTCGCTTGTGACGAGGTTGCCGTCCTCCACCTTGTAAGTCGTGGTCTTGCCGACAACACCGACAGAGTTCCAGGTGTATTTGCGAGCCATGATGGAGTGACCGAGCACAGCCTGCACGGAGTGCTTGCCGAAGTCCTTGTTGAAAGAGAGCACATTTTCCATCACCTGCTCCTCCCAATATGCCGAAGTCTCGTCATTTTCGGGATATTCCTGCACTGAGCGCACGTCAGCCACGTAGGCGGGGGTGTGATAATTGTCGCGTTCGTGTTCGCCACGGTAGGCTTAGCTGATCTTGTAGTTTAGCCAGGGTGTGAAATGCATTGTGATCGCAGCGTTGGCAGAAGTGTGGTAATAGCGGGCCTCCGACTGACGGAAATTATTATCAGCCATTACGTTTCTATTGTTAGGCAATCCGTTGAAGTCAGTGAGTCCGTAGCCATACTCACGAGTGTCGTCATAGATAGGCACGAGCGGAGATATGCCATACATCTCTTTGATCTGATACTGAGGCTGACGGCTCTTAGTGTATTTGAAAGCCATGTTAGCTTCAAAGTCAAAAATATATTTAGTGGCTGTGACTTTCATTCGTGCGTTGTCCTGACGATGGTCATTGCCGAGGAAGATTCCTTTGTCATTAGCGTGGTTGTAGCTGAGTGAGAATCGTGCGATGTCGCTTCCGCCGCGCACGCTCACCATATAGTTCTGTGAGAAACCGGTGCGGGTCATTGCGTCCTGCCAGTTGGTGTTGACTCCGGTGTTTTCGGTAATATATGCCGGGAGAGGAAGCAGAGAGTTGCTCCAGCTGTCGCCGCCATAGTTCGCCTTATGGTTTTCCACGTGGCTGTTCCAGTTGTCATACATCTGCTTGTGCACCTGCTTATATTCATCAGCATTAAGCATCTTAAGGCTGTTTGCCACCTCTGTCCAGCTGAGATAGGTGGAGAAGTCTACTTTCACTTCACCCTTCTTACCGCTTTTTGTTGTGATTAGCACCACACCGTTGGCGGCAACCGAACCGTAGATTGCAGCGGCGGCACCATCCTTCAGCACTTCAAGGCTCTGGATGTCCTGAGGATTGACTGCGTTGATATCACCGGGGAATCCGTCGATGATATAGAGCGGTTCATTATCTCCGAAAGTCTTGACGCCACGGATTTTTACCGATACACCGGCACCGGCATTACCACCCGACTTGGTGATGTTGACACCGGCTATTTTACCTTGAAGTGCCTCTGCCGGGTTAGTGGTGGTACGTTTTGCAAGGTCGCTTCCGTTGACACTTGAGATTGCACCGGTCATGTCGCTTTTCTTCATGGTTCCGTATCCTACTACGACCACTTCATCGAGCACTTGATTGTCTTCCTTGATTACAATGTCAAGATGCGTCTTATTCCCCACTTTGATTTCCTGTGGGACATAGCCGACGTATGATACAAGGATTATTGCATCCTTTGTAACGTTGATGGAGAAGTTGCCATCAAAATCGGTAGTGGTGCCGTTTGTGGTTCCCTTTTCCATTATGGTGGCTCCGATGATAGGCTCACCATTCTGTTCTGTCACCGTGCCGGTGACGGTCTGCTTTTGAGCCCAAGCCTGGATCGGAAGGGCGAGACAAAGAAGCAAGGTCAAGAGAGATAAGACCCGGTCTTTGAACTTAATTGTGGTAGTCATGATAGATAAAGGTTAGATGGATATTAAAAAATGTTTATGCCGCAAAATTAGATTAATGAGAACGCGGCATCAAACTTTTACGTTATAATATCAATCTACAAACCATCATAAATCGGTCAAATTATATCTACAAAAATAAATTGCTAATATTGATAATCAGTGATTTAATATATGAATATAATCTACAATATATGAAAACGCACCGATGGGGGTAGCAGTGTTGAAAATTGGTATTTGTCAAAGTTTGACGATTCTTGAAAAAGTTTGACGACTTCTATAGAAAGTTTGATGATTTCTATAAAAGTTTGACGTTTGTTGTAAGAAGTTAGCGGTTATTGTGTGAGAAATGACGGAAAAATGACGGGAGAATAACGGAAAAATGACGGAAGTGCGGGAAATGACGGAAAAATGACGGGAAAATGACGGAAAAATGACGGGAGGGCGGGAAAAGTACGTGTAAAACTATTGAAAACTGCATAAAACTACATGAAACTATTCAGAGGGATGTGAGATAGTCGTGAAGATCGGCATCTTGTGGAATGCCGAGGGCTTTTCGCAGTCGGTACCTGTTCATGTTGATGGTTTTCGTCTCCAGACCGAGGAGCATGGAGATCTCTTTTGTTGACATACCCCCTCTAATGAGTAATGCAAGGTTGCGCTCCCCTTTAGTTAGGTTTGGATGCTTCTGCAATAGATTGTTCATGAAATCCTTGTTCAGCTCCTCGGCTTTCAGCAGAAGAGTCTTACTTGTATCGTCATGGCTGGCGTATGAGGAGATGAAAGCGGAAATCTTCTTCAGATGTGGCACCATCTCATCATGCGGGAGTTTATACCCCTCTTTGAGCATATCCCGGATCTTCTCCATCATCTCATTCCTGCTCTTCAGGAAGGCTGCGAATCCGGTAAGCTCCTGCCGACTTTCCGACAGAAGGTTCTGTGTGTTTTCAAGTTCGAGTTGCTGCTGTCGCATCTTCAGGGAGTCAACCTCCTTCTCCGCCAGATGCAGGTCCTGGTTAGCCTGTATCAGCTCCAGGTTCTTCTTATGTTTATACCATAAATAATAGAACAGGCAGCATACAGCAATCATCATCACACCGCCTATCAGTATCCAGAGATTTCTATGCAGAATCCTGATTTCGTAATCCTTTTCCTGCTTCTCTGCAGCAAGTTTCTGATTCTCGAATCGTTTCCTTGTAATATCAAGGTCGGTGTTGCGCTGGCTGTTATGCCGTTGAAGTTCACTGACAAGCACAGTCATCTTCTCCATATTTTCGTATGCCGCCTTGAAATTTCCTGCGGCGGCGTTAGCCATGGCGGTGTATTCATAATTATCACACAGCAATTCGCGGGCACCTATCTCATCAATATATCTGTTGGCAATCTCAAGAGCGGCAAGGGCTTCCCGTGGCTTATTGGCATAGCAGAGCTGTTTCCCCTTGTTGTTGTAGTTTTCACCGAGAGCCCACTTGGAATCAAGATGCTTGTTGATGGTTATCGCCTCCTCGATTATCTTCAGTTTCTCATCGCTGTCACCGGGATATAGGCACATATTGTTGAGATTACGTGCTATTGCCTCTAAATTCTTGAGTTTTCGGCTGATGTCAAGAGATTTTCGGAAGAAATGCTCCGCCAATATAAATTCATCGGTATTCAGTAGGGTCACTCCCCTCTCCGTGTAGCATTTCGCTACCCAGGCGGAATCCCCAAGCGATTTGAATATGGCGGTGGCACGGTCGTTTAGCTTGTTGGCACGGGCATAGTCACCGAGCTTGCTGAACACTCTACCTTGCAGCACAAATATTCTGGCGAACGTATGCAGATCGGTGGAGTCGGTCATCTGTTCCGCATCAAAGAGAGTCTTTATACTGAGATCGAAGTTTCCGAGTAATTGTTCGGCATTGGCATAAAGGATTGAAGCTTCGCGGCATACGGAGTCGGGCTTCGACATGTCGCAAAGTTTTAGAGCCCTGTTGGCAAGTGCAGATGCTTCCTTCGGGTCGGCATATAGATGAGTCACGGCACGCTGTAGCAGCGTTGCTGCATCATTCTCCGCAGCCAATCTTTGCGAGTTGACAACAAGCATCAATATCGTCAGGCTTATACAGCGAAACGCATGGTATTCTGAGAGTTTAAGGATCGGTGTCATGAGTCGGAAAGGTTGAGAAGAAGATTATGAAAGATTGAGAGGAGTATTAATTAAGAGGAGCATTAAATGTCGATTCGTCGTCGGGAGAAGAAGTCGCGAGAGGCGAGGAAGAAGAGTGCTGTTCCGGCAGCCTGCATCACGGCAGCACCCCAGAAGGCGGCGGAATAGGATATGTATTCCAGCAGGAAACCTCCGGCTATCATTCCGAGTCCCATTCCGACATCCCATGCGGTCAGTATGGATGAGTTGGCGGTGCCCCTTTGGTCATTGCGTGCCAGTTTTATAAACATATTTAGGAATGCGGGGTACATGTGCCCGTTGCCTAAGCCGATGAGCAAGGCAGAGAGATAGTAAGCCCATAGCTGTTCGACGGCGGCGAAAAGAGTGTAACCGCATAGCGACAGAAGCACACCCATTGCGGCATTCTCGATGATTTTCCCTTTTGCCAGAGCTTTCGACCCTTGTAGTCGGGAGGCAAAGAGACCGAACGATAGAATCATGAAGAAGATGCCTGTGCCGTCTGTGACGTTTAGTATCTCCTTGCCGTAAATAGCTACGTAGTTCGACATTATTCCCCAGCAGATACTGAAGCAGCAGATATTCAGGGCGAGCAGCCATCCTTTTGTCAGGAAGAATCGGTCAAGGCTTATAGGCTGGTTCTTTTTCGGCTCACGCTTGGGTAGCTTTATTGATGATACGGTCATGAATCCGATGAATGCGGTGGCGAGGGCTATCCAGAAGAGAAGCGTGAAATTATCGGAGGCGTGATAGATCCATATACCGATTGACGGGGCGAAAGCCATTGCAAGGTTGTTGCTCAATCCATAGAATCCTATCCCTTCGTTGCGGCGTGATGAGGGTAGAGTGTCGATTGCGACGGTGGAGTTGGCTACAGTCACGGCACCGAACGGCAGACCGTGGAGCGTGCGCACTATGGCGAACATGAGTAGCGTCCCGGCACCGATGTATCCTGTAAATAGGATAAAGAATATGAAGAAACAGATTGCCAGCACCTTTTTCCGGTCGAAAGAATCGACGATAAATCCGCTGAAAGGGCGGACAAGGAGAGCCGCCACGACATAGCCGGATAGGACAAGACCCATTACATCCTTATCGGCGGCAAATTCCGCATCCAGATATATGGGCAATAGTGGAGTGAGAATATAGAAAGAGAAAAACAGCATGAAATTCCCGACCATTGCCTTGCAATAGTCACGGTTCCAAAGCGTTTCTTTTCGCAAAGATGATTTTGGAGGCATCTCTTCTGAAGGAGTGTTTACTGCCATAGCTAATTGAATCCTTTCTGCAAATTTAAGGCAAAATTAGTAAAATAAAGCTAATCAAACAATATCCGTCAGGTGGAATTAACCACGGAGAGCGCAGGGAGCGCGGAGTTTTTTGATTTGAATGTATTTAAATCAAATAAACATGTGCATGATGTAATGGCTTGATGTGCATGATGTCATCTTTGTGGTGCAGTAAATCAAGTTTGATATGGTATGATTATAATGGAAGCATGGATCAGTTGCATGCTGTACATTCCATCATATCCAGTCTGCCAAGATTGTTGGTAAGTATGAGTCCATTATTAAAAGAGTTGTCAAAGCCTTTTTGTTCCTTGTATAACAGATCTGAACCCTGCATGAATATGTTGTTCTCGATTCTTTCCTCAGCATCAAACTGACAGTCAAAGAAACTGAAAAAGCCATTAAAAATATTGCCATTTAGTTCAAATACCTCTTTGTTGTGTCCTCCCATCTCATAATTTATTGGAGATTTTACAATATTATGACTGAAGGAAAGTCCACCTTCAAACCAACATCCGAGAATCTTAAACTCGCTTAAGATGCAATTCCGGATCTCGACTTTTCCGATGAAGTTTACGCTTACTACATCAAAGATATTGATGATACATCCGTCAAGGATTAATCCTTCCTCTATAAATTCATTGACAAAAAACTCGTCAATACGTTCGAAATGTCTGTCGGTTATAGTTTTCATTCTCCTGCGATGGTTTTTATTTAATGAAGTTTAGACAACTCCCTTACTAAGATTATGAAAATTATGGCAAATATAAGGATAATTAAAAATATATTTATAACTTTGGGAATAATTCTTAACAGAAAGTTTTTATGAAGGAGAAAATTGAGAATTGGATCCGTGAGCTTGATGAAAGCTCAGACGTGCCGTCAGACATCGTTGCCTTGAATTTCGGGCTGTATGAGACAGAAGAAGGATATTGTATCTATCTCACCGGTTCGGAGGAATATGACGCATCGGATGATGACTGGGCATGTGAGGTGGATTATGAACCGGAAGGTAATTTCATAGAATTGCCATCCGGCAATATGGATTGGGAGGAATTTCTGGAGAAAACAAAAAGAATTATCTCAGACTATCTTTCCATCAATGCAGAACATCTTCCGATGTTTGAAGGGAGAGTCGTAACCATCGGGTTTGACGACGGCGACCTTTCAAGAATCCGGTAAAAGATATATCAATATCTACGTTGGATATGACGTATTTAAGAGAGTAAATACGTCATATCCAACGTAGATGATACAACAATAACACATGAGGTCATTATGACTATCTGTTTCTTGCGTAGTTTCGGTATTTACTTTCACCTTTATGTAGTGGTGGAAGCACTGCAGTATATTGGGACAAATTCAATACAAAAATTCAATTTTTGTTTCTTAATGGCCTGGTAAACTTCTTCAGAAACGACAACATCATTAAGATTTTTTTTAATATTGAATATTTTCAAATCTTTGACTTTATCATAAATGAGGCGTTCTTTGATGAGTATATCCGTTCCGGGGACATATATGGAATTCTTTTTATCCACCACATCAAATATTTTCTTAAAATGCATAATATACATCCACTTGTCTCCATATTCCTTACTAAAAACCTTTACCGGTAGATACTCTATTAGAGTCGGATCGTCCACAAATGATTCAAACAGTTTTTTCAGTTCCTCGCTGATAATGTTGGCTCCTCCTGTGCACATATTGAAATGGGCATATTTCCCATACTTCAGTTCTAACACGAGGGATTGCCAGTCCGTCACCTCTTTACCATCCATGGCAATTGGATAGGTCCAGTCTTCAGGGGCTTCCACTAATCCGCCGTTTTTTTCCTCTTTAGGAAGTAAGTCATAAAATTTAGGTTTCATATCATGTTGTTTTTTGTGTGATTTATGAAGCGATTTAAGCTTATTCACAAGCCGGAAAAGTTCATAGCTTTAGGAAATTTTGAAGTCTTTGATTTCGTGATGGGGTGTTACCATAAAGGAAATAGCCTTATAAAATTTACAAAAAGAATGGTATTTTACCTTTAGGCGTAAGTTTAAATCACTCCTATAAGTGTATTCTTTCAGAAAAGGGAATGCTCCCTTCCAGTCATTAAAAATCTCTCTTGAAACCATAGAATCGAATTTAGTTATACTCTATTATAAGTTTGATATGATATGTGGAATTAACCACAGGGCGCACGGAGAGCGCGGAGGTTTTTGATTCAAGGGTATTCCTCACCCTTTATTTTGGCTATTAGCTGTCGCCATAACGAGATTCGGGTATGACGGAAGTCTTCGCGGAACTCTTTCCATCGTCGTAACATACTTTTAGGTTGCTCAGAATCCAATACAAAGTCATCAATGACAAACTGTGCTTCGTTCAGATTCCTTATGCGCCGGCTTTCCAGATTTTTCTCCACCTGAGCCATCAACGCTTCCCGGTCGCTCATCCGCTCGTAGAGATCCTGTTTCCATTCCTCAATCGTAATTCCATAGCTATGAAAGAAACTATTATTATCCCAATTTGTAGACTCCAAATCAATTTGTCTTTTTATCCTTGTTTCTAAAGAAGGATCATTTAGGAAGAGAGCTAATGCAAGTTCAAATTCGAATAGATTTATATAATCATTTGGATTATGACGGGTAAGGAATGAGCCGGTCATACTGTTTATTAGATTAAATAAATCGCTCAATTTTATATTGGATTGTAGTAATTCTCCAAATTGAGCATTGGCACACATGACTGCTTTTAGGAAGTCATCTTGCGACTTGAAATTGATAAAAAATTGAGAAATTCCGTTCGGTTTTATCAACTCCTTGAAAAATAAGTTAAATCGATTTATTCCATTGTAGTTTTTCCATAAAGAAACACATTCCAAATACACTTGATAACTTGAATCTCCCCATACATTACATTGAAATCTGAGCCCAATCATCACTATGCCAGCTCTAAGATAAAGAGTGGACTTAGTGTATTCTTTCAGAAAGGGGAATGCTCCCTTCCAGTCATTGAAAATCTCTCGATATACCATATATCTAAACTTATTATTTCATTTAATGTTTAGGATTATCTACTTATTTTTTTGGTTTTATAATCGTGGAAGGTATTTTCCAAATATCTCGATAAATTTTCATTTGACGTGTTTCATTTAATTGAGCTGGCGTTAATTTTGGATACCCAAATTTCCAATCATAGATCATCTTTCCTTTTTCATCTAAAACATCTAGAAAATAATTTTTACCATTTAAATTACCTTTCACGTGAAACTTTAACCATCGTTCTTCAGGAATATAAAATTTTTGATGTTTTTTTAATAAATCTGTAGCTACTTTATGTTTACGAGAACCAGCGGCATGTCCTGTAGCATTAATATTGCTTTCTGCAAAATCGGCAGCTTTTTGTACTAAAGTTTTATTATTGTAAGATCTGTTCCAGAAATTTTTTCCTTGCATCACAGCCTTAATCCCACTCATGACACCTCCAGTCAAACCTCCCGACACACCACCGGACAAAGCACCAATCCCTCCCATACCCAAGGCGGTACCTAAGTTCTCACCTTCTATGAGGGCATTCCCAGTGCCCTGTATGAAACCTTGTGTTAAACCTTCCATGGCACCCGAATATGCCCCTCCGAGAAATCCGGTTGTGTATAAGGAATATCCAGCAGCAGTAGTGGTCAGCATGTGCCCAAATCCGACAGCTGCACCGATTCCAACAGCCATACCAGCTCCTCCGGCTATCCCGCCAATAGCGAAATATCCGGCTCCTTTCCAGAACCCTTTCCATCCGCCTGTTGCCTTTATCTCTTTCCAGTGGGTGGCTACATTGACAATTCCCCCCACTAATGCTGCAATTCCAACAGCAGCCCAGAAGAACTCCCCGTCCTCATCGACGTAGCAGAGGGGATTGTTCATAGCGTATGTGTAGCGGTTGAAGTTCTGCGACAGGTCGGATTCCTGCACGAAGGGATCCGGTGACAGGAAGCGGCCGAGTGCCGGGTCATACAGACGCGCGTTCATGTTGATGAGCCCGAAGTCCGTAAGATGCTCATGACCGGTGTATCCACGTCCGAGGAAGAGGGTGGGTTCCTTTCCTGGAGCATACACCTCATGCGTGGCGGGATTCCTGAGACGACCCCATGCATCGTAACTCAGTTCCTGCACAAGTGTACCGTCCGCTCCCACGACATGGGTTATGCTTCCGAGATAGTCCCGCAGGATATAATATACCTTTGATGTGCCCCCCTCCTTAATCAAGACGGCAGGGGAGTCATAATATCCACCGTAAAGATACAGTCTCTCCTTCAAGATCCCTGAAATCTCATCAGCCTCATAACATCCACCGAGATAATAGCGTGTCAGATTTTTGCTATTGCCTGCTGTAAACATTTTCACTCGTTCAAAATCGGCATTGTAGGTAAAATCGGCAATGCAGCCGTTCTCGGAGATCATTGCCGGACGATGGAACGAGGTATAGGAGATGTTTTGGGTGCGTGGTGGCACAGCGTCGGACGAAGGGGTCAGTCCAGTAAGGGCATACGGCTTGTCAGGATTGCTGTACTCCATCGTGCCGACATCGCTTCTGGAGGTTATATTACCTTTGATGTCATAGGCAGCCTTTTTGCTCTCGTATGATATGAGTCTGTTCAACCTGTCATAACTGAAGTATTCCGTCTTGCTTCTTTTGCGGTCTGTCCTTGATTTGAGGCATGAGTTGGTGTGGTCAAAGGTATAAGAGAAATTCTGATATGTATTGTTCCCTGCCACGGCTATCCTTCCAGCCGGCATCCCATAAGGGTCAAACGCGTATGTACGTTTTAGGCTTCCGGTATTGGTCTCGATTTCAAGTCCGAGCGTATTTTCCTTGTTCAGTTTGAATATCACGGTCGAGCCGTTGAGATTCACCTCGCTCAGGCAGCCGTTCCTATAGATACGGTTCTCGGTACCTAAAAGACCGTTCTGAGACGTGTATCTCACGGAACTCAGGTTTCCGGAAGAATATGTATAGTCTTTCCTCAATGATTTGCCTCCCCCTCCCTCAGTCTCGGCCTTCAATCTGCCGTAGGCATCGTATACAAGGGACTTTCCCGTGCCGTTTGATGAGGATATGTTGATCAGCTGGTTCTTCTCATTATATTTCCATGTTGTTGTGAATTCATCGGTCACACGCTTAATCTCTCGTTGATGCGCGTCGTACTCATGGGTTATGACATTGCCATCCGCATCCGTCTCTTTAATTACGTTACCCTCTGTATCGTATGCCCATAGGGAGTTGCCTTGGCTCGGGTCGGACAATCCGATCCGTCTCCTATATTTGTCGTATGTGAATGTGGTTGTGACATCTCCCGGAGCTGTGATGGATATGGGCTGGCTGTCAGCGGCAAGTTTGTATGTTATTGTTCCCGCGAGGTCTGTAACCGAGACCAGGTCTCCGAGTGAATCATACTCCCTTGTGGTGGGGGTATTGTCCTCCACTGTCGTGATTTTTGTACCGTCATAGCTCCAGGTCGTCTTTCTGCCTGATGCCTCGGTATAAGAGGTTGGGCGGTCATAGTTATCATAGACGTAGACGTTCCACAGAGGGGTGCCGGTGCCTATATAAGGAAGCGATTCCCTCTTCAGGTTCCCATATAGGTCATATTCCCTGCTGACACCGCGCACTGTACCATCAAAACGTGTGGAGGCGTTCCATACCTCCCTGTTCAGTGGGTCGTATCCTTCAGTTTCCGTGGGTCTTCCCGTGGCTGTACGCACGATGGAGTAGAGACCTTTCCCGGCAGCTGTGTTCCAGCTGTAGGTTGTACTGCTTACTGTGTTGTCGGGATAAGTCACGCTTGTCTCGCGTCCGAAAGAATCATATCCATATTTTGTGGTGCATCCAAGATAATCCTTCATGGTTGCGACACGTCCGTATGAGTCGTATGTGTATTCGGTGGAGAGTCCCATAGGGTCAGTCTCCTTAGTCAGACGCCCGTATGAGTCATACTCGTAGACTGTTGTCCTACCCTTTGATGATGAGTAATTTGTTCCAGTCTTCTTGGTGACACACCCGTGACTGTCATAGATAAAAGTTTCCTGTATGACATTGTTCCCGTCTATGCAATGAATTTTTACGTTTGGTTGACGCTTCGAATGAGCGGGCATCCACATTTTCTCAGTGTATGTTGAACCGGAACGTGTTATGCTTGTTTCCTGATTATGAAGGAATCCAAGATTATATCCATCCTTTACGTTGGTTGATGAGGAATATCTGTTGATTTTCTTTACTGTGATTGCTCCGGGATATAGCAGCATTAATTCTTCTGTCGGGTATCCGTAGGCATCATATTTGTAAGTGGTGGTGGCAGAGACACCCTTCAACAGGTCGTTCTCTTTCTTTCTTGTCAGGCGTATCTTTGTGAGATGGTCTGTCCCGGTTGACACAGAATAAGTGAATTCATTCTTGAATGCCGGAGATTCCTCGCTCTTCAGTACCCCGAATCTCTCCGGCTCATACGTCAGGATATGGGTTTGTCCTCTTTTATCAAACGTGGTTATCTTCTCAAATCCGCGGAATCCGAGACCTTGCCGATGGAATATGGCATTCGTATATGAGATGGAATTGTTGTCAATGCACTTCCCTTCCGCGAATGTATGAGAGGATGTAAGCACATTAAAAGGCTCTCGGATATTGACGTATGGGTAAGAGGCTCCATAACCTTTCGTATAGCTGTTTCCCGTATCGTCTGTCAGTTGGGAGTAGGTGTTTTTCTCAATCACCCCGAGGCTGTTTGCCATTCCAGTTGCCATCACTTCCTTGCTAATATTGAGAGGAAGGGAATATTTGGTTGCAGTCCCCTTTATCAGACTTATCAACATTGAATGCCGGTTATGGGAATTTATGTCAACAGGAACAATAGAGGAACCGGTTGTTGGAAATGATGTGAGATGACTACTGCCAAAGTCTATGGAGTTGTTTCTTGAGAAATACGTATAGAAACATGAGGATTTATAGTTTAGAAGGTCTGTCTTCCCGTCATTGTCCACATCTTGCAGGAAGAAGCCGGATTTGCTATCATTGTCTACATAAATTCCGTTGATGACAGTTTTCCCGAACATTCCGTTACCCTTGGAACGGTATATTGTCCAATTGAGATTATTCAGGTCTCCACGTTTGGCTGAGACAAGAAGATCCATGAGTCCGTCGCCATTGAATTCCCCGACAAGAAGCTCCCTGTCAACCAGCATCTGCCTTGTCAAGCCGGTATCAGTGGCAATCTTATCAAGCGATACATTCCCATTTGAAAATGTGAATGTGTAGATATTTAGTCCGGAGTCATTTATAAGGCAGATGTCGGTTTTGCCGTCTCCGTCATAATCCATGACAACAAGTTTGTCAGAATTATTGGCTGTGGCAACGGGATCCTGCTGGTCCGACCCCACGAGCTGAACCTTGAAATTGAGATCAGATCCCTTATAAAGAATTTTATTTCCGGAAAGATCAAACAGAAAGCAACGAGAGGAATGCCAAGGTTCGACAAACGGATTATCCACAGATATCGCCAATATCTCCATGCGTCCATCTCCGTTGAAATCTCCTGCATAATAGAACTTAGGCACTATGCTCGTGTTTCCTTTCTCGTCCATGAAGGCATAGTCCCAGTCAAATGTCCTTGTGTACAGATGAGACATGCCGCTATAAAGATTTGACCTATACACATTGAATGTTACCTTGTCAAGACCATTCACGAAATTATTTACCTTCACAATATATTCTTCCTGTTTCCCTTCAAGGTCAGCACATAGAATGTCAACAAAGCCCTTCTCTGTTATCAGATTGGGCATAGGATGTACCCAGTCATCCTGAAGCCCAGTATACAGGAATATCTTATCATCCTCCTTATAGTTGTTTATACAATAGTTCTGGGATTTCCTGAAAGTTGTGGCGTGTTGATGATAGATATAATATGGATTATAGTTTGGCAACACGATAAGTCCGTCGGTATTTCCATCGTAATCGAATTTCCCTCTCACAATCTTGATCATGGATGGATCAGCAGATTCATACCATTCATATAATTGAGTGGAAGATTGGGTAAAGACTTTGGATGTCTCGCCATTCCCATAGTAAAAAATCAATGGATTAAACGACTTGCCACTTGCGGAATAATCTATCTTTTCAAGCAATGATACAGAATTGTCAAACTTATGTCCGAGAGTATAGGTGCATCTGACAGTAGTCCCGACCTTGCAGATTATTTGATTCAGAATAACCGGTATATTAGTTTGCAGTCCGCCACAAAAAGAGACTATTCCGTCAGACCGTGTCTTGTATCGGAATTCGATACTTGCAGCATTATAATTGATTTTTTCAAGTCTGAATAGATTGTTTCCCTCGGCATAGGTGTAGTCTATCTTGTTCCCATATAGATCTGTGAGAGACCACAGCGGATACATCACTCGGTTGGTGGAGTTATTCTCGTAACCAAACACTCCTTTCTTTCCGTCCGGATAGAAAACCTCGAAATATTTCATGATATAGGCTCCGCAATATCCCTTTGCCTTTATGTTGCCTTGCTCAGACTCATAAAGTATGCAACCGGTGTCTGTACCTGTTTTTATGAGACGCATGCCGTCAAGATAGAATGCATCATCATTGTCCATTGAGACACCATGTGCCTGTCCGTCATAATAGATGGATCTTGTTCCTCTTGTTATTGATGGGACACCGGATAAAGCCCACCCCATGCCTACGATGGAATTACCACGCTGGCTGTTGTAGTTCAAAGACAGTGACGGCTGCATACCGTTCATGCCGGGATATACGTCAATGGCGACATCATACGTGCGTGCACCTGTCGGAGTCATTCCTGATATGATAGGAATCACTCCCACTTCCTTTGATGTGTCAATCGTTATGGATTCAGGCACCGGAGAAACAGCCGTAGAGGGTGCTTTCTGCGGGCGGTTGCCCTCACCCTTACCGAATGTGGCGCTGTCTGCGCGATGGGCTGTTACAGGGGGATATAGGGCTGCTATTATTGAGTCGTTGTAGTGCTGGAACTGTTCGTCTGTCCATCCTGCGAACCTGTCATCTGCCGGGGGTATGGAATCCTCTGGAAGATGAGACTCTACGGTGGTTGTTATGTCGTTTTCAATATTGATTGATGTCCGGGATGCGGCATAAGTGGGATTTAATCCTATGAGTACCCACACTATGATGTATGATAGTCTTTTCATGTTGTCGGGGAAATTATTGTTCAGTTATTCTTTATTATCTTCCATGAACTCTCGTCTGAACCGATACGGATATGTAGTATATATATGCCGTCAGGTTGTGAACTGATGTCAAGTTCCATCGGAAAATCTGATGCAATGACAGACAGTATCTGTTGTCCCGAGACACTGAATATCTGTATAATCGCTTCATCCATGTTATCTTTCCCGGTAATATCAAGCTTCAGGACACCTCGTGTTGGATTCGGATAGATGTTGACATGTCTTTCAGAAAGCATTTCTGAATATCGGGTGTTTTCCGATCGTTGATTCATTGACTTTGTGGCGAGAACTATTTCCCGCTTTATCCGGTTGCCGGAACTGTCATAGCTGTAGCTTATTTTCTCGGCATTGATAGAGAATGTATTCAATGCGATTAGCAAAAAAAGATAGTTTAATCTCATGGAATTAGATATATTCGGGATGAAATATATATGTGGAATTGGATTAACCCTAATATTCGGTCGTATTATGATGCAGGCAAAGAAATGATAAAGATCAGTCAGGTAATGTGACGTTAAGAGTGCCTGAATATAATGCACCATCATTCGTGATACATTCAAGAAGATAGCTGCCGGCAAGAGGACCGGTTTCAAGATACATACCGTTTTCAATTGATAGATCTGCAGAGACATTGTATGTTGCGTTTGACACTGTCAAAGTCAAATGTTCATATCTGTCCGTAGAGAGAATAAGGATACCGTTGCCGTCATATTGATATTCAATATATGAATTTGAAGGCATGCGGTGTTTTTTAGGATTTGGTTGACTCTTCAAGCGTCCTACATCTACCGGTTTATCTGTATCAGTCTGATTTTTGTTGGTATCGGGCGAAGTTTGTGCGTCTGCTATGGAAACATACGACAAGGTGAAGAAGGTGGCTGCGATGGCAACCCGGATAGTCAAGTTAGATTTTTTCATATCGTCATGTTTTTTTGCACAAATGTATCTAACTTAAAGAGAATGTCCAAATATGGTGTCTATCGTTTATAACAGACAGTATTATAATGAAATATGAATGATTTGGATAGCGTATGACTCCCGAAAATTGGCTTTTATTGGCATTGCCGATAGAAATTTTTTCATAATTTTATGAATTGTATCAATAGAATGTTACGAAAATGAAAGTGTCCCGTAATGTCAATTGAATATTTTGTCAATCAAATTCAGTGCACTTTCTGATTTCAGTTCCATGAGAGTCTTTTTCAATCTTGACTTTCTATTGTAATACACTTCGGGGGAAATCCTAAACAGCAGACATATCATCTCCACAGATAGCCCGAAGTATAGATATGCCATGAGTCGTCGTTGGTTGGCTGATACCTTTTTCATTTTGGAATATGTGTGGTTCAGAATCCCGGAAGTTTCCTGATTAATTTCATTCTCAAGTTGAGTTAACAGGGTGTCATCCTCTCTTAACGCTTGAAGTTCTGTTTCCATGGCGTAGATGAGTTGTGGCGCAGAAGTTGATGATTCAGGCATACGATAATATGCGGAATACAGATGGTCGAGTCGGAGGAATATGTTTTGTAAAATATCAGAAGATACAAATCGTTCGGAGAGTTGCTTACTGTCATTTTTGGAAAGTAGACCTATTGTGTCAAGCAACTCCTTTATTTTATTTGATTTTCTTTCAATCTTCAATCTCGTGATTAATATAATTGAAATTATAGTCACAAGAGAAGTGATTATTATCCAGATGGTCTGCACCCTCGCTTTCCAAATCCTATAATCTGCTTCTTTCAGTCTCAATTGGCGGTCTTTCTCCATCAAAAGATTCGCATCGCTTTTTATCTTATCGGTATAATAGAAATTTAATTTATCGTATTCTCTTGATAACGATAGGAATGCATTGAGGTAGTCATCAGAAAGGAGATGGTATTCATGTGGTAGTTCGTCTTCCATGATATTATCCGACAACTTTTGGCGTAACTTTTTTATCAGAGTCGGATCGGCATGGTTCTTTATCATGCTATATATAAGTAAGATCCTGTCATTTTCTGACATTCTGTCGTCAATAGCCATCCTTTGGGGTAGGTCGAAATAGCCATTTGCGCTATTGTAGTCCTTTTTCCATAGCAGAGCATTTCCGATACGGCTTGATGCTTCCAGTATAGTGGCGGTGTCATTTTCTGCAATAGCCGCATCAAGCACCTCTTTCATTAGCATTACTCCTTTGTCGACACTGTCATTCTCTGCCAAGGATATGCCATACCATAACTGTGCATCGCGAATGAACGGCAGAGAATCAAGTTGCAGATAACATAGCCATGCTTTTCTTGAATTTTCCAGTTGCTGCGGACTGTCGCCGATCTGGGAATTACTCTCACTCAGTGCACAGTAAGTTTTTGCCTTATATATGAGCATCCCGTTAGTCCGCATATTCTCAAGGGCATTGTTGAAACATAGGATGGATTCACCTAATCTGCCTGAATTTTGGAAAACACGACCTTGATAAAAGAGAGTGCGTGCCAGACGGTCGTAATCTTGCTCTCTCTTGAATAAATCAACCGCCTTACTGAGTAATTTGGATGTAGTGTCGTCATGAAATGTCTTGTCTCTAAGTTCTGCCCAAAGCAGTGCGAACATGGCAGAGTCACGCTCTGTGGTCAGCAAACTCTTGTTGTATGTTGATAAGAGGGTATAGGCAGAATCGGGGGTGACAGCGGATAATATCTCGATATTCTCCAAACCCGGAGCCAATGGATTGTCTGAACGGTAGTCGCACAAGATGAATGCCAAGATTGGTATCATTATTAGGATACAGAATCTTATTGGAGGAAAGCCATTTAGATGATGAAAGATTTTCATGATGGAATATAGAATCAGTTAGAGCAGATATAAATCAGCCTAACTCGTATGATTTAATTTATGATGATTCTATTGCAAATATATAAAAAATCACTGATATTTCTATATCTGCAAAATAATCAAGTGCATGATATTACCGCATTGTGTGCATGATGTCGCGGTGTTGATGTGCATGATGTCATTAAGGTTGATGGCGTGTGGGTAATAACCTTTTCATGGCATTGGCAAAAAAATCTTTGAATTTCTGCGACGTGTTTCTATATTTTTCCGATGGGAACAGGAAATCATCGATGATAAGTTGCGCTTCGTTCAGATTCCTGACGCGCCAGCTTTCCAGATTCTTCTCCACCTGTGCCATCAGTTTCTCCCTGTTTCCAACCCTTTCATACATACCGTTCATCCATTCCTCAAATTCCATATCGAATTCCGTCCTCACCCATTTATACTTCCAACGCTTGGATTTCCACTCTATCTCACGCATCAGCCGTTCTCTCAGGTTAATATCATCCAGATATGTCGACAATGCAAACACGAACTCATACACTGGTTTCCAGAAATTTGGATTGTCAATGTCTTTATCAGGACTCGTAAACAGATTCATGATACTGCTCAGCCTAATCTTCTCCTGCAATACGTCACCAAACTGTTCTCTGGCACGTTGTTCCGCCCGAGAGAAATAAAAGTCATGCTCTTTTTTACTTGATAAATAAAAGGTATTTCCTATTTTCCCTTCAAGTCTATAATTAAAGATGTCAAATCTATTATAGCCATCACTATCATCCCAAAGCGACCTACATTCTAAGTAAACTTGATAATCGTCGCTTTCATATTGGGACGATTCCAACCGTAGACCGAGCATCACTATGCCTACTCTAAGATAAAGTGTAGACTTTGAAAATTCCGTCAGAAAGGGGAATACTCCCTTCCAGTCATTGAAAATCTCTCTTGAAACCATAAAATCGAATTTAGTTTACTCTATTATAAGTTTGATATGATGTGTGGAATTAATCACGGGGCACGCGGAGTTTTTATTATTACTCTGTGTCCTCCGCGCTCTTTGTGGTGTAGTAAATCAGCTTGATACGGTGTGTGGAATTAACCTCGGGGAGCGCGGAGAGCGCGGAGGTTTTTGATTTAAGGGTATTCCTCACCGTTTATTTTGGCTATTAGCTGTCGCCATAATCCGATTCGGGTGTTACGGAAGTTTTCACGGAACTCTTTCCATCGTCGTGACATACTTTTGGGTTGCTCAGAATCCAATACAAAGTCATCAATGACAAACTGTGCCTCATTCAGATTCCTTATGCGCCGGCTTTCCAGATTTTTCTCCACCTGTGCCATCAATGCCTCCCGGTCGCTCATCCTAACCCGAAGATCCTGTTTCCATTCTTCCATCGTGATACCGTGAATGATTAGAAAATCCTTTTTCTTGAAATGTCGAAATTTCATGTCAATCTGTCGCCAGATTCTTGCTTCCATTTCAGGATCATTCAAATATATAGAGAGTGCCAGTTCAAATTCAAAAATGGACAAAATATTGCAATCGAATGAAACGGTAATTTGATTGATTACGTTAAAAAGACTGCTTAAACGAATTTTCTCTTCAAGAATACCACCAAATTGGTCTTTCACACGCTGCAGTACTTTGGGAAAATAAAAATCATGGTGATTATCAAAAATCCAGAATTGGATATTACCTTTAGATCTCAAATAATAATAAAACACAAAAGATTCACATAAACTATTCTTATTTTCCCAAAGGGATCTGCATTCCAGATATATAAGATATGTATTACTATCGAAATTAGACGATTCAAGTCGTAATCCCAACATCACGATACCTGCTCTCAGATAAAGAGTAGACTTAGTGTATTCTTTCAGAAAAGGGAATGCTCCCTTCCAGTCATTGAAAATTTTGTGAGATACCATATTGTATAATTGAATTGGGTTGTACTCAATCTTTAGTCATTATATGCAAGAGGAGTTTCAAGATAAATCTCATAATTAAAAATATATTTTCTCGGCATTACAGATGAATGGAACGGCAACAAATAGAAGCACTGGATATAAACGTTTCATGGGCATGGATTTTTAGATTATGACCCAAAGTTAACAAAAATATTTGGAATGAAATAATTGTTGACTAAAAATCATCAGAATAAGAATGAAATGAAGGTTATTTCACATAAAACAATGGTTTAATGGCTTTTTGTCAAGTGGAATGAATCATTTTTTTACTGATTGTGGTGGAAGGGATACGATTTATTCACCTTTTTTGAAACATTTGTCCACTTTAGTGAGGGAAATATTTTATAATTTTGCAACCGTAAGCCGTAGGCTCTTTCGGGAGGCGATGCTTGCGATTATTGGAAACCGAAAAACTCGAATAACCATAAATCATGAGAAAACAACTTTTAACTGCGCTTCTCGCACTTGGCTGCATGACTTATGCAGGTGCGGAAATCAACAGGCTTGTCGTGGAGCCTAATGCAAAGGGAGCCCCTATCCCGTCCACGATGTATGGACTCTTCTTTGAAGATATCAACTATGCGGCAGACGGCGGTCTGTATGCAGAGAAGATCAAGAACCGCTCGTTCGACTTCCCTACTCCACTTCAGGGCTGGAATGCCTTCGGCAAGGTTGAGGTGCGTAACGACGGTCCGTTTGCCAACAATCCTAATTACGTGCGTCTTTCTCCCGCCGGTCATACCGATAAATGGACAGGTCTTGACAATGAGGGCTTTTTCGGCGTGAGCTTTGAGAAGGGTAAGGACTATCGTTTCTCAGTTTGGGCACGTGTGCCCGACGGCGGCACTTCCAAAGTGCGTGTCGAGCTTGAGGATCCCGCTACTATGGGCGAGGGTCAGGACAAATGTGCCAAGGAGTTTGAGGTGACAGGCAAGGATTGGAAGAAATATACCGTCACACTGTCGCCGTCGGAGACTGTCAGCAAAGGTAAGCTGAGAGTGTTCCTGGTGAAGCCGGAGACAACCGTAGACCTTGAGCATCTCTCCCTCTTCCCTACCGACACGTGGAAAGGGCGTGAGAATGGTCTGCGCAATGACCTGGTTCAGAAACTTGCAGATCTTAAACCCGGTGTGTTCCGTTTCCCCGGTGGATGTATCGTTGAGGGCACGGATATGGATACCCGCTATGAGTGGAAAAAGACAGTCGGTCCGGTTGAGAACCGCCCGGTGAATGAGAACCGTTGGCACTACACCTTCCGCCACCGTTTCTTCCCCGACTATTTCCAGAGCTACGGACTCGGATTCTATGAGTATTTCCTTCTCAGCGAGGATATAGGTGCTGAGCCGCTTCCTATCCTGAACGTGGGTCTTGTATGCCAGTATCAGAACCATGATGAGAGTGCTCATGCCTCTCTCAATGAACTTCAGCCGTTTATCGACGATGTGCTTGATCTTATTGAGTTTGCCAACGGTCCTGTTGATTCCGAATGGGGTAAAGTTCGTGCGGAGATGGGTCATCCGGAACCGTTCAATCTTAAATATGTTGGTATCGGCAATGAGCAGTGGGGTCCGGAATACACCACCCGTCTTGAACCGTTTATCAAGGCAGTGCGTGCCAAATACCCCGACATAAAGATTGTCGGCAGTTCCGGTCCTGATTCCGAGGGTAAGCAGTTTGATTATCTCTGGCCTGAGATGAAGCGTCTGAAAGCCGATTTGGTCGATGAGCATTTCTATCGTCCCGAGTCATGGTTCCTCGCACAGGGCAACCGTTATGACAACTATGACCGTAAGGGTCCGAAAGTATTTGCCGGAGAATATGCTTGCCACGGTAAGGGTAAGAAATACAATCATTTCAATGCCGCACTTCTTGAGGCAGCCTTTATGACCGGTCTTGAACGCAATGCCGATATCGTGGAGATGGCTACCTACGCTCCTCTCTTCGCCCACGTTGAGGGCTGGCAGTGGCGTCCGGATATGATCTGGTTCGACAATTTCCGCTCCATGCCTACGGCAAGCTACTACGTGCAGCAGCTTTATTCACTCAACAAGGGCACACAGGTGGTTCCCCTGAAGATGGATGGGAAGGCAGTGGCAGGCAATGAGGGACAGAACGGTCTCTTCGCGTCAGCCGTGAAGGAGGATCCGAGTGGAGATATCATCGTGAAGGTTGCCAATACGGGCGACACTGCACAGGAGCTTCAGATAGATTTCAAGGGTCTGAAGAAGAAGCAACACTACTCATCAGTGGAGATCACCACTCTCCATGCCGACAACGATGCCGAGAACACTCTTGACAATCAGGAGATCGTCAAGCCGAAGGTGGAGAACTATAATGCCGACAGCATCACCGACATGAACGTGTCGATCCCTGCCAAGACATTCGCAGTTTATCGTTTTAAGAAATAACCGGATATGAAGAATATATTAGGCACTATTGCCTTTTCAGCACTTTGCTCGCTCTCATCGTTTGCGGCAAATGACGTGACAGTGACTCTCCTTCCGTCGAAGGAGAGTCCGATAATCGAGAAGGAGATCTACGGTCAGTTTGCCGAGCATCTCGGCACGTGTATCTATGGCGGTCTGTGGGTAGGTCCGGAGTCATCCATACCGAATACCAACGGCTATAGAAACGACGTGATAAATGCTCTCAAGGAGCTTCATATCC
This sequence comes from Lepagella muris, assembly GCF_004793975.1. Taxonomy (NCBI): domain Bacteria; kingdom Pseudomonadati; phylum Bacteroidota; class Bacteroidia; order Bacteroidales; family Muribaculaceae; genus Lepagella; species Lepagella muris. Next base: position 204,372 of record NZ_SRYB01000004.1, read on the forward strand.
CGGTTTTGCGTTGGCCCGGTGGCTGTTTTGCTGATGAATATCATTGGATGGATGGTATCGGACCGAAAGAGAACCGTCCGCGTATGGTCAACAGCAACTGGGGAGGCACAGTTGAGGATAACTCCTTTGGCACCCATGATTTCTTCGACCTTTGCGAGATGCTTGGTTGCGAGCCGTATCTGAGCGGCAATGTCGGTAGCGGCACTGTCGAGGAGCTTGCAAAATGGGTGGAGTATATCACGGCGGAGGATGGTCCGATGGCTACCTTGCGCAAGAAGAACGGCAGGGAGAAACCCTGGCATCTGAAGTATCTCGGCGTAGGCAACGAGAGCTGGGGATGCGGCGGTAATTTCACGCCGGAATATTATGCCGATGTGTATCGCCGTTATCAGACTTATTGCCGTAATTTCAACGGCAACAAGCTGTATAAGATAGCATCCGGAGCGAGTGATTATGACTATAACTGGACGGAGGTGTTGATGAAGAATGCCGGGCATCACATGGATGGCATATCGCTTCATTATTACACGGTGCTCGGATGGAGTGGTAGCAAGGGTTCCGCCACTCAGTTTAATGAGGAGGATTATTACTGGACTCTCGGCAAATGTCTTGAAGTGGGTGATGTGGTTAAGCGTCACTGCGACATAATGGATAAGTATGACCCGAAGAAACGTGTGGGTCTGCTCGTAGATGAGTGGGGAACATGGTTTGATGAGGAGCCGGGTACTGTTCCCGGTCATCTCTATCAGCAGAACACGCTTCGTGATGCTATGGTGGCAGCATTGAGTCTCAATACATTCCATACGTTTACGGATCGCGTTAAGATGACTAATATAGCGCAGATTGCCAACGTGCTTCAGTCGATGGTTCTGACTAAGGATGCGCAAATGGTTCTGACTCCCACCTACTACGTCTTCAAGATGTATGTGCCTCATCAGGATGCGAAGCTGATACCGTTGAGTGTGGCTACTCCGCAGATTGCGGCACGTGACGGACGGAAGGTTCCGGTGGTGAGTGCTACTGCATCCACAAAGGATGGCAAGACCACGCTCTCATTGGTGAATACTGATCTTCAGAATGAGAGCAAGATCACTATTGATCTTGCCGGCATATCCGCGAAGAAGGTATCGGGAGAAATCCTCACTGCTACTTCGATGAACGACTACAATGACTTCGGACAACCGGAGAAAGTGACTCTGAAGCCGTTCAAGAATGGTTGGCAGGTGAAGGATGGCAAACTGACCGTCACTCTTCCCGCCAAGAGCATCGTAACCCTTTCATTACAATAAAATAGCTCCACGGTCGTGTCCGGAAGTACTCTTCTTCCGGATCAAAAGGGGTATTGTCAAAACCTTGGTTCTGGCAATACCTCTTCTCTTATTTAATTAAATCTCAATATCTTCTTTTGAAAAGATTCTCGGATATCTCTCTCTATTCAGCAGCAGCTATTCAGCAGCAGCGAAGAAACATAAGAACAAAAGAACATAAGAGACATAAGATTTTTGGCTACGCATTGCAGTCGTATCAATTGATGAAAACGAAATCTTATGTCTCTTATGTTTTTCTTGCCTATTGTTTCTCTTTGACTATTATACCCTCTTGACTTATGTGTTTTCGTCGTAAGTCTTGCTCACGTCCCTTAGTTTCTTGTCCTCACAAAATTGAATTATAGCCAAAAGTAGGTTATTTTTGCTACTTTTGGCTATAATTCAATTTTATTTTGTATCTTCGCAAAGAAAGAATACCCTTTTGTGTTATATTCATTTGTCATATCCGTCCTATCTTTGCACCGTAATAAAAATTATCTTTTATGGACAGATATAACAGAAACAGAATTTATGTGAGCGAGGAAGAGCAGGAGAAGGTTCGTGAGACCCGGATATTGCTCGGAGGAGCCGGAATAGGAAGTATCATCGCCGAGTGTGCATTGCGTTTCGGCTTTGAGGATATCGTGATAGTGGATGGGGACAAGGTGGAGTTGTCCAATCTGAACCGCCAGAACTATGTCAAAAGCGACATCGGTAAATCGAAAGCAGAATGCCTCGCTAAGCGACTACTGAGGATTAACCCCAAGGCAAAGATCCAATTCCGTGACACATTCATCGATAAGGATAATGTGAAAGAACTTCTCAATGGAGTTAAGATAGCCATAAACGCGCTTGACTTTAAGAGTGACATTCCGTTTGTTTTCGACAACCTTTGTTCTAAGAGGAAGATTCCTGTACTCCACCCTTATAATTTCGGGTGGGGAGCCTTCCTTACAATCATAAGGCCAGGTGGATACCAGCTTACAGAAGTATCCGAATCCTACAAAGGGTTTGAGGTGAAGATGGCGGATTTCGTGGCTCGGTACTGCACGTTCTGGAATATGCCCAACCGCTGGCTTGATGATGTTATTGAGAAATATAAAAATGAAGAGGGGGAGATTCCTCCACCTAAACTTTCAGTAGCCTCATGGATTGTTGCCGGACATTGTGTAAATGCAATGTTTGACATAATCACAGGTAAGGAGATCAAGTATTTCCCGAAATTTTACTTCTCCTCACTGCGCTGCGATCCGGCTTGATTTTATGTACAATTCTTCTATATCAACTGATGGTTCTGAGCGTATGTGAGAGCTTCCGCTATATTCTTCACGTCCATCTTCTGGAATATGCTGCGCTTGTAGGCCTTGACGGTATCGACCGACTTGCATATATTGTCGGCGATATCGTTCATAGTATATCCCTGTGTAGACAAGGAAAGAACCTCACGCTCGTTATCTGTCAGGATAATCTCCTTGCGCTCCTCCCATTTATGGTCATATAAGGAATACTGATAAAATGTTCCTGCACCGGGTTTCTTCATTATCACATTTCCCGGTTCATTCCCGGCGGCAAGCGAGATGGTGCATATCGCCAGCCATATCCTACCGTCCTTTGTAAGAATAAGCGGGGTCAGCTTGTGATTGACAAGACGCTTGCATTTTCCTCTCATTATATGGAAATCGTAAGATATGGTGTAGTCCTTCCTCTCTCCTATAGGAATCGTGTTGAAGAGTTTGAATCCCTTGTTGTTGATCTCTATTAACATTTTGAGATCCTCCTGCGGTACATAGTCAATATAGAACCTATATCCGAAATCCTTTATCTTTTCAGCCTCACCTCCACACAGTTTGGCGATATTCCCGGATACATACAAGAATCCTCTTTTAAAATAATCTATTATATATACACACTGGTAGGTGCTTCGCTCAAAAGCACGGGCAGCTTCTATTATGAGTCCAGTCTTCTCATAGTCTGACTCATTTATGCTTTCTACTGAGTTCTGAAGTGAAAAGAAGTCTCCTGTCTTTATATTGGATTCCATAAGTAGGGTCAAATTTTATTGCAAAATTAACAAAAGTTACACATGTATAAACCATAACTATACACAAAAGGGTAATATTGCAGTACTGATTTACTAAAATATACTTTTGTGTAATTTATAAAATATTGGATTTTTATAGCTTTGCACCATAAAACCAAACCGATGTAGTCAACGACATCATAAAATTCAAATAACAATGAGCTTCAAATCAATTTTATTATTTCTATTTTCTGTAATGATGGTCTCCATTTGTGTGTCATGTTCAAATGAAGAAGAACCTTCACCATCCAATGAAGGCAGTCCACGGGACTGGACATATACCGGTGATAATGTCAAAGTATATATCAATGGCGAAATTCAGACCAGAGTCAAAGAATTAAGGGTAAGATCCATTCAACTTTCATCTGGGGAAGAGTCCATATCTAATCCTATATATGACACAACACTGATAATAAAAGGATTGTCTAATTCTAATAAGACGACCAATATTCAGGTTATTGCCACTCTTGATAATTTCAGCGGCACGACAACTATTGACGGACATGATTATAATGTGTCCGGAGAATATATCGGAAATCCCTTTGAGACTCATTATTCCAAATTGTGTATTATTGTCCGTCTTGAGTCTAAATAATCAATATGAAACATATCTTCTTAACATCTGCAATTCTGATAGCCTTCACTTCTTTCGCTAATAGTAATCCTCCGGATACTTTAGGGAATAAGACTCTTGACGAGGTGATTGTGACAGCCACGGGAGCACACCGCAACCTGAAGGCTGCTGAGATGGGAAGGCATGTGATTGGCAGGGAGGCGATATTGAAGCTGCCTGTGCTTTTCGGGGAGCCCGACATAGTGAAGATTCTTCAGACGCTCCCCGGAGTGTCGCAGGGTGTGGAGGGATTCACCGGATTGTATGTCCACGGTGGGGACAATGACCAGAACCTGTTTCTCTACAATGGACTGCCGCTCTATCATGTGAGCCATATCGGTGGTATATTCTCATCGTTCAATGTCTCAACTATACGCAACATCGATTTCTTCAAGTCTGCTTTCCCGGCACGTTTCGGAGGCCGTATCTCAAGCATTACAGACATCAGCATGATGTCTCCGGATTTCAGGAAATACACCGGGAAGTTCACTGTCGGGCTCCTCGCTGCCAACGGCTACATATCCGGTCCGATAGTCAAAGACAAGCTCGCTTTCAGTGCCGCCATTCGCCGCTCATGGATTGATGTGGTGGGGCTTCCGGCTCTCGCTATAGCTAACGCCGTGCAGAAGAAAAACGGGAAGAAGACTATTGCCGGATATAATTTCATGGACTTCAACGCGCGTATTGATTGGAAACTTGGAGCCGGCAAAATATACGCCATAGGATATTACGGCAAGGACTACCTAAAAATCGGAGACAGGAAGTTTGAGGGGACTGCCAACAGTTTTGCTGTCAATCCCGATGGAACTATAACAGAGACACCTTCAGATGACAATCAGACTCGTTTCTTTGACGAAAATACCAACCGTCTGTCTTGGGGTAACTGGGGTGTCTCGCTAAATGCCGACTACCGGCTGGGCAACGGATATATCAATGGAGTGGCATACTTCACAAGATATTTCTCCCACTATCGGCAGGAAAGCGAATATCAGACAGACCTTAACGATCCGTCGACCTACGGCTACACCCTTAACGGTACGCGGAACTCAATAGCCGATATCGGGGTCAACATGCGCTACATGCAGCAGTTTGCCAAATTATATCTCCTCAAATCCGGAGTGGGATATGTGAACCACACATACCATCCGGAAGGGCTGGTGAATGAGTATAAGGATGACGGACGGAGCTGGAGCGACAGCAACGGGAATCCGTCAGTGGCCGGGAACGAGGTCTTCGCCTATGTAGACAATCTTTTTAATTTCGGAGAGCGTGCATCTCTTGATGTCGGGCTCAGGTTCGTAAGCCATTTCATACAGCACGCCTCTTTCCCACGCATTGAGCCAAGAGCATCTATACGCGTGAATATCACAGATGACTACAGCGTGAAAGCGTCTTATGCCAGAATAAACCAGTTCGTGCAGCAGGTGTCAAGCAACTACATCAATCTGCCTACTGACCTCTGGCAACCGATAGGGAAGGGAATGAAGCCTCTGTCGAGCGACCAGTATTCCATAGGGTTTTATGGCAATCTGCCCAAAGGGATGTATTTCTCTCTGGAAGGTTGGTACAAGGATATGCGTAATCTTGTGGAATACCGGGAAGGTATATCCTCACTGAACCCTAATCTGACATGGGACGAGAAGATAACATCCGGGAAAGGTTGGGCATACGGACTTGACCTGAGTATCTCGAGAGAACTCGGCAAGGTCACCGGCACAGTAAGCTACGGCCTGATGTGGAACTGGCGCAAGTTTGATAATCTTAACGGGGGGCTGAAATTTCCGGCTAAATTCGACAACCGCCATAAGATAAACATCAACGCATCCTACAGACTGAACGACAAGATAGAGTTCAACGCCGGTTGGACTTACATGACCGGCAACCGCCTCACCCTTTCCCTCTACAACTATGACGAGCCGGGCGACAATTTTCCGGATGCCCCTACCACAGGAATCGGCTCCTCAGGCATGGACTGGGAACAGGCATCCGGTCTCGACTACTATTCCGGGAGAAACAACGTGCGTTTCCCGGCATATCACAGGCTCGACATCGGCATGAGCCTGTATAAGGATCTCGGAGGCGGCAGACGTTCTATATGGAATTTCAGCCTGTACAACGCATACTGCCGCATGAATGCAATGACCATCCGCAAGGATGACTATGTGGATGCCTCACGCCCGAACAGGGCATTCCAAAAGTTCAGCCTTATCCCAATCGTTCCTTCAGTTTCATACACTTACGAATTTTGATAGCAATGAAGACATCCAAAATAAACATGCTGCTTCCTCTCATGCTCCCCCTGTTCACCACTTCCTGCTATCAGGATATTGACCTTGATGGATACAGGGAGCAAAACGGGGAGAATCTGCTCACCATAAACTCAATCATCAATCCGGATTCCACAATTTCGGTGGCTGCCACCCGCACATATTTCTTCTCCGACATCCACAATGAGCGCTCATATATTGAAGATCTTGATATTGAGCTATATCTTAACGGTAAATCAGTAGGAGAAATGACATTTGACAAGACCTCGTACATGTATATCTCAGATATAAAACCGGCTGAGTGTGACAATGTAGAGATACGCACTTCCTACAAAGATTCTCTCGTATCTGCCGCTGATATCGTTCCCAAGAAAGTGGGGATAGAATCTGTATCGGTCTCACGCCAGGGGCCGCTGTCGATATATACTGACCGTGACTATGTTTTCACCTACAACATAACGTTCACGGATCCTGTGGGGGAGGATAATTTCTATTTCCTGCAGTATGATGCTTCCGACTGGCGTAAGGGTGTTGGGATGGGTGAGCGTGATTTTACTTATGAATATGTGTTCCAACAGCTGGCGCGTCATATCAACGCCAATGTCCCCGGTTGGGAGCCGTATTCTCCTGATGGATTGCCTTTCTCAGACCATGGAATCGAAGGGAAGAAACATACTCTTATGGTGAAGGAAATAGTGCAGGGAGGTAACGGAAGAGATCTCACGTCATATTCGGAGATGAATCGCAGGTTCAAGCTCTTCTCGATCTCGCGAGACTATTATAATTATCTTCTGAGCGTCATATACAATGATTCTGAATCAGAAGGTCTACATGGAGGAATGATTGATCTCGGAATCACAGAACCGATAAAATACTTCTCCAATATAAATGGGGGAATTGGTATCGTTGCAGCATATACTCTTGATGAGACAGAAGTTGATGTGATGAATATAGTCGGCAGATTCCCTAAATAAACATCCCATAAACGGCCAGTTGCTTATAGGTAAAATTAATAAATTTACCACTTTCGTCTAAATTTACCACCATATAAGTGGTAAATTCTTGAACATAATACTTAACCTATATGTATTTTTGTGATTGAGTCTTGCTCACATCCCTTAGTTTCTTGTTCTCACAAAATCGAATTATAGCCAAAAGTGGGTTATTTTTGCTACTTTTGGCTATAATTCGATTTTATTTTGTATCTTTGTAAAAACTAAAAGCTATGATAATAGGCAGAAAAGAAGAGATAGCTAAGCTCAAGAAAGCATATAACTCTGACCATTCGGAGTTTGTAGCGGTATATGGGCGACGTAGAATCGGCAAAACATACCTGATAAGGGAAACATTTGAAGGCAAATTCACATTCCAATACAGTGGAATATTCAAGGTAAGTAATCAGGAACAACTTGAAGTCTTTTACAAAAGCCTTCTTGAACAGGGCTTGGATCCAACAGAAAAACCACCTAAGAGTTGGTTTGATGCCTTCTTTCTGTTGGAGCATCTGATAAAGAAGTCGGATGAACAACGCAAGGTAATATTCATTGATGAGCTTCCTTGGATGGATGCCCGTAATTCCCGGTTCATTCCTGCCTTTGAACATTTCTGGAATGGATGGGCTTCTGCCAGAAAAGATATACTACTTATAATCTGCGGCAGTGCTACATCATGGATAATAAACAAGATATTCCGCAATAAGGGAGGACTATATAACCGGGTGACATTCAGAATAAAGCTCCAGCAATTCTCTCTTAATGAATGTGAGGAACTTGTTAACTATTTGAAATTGCCTCTCAATCGTAATATGATTGTTGAGGGTTATATGGTCATGGGAGGAGTGCCGTATTACTGGGCTAAGCTGGAGGCAAGAATGAGTATGGTAAAGAATATAAACAATCTTTTCCTTAAAGAAGATGGAGAGTTACGTAGCGAGTTCGATTATATTTATTCCTCCATGTTCAACAGCCCGGATAAATATATCGCTGTCGTGGAAGCACTTTCCGATAAAAAATCAGGATTGACCCGAGATGAGATCATAACGAAAGGAAAACTTGAAAGTAATGGTCAGCTCAGTCGTGTATTGGAAGATCTTATTGAATGTGGCTTTATTCGTAAATATTGCCATACCGACAAACTTCTGAAGGATGCCTTGTACCAACTAATAGACTGCTATACATTATTCTATTATCAATTTGTAAAAAAGTCACACGGGATTGATGAAGAATATTGGGTAAGGTCAATGAAAACTCCCACGTATAGCACATGGTGTGGTCTTGCCTTTGAAAGAGTGTGTCTTCTGCATACCAGACAAATCAAATCCGCCATCGGAATTTCCGGCATATCGGCAAGTCTGTTCTCATGGCATGTCAAGAAGAACCATGAGCATCCCGGTGCTCAGATAGACCTTATAATAGACAGAGCCGACAATGTAATCAACATTTGTGAAATCAAATATGCCCCGGCTGGATATAGATTGACTGACAGTGAACTGAAAAAGATTCACAACAGGTTAAGTATATTCAATCTCTACATTCCACGTAACAAAGTCGCACAACCCATCCTCATCACATCAAACGGCGTTATAGAGAACAACAATTCCTTTGAGATTCCCATTCAGGTAACGGCAGACCAACTGTTTTTCCCATGACCATAGGCTACGTATGAATACCGACTTACCGGACTAACGTCTCTTAGTTCATAGTCCTCATAAAATTGAATTATAGCCAAAAGTGGCAAAAATAACCCACTTTTGGCTATAATTCAATTTCCTCATGTATCTTAGTTTTACGATGTAAATGTATAAAAGGTATATAATATAACAGGACGACGTGAAATGTTTGGATTATAGTCTATATTCATAGAATTACAATAATCCCCATTTCCATAAGCAGTATAAAATTGCCAATTATGGAAATGGGGATTAATTACTGAAGTTTCGCAAGCTGCACTTCAGTGGTTTAAAGTTTATAGTTTA
>NZ_SRYB01000050.1:0-19306 GCF_004793975.1 Lepagella muris
TCAGCCAAATAAATAGGGCATCTGAAATTTCAGATGCCCTATTTATTTGGCTGACTTACCGATATAATTATATATTGTCGGTATCCTGGGTATTTTTTAGCTCATTGGTATCGCATAATGGTTGATATTCCAATAATGGCTTATCATCTCCATTGGAATAAGTCACCTTTATTGTTCCTCCAATATGACCTTCTGCATTTAATTTCAGCATCAATTCAGCAAGCTCATCCTCAAGATATTTCTGGATTGCGCGTTTAAGTGGACGTGCTCCAAAGTTCTTATCATAACCTTTTGATGCAATGAATTCCTTTGCTTCATCTGATAAATCAAGATGGAACCCAAGTTTTTCAATACGATCATAAAATTCTTTCAACTCGATATCGATGATCTTGAAGATAGCATCCTTATCCAATTGGTCAAACATTATGATATCGTCCACTCTGTTGAGGAATTCCGGAGAGAATGCCCTATTCAGAGCTTTTGAAATGACACCTTGTGCCTGATCCTTTGAAATTGTTCCGGCATTAAAGCCAACCCCACCTCCAAAATCTTTAAGCTGCCTGGATCCCACATTACTTGTCATGATTAGAATTGTATTCTTAAAGTCAATTCTTCTTCCAAGGGAATCAGTTAATCTACCCTCGTCCATGACTTGTAATAGCAGGTTGAATACATCAGGATGCGCTTTTTCTATTTCATCCAGAAGCACTACTGAATAAGGATGACGGCGGACTTTCTCTGTCAACTGTCCACCCTCCTCATACCCCACATATCCCGGAGGCGCTCCGACAAGACGAGACACTGTGAATTTCTCCATATATTCACTCATATCCATTCTGATAAGGGCATCTTTTGAATCAAAAAGATACTCGGCTATCTTCTTGGCAAGGAGAGTCTTTCCCACACCGGTAGGACCGAGAAACATGAATGTGCCTATAGGTTTGTTTGGATCTTTCAACCCAATTCTATTACGTTGGATTGCCTTGACCACTTTCTTGATAGCTTCATCTTGACCAATGACAGCCCCCTCAAGAGACATCCCCATATTTAGAAGTCGTATGCCTTCTGTCTGGGCAATACGTTGGGTGGGGACTCCGGTCATCATTGCCACCACTTCGGCAACCTTGTCTTCATCAACTGTTTGCCGATCGGAATCTATGCGGGCTTCCCATTCTTTCTTTGCTTGTTCGAGTTCAGCCTTCTTTTGAGTCTCTTTGTTTCTTAAAGATGCGGCAAGCTCAAAATTCTGGGAATGGGCAGCTGCAAGTTTCTCTTGGGTGACCTGGTCAATTTCTTTCTCAAGCCGTTCTATCTCATCCGGGACAATTATGTTAGTAATATGTACTCGAGAACCCGCTTCGTCAAGAGCATCGAGAGCCTTGTCAGGGAAGTTGCGGTCACTGACATATCTTTGGGTGAGGTCGACACAAGCTTGTAGTGCTTCATCTGTGTAATTTACGTTATGATGCGATTCGTATTTGTCTCTTACCCTCTTTAAAATCTCAAGAGTCTCGTCAGGAGTCGTAGGTTCGACAATTACCTTTTGAAACCGCCTTTCAAGAGCTCCATCTTTTTCGATGTTTTTACGATATTCATCTAATGTGGTTGCTCCAATACATTGTATTTCCCCTCTTGCAAGTGCCGGTTTAAGCATATTGGCAGCATCCATTGATCCAGGCGCACCGCCAGCTCCGACAATCGTGTGAATCTCATCAATAAAAAGAATTATATCTGGATTTTTTGACAATTCATCGAGAATTGCTTTAATTCGCTCTTCAAATTGACCACGATATTTGGTGCCTGCCACGATGCTTGCCATGTCAAGACCGATAACTCTTTTCCCAAATAATATCCGGGAGACCTTACGTTGAACTATTCTTAATGCCAAACCTTCAACAATTGCGGATTTCCCCACACCGGGCTCACCGATTAGTACCGGATTATTTTTCTTTCTTCTTGACAATATCTGAGCCAGACGTTCAATCTCGTTTTCTCTTCCAACTACGGGGTCAAGACGACCCTCTGATGCAGCTTTTGTAAGATCATATCCAAATTTATCGAGAGCCGGGGTGTCATTACCTGGTTTCCCTCCAATATTTTTTCGATTTATCTTAGACGTTGAATCCTCGGATGAACGACGATTATCTTTAAAAGGAGAAAATTCATTCTCGTCGTCGTCATCATTGTCATTCTCATCAAAATTCTTACCTGCATTTGGAGACAGAGCTTCAGATAAATTCTGGATTGTAATGTCAAAATCGAGATATTTATCTTTTAACTGTCGTAAAAATTCACTATCCATAGCTCGCTGGTCATGTATTAGAGCAAGAAGTATATGCTCTCCGGAAATGGCATGGGCATTCATTTTACGTGCTTCTGAAGTAGCAAGTTGAAGGTGCCTGATGGCTGATAATGAAATCTTAAATTGCTGTTCAAACAATGTGGTGGTTTCTGCTGGAGGTTCAATACCGGCAAGGTATTCTTCAAGTTCGCGAGTCATTTCTTCCACAGGGACTTGAAGCTGCTTTAAAATTTTAAAAGCATACCCGTCTTGGTTGCGGAGAGAACCCAGCACAAAGTGTTCACTTTGTATGGCTGCGGAATTAAAGTTTTTTGCTTCCGCATAAGCAAGCTCAAGAATTGGGCGAAATTGTTTCGAAAAATCGTTTTTCATCACAAATATATAATGAATGTATTTTCTGTTTTATTTTTAATAAGACTATATTTATATAACAAAATATAATTGATTTGTTGCAAACATCGTGCCAATTTTTATTAAAAATGGAAAAATAAGCATTTCAAGGTTAATCTTTACAAATATCTCTCAAAAGAATTTCAGTTAACCCGATTTTAAACTTGTTTGATTGAATATATTTTTGTAACTTTGCTACTTGTAATGGATGTCCACATCCATCATTTGGCTTCCTTATTTTAGAGGTCAGATTAATTAGACGAATCACGTAAAAACATGCAAGGAGACGACAAAATTATTCCGATAAATATTGAATCGGAAATGAAAAGCGCCTATATCGACTACTCAATGTCGGTAATAGTGTCGCGAGCCCTGCCCGATGTAAGAGACGGTTTTAAGCCGGTGCACCGCAGGGTGCTTTTCGGCATGAATGAATTAGGCAATTTCTTTTCAGGAGATACTAAAAAATCAGCGCGTATAGTTGGAGAGGTTATGGGTAAATATCATCCCCATGGCGATTCTTCTATTTATTTCACTATGGTGAGAATGGCGCAGGAATGGTCTCTTCGTTATCCTTTGGTCTTTGGTCAGGGTAATTTCGGGTCAATTGATGGAGATTCTCCAGCAGCTATGCGATACACTGAGGTAAAACTTGCCCGTATGGGAGAAGAGATGCTTCAGGATATCGATAAGGAGACTGTTGATTTTGTTCCGAATTTTGACAATACACTTTCTGAACCTTCGGTTCTTCCTACGAAGATACCGAATCTTCTTGTAAATGGAGCATCGGGAATTGCTGTCGGTATGGCAACGAATATGCCGCCTCACAATCTTACAGAGTCTTTAAATGCAGCTGTAGCACTTATTGATAACCCAGAATTGGATATTGATGGGCTCATGGAATATATCAAGGCTCCAGATTTCCCGACTGGAGGTGAGATTTTTGGCATCCAAGGTGTGCGAGATGCATTTGAGACTGGCAGAGGTCGTATATTGATACGCGCGAAAGCTGAAATAGAAAGTGATGGCAATCATGATCAGATAATAATTTCTGAGATACCATACGGAGTTGTAAAAAATGACTTGGTAAAAAGTATCGCAGATCTTGTAGAAGAGAAGAAAATAGATGGCATATCTGATATTACCGATACAAGCGCGAGAGGTCAGATGCATATTGCAATCGACATAAAACGCGACGCAAATGCTAAGGTAATACTGAATAAGCTATATAAGATGACGCAATTACAGACATCGTTTAGTGTAAATAATGTTGCTCTTGTAAATGGCCGTCCGAAGACGTTGAATCTCAAAGAATTGTTGCAGGCTTTTGTTGATCATCGACATGAAGTGGTTATTCGACGAACTCGTTATGAGCTTAGGAAAGCGGAAGAGAGAGCTCATATCTTAAAAGGTCTTATGATCGCTTGTGACAACATTGATGATGTGATTGCGATAATTCGCTCGTCTCGAACTACGGATGAGGCCCGCGTAAGACTTTCAGAACGTTTTGGTATTGATGATATTCAAACACGTGCTATCGTTGAGATGCGTCTTCGTCAACTTACCGGATTGGAAATGGATAAACTCCGTGGAGAATACGATGATTTGATGAAATTAATTGCCCATCTAAATGATATTCTGAATAATGATGAGGTTTGTAGGAATGTCATGAAAGACGAACTCATTGAGATCCGTGATAAATATGGTGATGAGCGAAGAACTAAAATAAATATTTTCTCCGGAGATCTCAATGCAGAAGATTTCTATCCGGATGATGAAATGATAATAACTATTTCTCATCTTGGATATATAAAACGTACTCCCCTATCTGAATTTAGAGCACAGAATCGTGGAGGTGTAGGGGCCAAAGGCAGTGATACCAGGGATTCAGATTTCATTGAGCATATTTATCCTGCATCTAACCATAATTACATGCTTTTCTTTACACAGAAAGGGAAGTGTTATTGGTTGAAGGTATACGAAATTCCTGAATGCGCTAAAAATTCAAAAGGTAGAGCAATTCAGAATTTGCTCAATATTGAGGCAGATGATTGTGTCAATGCGTTTATCAGAGTCAAGCATCTGAAGGATCCCGAATACATAAACACCCATAATTTAATTTTCTGTACGAAGAAAGGAATTATTAAGAAGACATCGCTTGAGGCTTATTCCCGCCCACGCGCAAATGGGGTGAATGCTATTATAATTAGAGAGGACGACCAGCTTATACAGGTCAGACTGACAGATGGTAATTCCGAGATAATCCTTGCGAATAGAGAGGGTCGGGCAATAAGATTCTCCGAGAGTAAGGTTAGGGAAATGGGTAGAATGTCTACCGGAGTCAGAGGTATGACCTTGGGAGACGGAGATGATGAGGTGATCGGTATGATTGCAATGACAGGATCTCCGGATGAAACGGTAATGGTCGTTTCGCAGAATGGCTATGGTAAACGTTCTCCGCTTGAAGATTATAGAGTTACCAATAGAGGTGGCAAGGGAGTGAAGACTCTGAATATTACGGAAAAGACGGGAGAACTTGTTGCTATAAAAAATGTAAATGATTCCAATGATTTGATGATAATAAATCAAAGTGGAATAACATTAAGGTTGCCCGTTGCCGGGATAAGAGTGATGGGGCGTGCAACACAAGGTGTCAAACTTATAGATTTGACCAAACGTGGAGATCAGATTGCATCAGTATGTAAAGTGGATTCAGATCCGATAGAGGAACTTCCTGCAGAATCCGAACAAAATGCTGATAATATTGTTGAAACTAATAGTAATGTCGTCTCGGAGAAGACATCTTCTAATGATGTAGAGAATAAAATATCAGATTCTCTCTTCCAATTCGATGATGATATTTCGGAATAAACAAGTCTCATTTTTAAACCTAAATAAACCGTATGAATAGATTTCTTTCACTTGCACTCTGTCTTGCAGCTATTGGATCTGTGAGTGCACAAAAGGCGAATGTTGATCAAGCAGCCAAATTGAGTGGCAAGACCGATCAACTGAATCAGGCTCGTAATCTGATAAAACAGGCTATGGAGAACCCGGAAACTCAAAATGATGCCCGCACTTACTATATTGCAGGAAAGATTGAGTTCGATGCATTTGACAATGCCACAAAAGCAAAAATGATAAATCCTGATGATGCTTCTGCAAAGGGCACTGTTATGGCTGATGAGTTGATCCAAGGGTACAAATACTTTATGAAGGCTCTCCCTCTTGACAGTGTTCCAAATGAGAAGGGTCAGGTAAAACCTAAGTTCTCCAAAGACATATTGGGTAAAATTGGTGGACATGCCAATGATTTCTTCTCAGCAGGTGCGGATTACTTTAATAATAAGAATTATTATCCGCAGGCATATGAAGCGTTTATGGTGTATGGAGATCTTCCGGAATCAGGGATGCTGGGAAAGATGGCAGCATTGATTGATCCTTCTCAGATTGCGACAGCTTATTTCAATGCCGGTCTTTCTGCATATTCAGGCAATGCTGTTGAAGAAAGTGCAAATGCATTCAAGAAGGCTCGCCTTGCCGGTTATGACCAACCGGAATGCTACATCTACGAAATAGCATGTTGGCAATCCATTGCTCAGAAGGATGAGTCAAAAATGAAAGAAGCTCAGGCTAATATCTTGAATGTTGCTGAAGCTGGTCATAAGAAATATGGTCTTGCTCAGCCAATTTTCATCAATAATATGATTAATTCAATTGTGACGGATGGAAATATAGATAAAGCTCTAGAGCAGTTGAACGCGGTTATAGCAGAAAATCCTGACAATGCAAATCTTTATGGTCTGAGAGGTTATGTCTATGATCGTGCGGAGAAGGATGCAGAGTCAGAAGCCGATTATCGTAAAGCAGCATCCCTTCCGGATGTGGATTTCGAAACTCTTAAAAATGCAAGCAAGAAGATTTTCCGTATAGGCACAATGAAATGGAATGAACTTGAAGGATCTTCTCCTGAAACTACTGCCGCACGTAAAGATATTAAGGAAAACTATTTTGAATCATCAAAAAAGATTGCACAAAGAGCAGAATCAATGCAGCCGGATGATTCAGATATCCAAAATGTGCTTGAGAGTATTAATTATGCCCTTGAGACATATTTCCCAAATTAATATGAAATATTATTACTCCAGTCGGAGTAATATTGAATAAAAAAAGGCATGTTTCAAATAAACATGCCTTTTTTACATATTTTATAACCGAAATGTAGCATAATATTTCAATAGCTTATAAATTTTGATTAACTTTGCATAAGTTTTTAGAACGATTCTTAGCCACGTAGATGTGGCTTCTCCCTAAACAGATAAAATAGAAATTATGGGACTCTTTTCATTCACACAAGAAATCGCAATGGATTTGGGAACAGCCAACTCCATAATAATTCATAATGACAAGATTGTTGTAGATGAACCGTCTGTTGTCGCAATTGAAAATAAAACGGATAAGCTTCTTGCGGTAGGTACTCCAGCTCACCTTATGGAAGGTAAAGAGCCTCCGGGTATACGTACAATACGTCCTCTCCGTGATGGCGTGATAGCAGATTTCAATGCGGCTGAGCAAATGATCAGAGGAATGGTCAAGATGGTAAGCTCAAAACGGCGTTGGTTCTCTCCTTCTCTTAGAATGGTGGTGTGTATTCCATCAGGCTCTACAGAAGTTGAGATTCGTGCGGTTAGAGATTCATCTGAGCATGCTGGTGGTAGAGATGTATATATGATCTATGAACCGATGGCAGCAGCCTTAGGCATTGGTCTTGATGTGGAGGCTCCAGAGGGAAATATGATTGTAGATATAGGTGGCGGAAGTACTGAAATCGCAGTGATTTCGTTGGGGGGTATTGTCAGCAATAAGAGTATCCGCTTGGCTGGCAATGATTTGACAACAGATATTCAGGAGCACATGGGTAGAGTTCACAATCTTAAGGTCGGTGCAACTATGGCTGAACAGATAAAGATAAACGTAGGCTCAGCGTTACCTGTGCTTGATAATCCCCCAGAACCATATATTGTAAGAGGTCCGAATAGAATGTCTGCACTTCCAATGGAGGTGCCTGTTACGTATGAAGAGATCTCTCATTGTATTGATAAATCGATATCAAGAATGGAGACTGCAATATTAGCTGCACTTGAAGAGACTCCCCCCGAATTGTATGCAGATATAGTAAAAAATGGCATTTATCTTGCTGGTGGCGGAGCGCTTCTCAAAGGTCTTGCAAAACGACTTACTGATAAAATTAGGATAGAGTTTAAAATTGCGGAAGATCCTTTACATGCTGTGGCAAAAGGCACTGGCGTAGCTTTGAAAAATATCAATCGCTTCTCGTTCCTTATAAGATGATACATAAGTATCGGCAATTAATCAATACTTTATATTTTAATCTCATTGCTGCCCCCTTATAAAGGGGGTGGCTTTTGCGTTTAGTAAATGTGAGAAATCTATTAAATTTCATTATAAGATATGGCACATGGTTCTTGTTTGCGTTCTATGTGGTATTGAGTCTTGTGCTTCTTTTCAGCCATAATTCATATCATCATTCTGTATACCTAAGTTCAGCTAATGTGGTTTCAAGTTTCGTGAATAGTACAGTCTCTGAGATCACAGGGTACTTTCATCTTAGGAGTATCAATGAAAGTTTGCAGGCAAGCAATGCAATGTTGGAAAATGAAGTTTTAAATTTACGACATCAAATTGCTGAATGTAAAACGAAACTTTCTGATACTGTAAAATATGAGGCATATCCTGATAGGTTTGATTATATTTCTGCTACTGTTGTCAACAATAGTGTTCGACATCCGAGAAATTATTTTTCAATAGATAAAGGTGCAGCTGATGGAATTAAGCGTGGAATGGGTGTGGTAGATCAGAATGGAATCGTAGGTATTGTAAACGTAACGGGAGAGCATACAGCAAGAGTGATATCACTCCTTAATGAAACTCAGCATTTTTCTGTCAGATTAAAAGGGACACAATTTATTGGTTCCCTTTCATGGAAAGGTAGGGATCCACAGATTGCGTATGTAGAAGAAATGCCAAGACATGCTCGTTTTCAAGTTGGAGACACTATTGTTACCAGTGGCTTTTCAACGACATTCCCCGGTGAAATTCCTGTTGGCATAGTAATGAATCGCGTTAAAAGCAGCGATGACAATTTCTTTGTCCTGAAGGTTTGTCTTACAACAGATTTCAGAGCTTTAAGTATAGTCAGGGTAATTAAAGACGAATATAAGTCGAGCTTGGATTCCTTGCAGAATTTTGATTTTAAACCAGACAAATGAGTTATGATGCATCAATATGAATAAGGAGATAATCAAATTTTCTATACTTTTTATAGTATTGTTGCTGGTGCAGGTGATGATATGCAATCACATTGCTATCTTTAATGTCGCCGTTCCTTTGATTTTCATATATTTTATTATTAGATTGCCAATTGATATTGGTAAGGGAGTATTATTTACGCTTGCCTTTATTATGGGTCTTTGTGTAGATGTGTTTTCAGATACACCAGGATTAAATTCCCTTGCATGTACAATGCTTGCAGCTTTCAAAGATCCTATTTATTATGCGTATATACCGAAAGATGACAAAACGAAATATCTTACACCGTCAATTTCTTCTTTGGGGGTCGCAATATATTGCAAGTATTTGGTATCCATGGTTGGAATCTACTGTGTTATGATTTTTTCAATTGAATATTTTAATTTTGCGGACTTTAAGGATATACTGCTTTTATCAGTGTCAAGTTGCTTGCTGACATTTTTAATGTTGCTGGCTATTGATAGTTTAATAATAAGAAAATCGTGAGGAAAGACTATAGATTAGCAAAGCGCAGATATGTAATCGGGGGATTTATCTGTCTCATTGTGGTGATATATATATTCCGCTTATTCAATCTTCAAGTAAGTGAAGATAAGTATAAGGAGAATGCTGATAGTAACGCTTTCTTAAGAAGAGTGATATATCCGGCAAGAGGACTTGTATATGATCGGGAGGATAGGCTTGTGGTATTTAATCAGCCGGCGTATGATGTTATGATAATACCTAAAGATGTAGGTGAATTTGACACATTGACATTATGCAATGTGTTAAATCTTACCAAAGATCAGTTGATGGAGAAATGGATGGATATGAAAAATCCTAAAAAAAATCCGGGTTATTCTTCATATACTCCACAAAAATTGATATCTCATTTGTCTCAGTCAGATTATGGAAGATTACAGGAAAAGTTATATCTATTTCCTGGGTTCTTTATTCAAACCAGGACTGTAAGACAATACAATTATTCTGCAGCAGCAAATGTTTTGGGAAATATCAGAGAGGTATCAGCATCAGATGTAGAATCTGACAGATATTATCGTTCGGGAGACTATACCGGGGATTTGGGTATTGAAAAAAGCTATGAGAAACATTTGCGTGGAGTAAAAGGCGTGGAAATATTGATGAAGGATGCGTATGGAAGAATTAAAGGTAAATATGAGGACGGTAAACATGATGTCTCCCCTATCTCCGGAAGAAACATCACGTTATCGATTGATATGGAATTGCAGGCGTATGGGGAGAAGCTAATGCAAAATAAGATAGGTGCTATAGTAGCTATTGAACCCGCCACAGGAGAAATCTTGGCGTTGGTGACATCACCTAATTATGATCCTTCGCTTCTCGTGGGGAAAGAACGCGGCAAAAACTATTCGCTTCTGGTGAAAGATCCATATAAGCCATTATACGATCGTTCTATTCAGGGTGCATATCCTCCCGGTTCTACTTTTAAACCTACACAAGGGTTGATATTCCTTCAAGAAGGGGTGGTGACGAATGCGACTCAATATCCTTGTTACCATGGATATATAAATAAATTAAGGGTGGGTTGTCATGGTCATGGCTCTCCAATAGCATTGAAACCTGCATTACAGACATCTTGTAATGCCTATTTCTGTTGGGGATTCAAAAATATGATTGATAAACGAGGTACTAAGCCCTTCGATCAATTTGAAATTTGGAAAAATTATTTGGTGGAGATGGGTTATGGATATAGATTAGGAGTTGATCTGCCATCAGAAAGCAGAGGATTTATTCCAAATTCAAAATTTTATTCAAAATCATTCAGGGGTCCTAAATGGAGCGCAAATTCAATTATCTCGGTATCTATTGGGCAGGGAGAGGTATTGGCAACTCCCCTACAGATAGCAAATCTGAGTGCTACAATAGCAAATCGAGGACACTATTTTACTCCTCATGTCGTAAAGGCAATAGCTGATACTGTAATCGATTCAAAATATAAGGAAAAACATGAACCCCATGTAAAGAAAGAATATTATGAGACTATTGCAGAAGGTATGCGTATGGCAGTCTTGGGAGGCACATGTCGTGGGGCAGCTTTACCGGATATTGAAGTATGTGGTAAAACTGGTACTGCGCAAAATCCACATGGAAAAGACCATTCCGCATTCATGGGATTTGCTCCGTATCATAATCCAAAGATTGCAATTGCAGTATATGTCGAGAATGCAGGATTCGGAGCAACCTTTGGTGTGCCAATCGGCAGCCTAATGATAGAGAAGTATCTCAAGGGGACAATTTCTGAAGCCAGAAAGGGTATTGAAGAACGAATGTTGAACTCAAATACGATTATTAGCAGTGGAGTCAAGAAACACTGAAGCAAATGTTTCCGTTTTCCGATCACTTGATTGGATAACAATATTATTATATCTGTTGTTGGTATCGGCAGGCGCAATAAGCATATATGCGGCAAGCTATGATTTTGATAATGCCAGTATGTTTGATTTTGCGGAATTCTCAGGTAAACAATTCTTATGGATTGGGTTGTCTGTGGTTATTGGGGGAGTTATCTTGCTTCTTGATGCCAGGTTATTTGAGGCTTATGCATATCCAATATATGGAATTGTTATAATCATATTGATTGCTACTATATTTTTGGCACCCGATATCAAAGGGTCAAGATCGTGGTTGGTGTTTGGTCCAGTCAGTTTACAACCTGCTGAATTTGGAAAATTTGCTACAGCTCTTGCATTAGCTCGATTGTTTAATTCATATAATTTTTCATTGAATGCCAAGATAAGTAATTATTTTAGAGCATTGATAATTATATTTCTGCCAATATGTCTTATCTTACTTCAGAAGGAGACTGGCAGTGCATTGGTATATTTTTCATTGATATTTGTATTATACCGTGAGGGCATGAGTGGATTGGTGCTTTTCTCGGTGGTATGTGCTATAGTATATTTTGTTGTGGCAGTTAAATTCTCCGCACCATTGATATTAAATATACCGGTTGGTGAATTTTCAGTATTTTTATTGATTATTCTTATTTTTACTTTGATGTTGGTGTTCTATTGTCGAGATTTTGTAATTGCCAGAAATGTAATCATAGGTTTTGTCCTTTCTGGAGTTATTGTGACAATACTCTCTATATGTGGAGTAACAGTAAATGGTACAATTTTCTTTTGTGTGATATTAGGATTGGCATTAGCATATACATCATTAGCAATGCTTCATCATAGGATACAAAAATTTTTGATTACAATATCGTTTGCACTTGTGTCAGTATTGTTTCTATTCTCTGTAAATTTTGTTTTTGGGAATGTACTTGAGGCACACCAACAGACTCGTATTAAAGTCTCGCTTGGAATAGAAGAGGATTTGAGAGGTGCGGGATACAACGTCAATCAGTCTAAGATAGCTATTGGATCAGGAGGCGTAATCGGTAAAGGTTTCTTAAATGGGACACAGACAAAATTGAAATATGTGCCGGAGCAGCACACTGATTTTATCTTCTGTACTATTGGTGAAGAGGAAGGCTTTGTCGGAGCTACTACTGTGCTTATCGTTTTCCTTGCATTTATTCTGCGACTAATAGTAATTGCAGAAAGACAACGCACTGCTTTCGGACGAGTGTATGCATATTGCATGGTATCATTCTTGATATTTCATTTATGTATTAATATCGGTATGGTAATAGGATTGTGTCCGGTTATAGGTATACCGCTACCCTTTTTCAGTTATGGAGGGTCTGCATTATGGGGATTTACAATATTATTGTTTATCTTACTTAGGATTGATGCTTCCAGAAAGGAACGAAGAGATTAAATTTATTGATTTTTTCAATAAAATAGTACGTAAATCTGTTATATATTTAAAGACATATCATAAATATTACCATTATGGCAAATAAGAGAGAATTCAAGAAATATGTTGAGGCGGTAGGAGCTTCTGCATGTGAAGCAATGATGTCTACTTATTATAATGTAGACGGTGTAAATAAAGATTCAATTGCAAAGTCGATTGAATTGACGCTTGGTGCAGTCGGAGCTGCAAAGAGTAATGCTGATGTGACCTTTGACAAGGGTGTGAAGGCATTTGCCGGATTGAAGGAATATTCTGTTGCGAAAAATAAATTCTACAAGAAATTATTTGTGAAAATCAAAGAGGATTTCTTCAATAGCATAGATGAGGCAATAAAATTATTTAATTCTGCAATTCCCGCAGAGGTGAAAGAACAGTATAAGAATGCTGTTGCAGAATAAAAATATGACAACCTATTCAAGAATAGAAATTAATTAGAAGCTTATGAATCTTTGGAAGTATGGTCTCCGTATAGTTGGATGGAAGTTAGATATATCTGCTCCACGTAGGGATAAATGTGTGATCTGCGTTGCGCCTCATACTTCTAATTGGGATTTCATTTTAGGTCTATTCGCTTATAAATCATTGGGAAGAGAGGCGAATTTCCTTATGAAGGATTTTTGGTTTTTCTTCCCTTTGAAATACTTGCTTCGGGCTTTAGGCGGTATTCCTGTTTTCCGTGGGAATAAGAAAGGTTCGCTGACAAATCAGGTCATAGAGCTTTTTCATAATAAGAAATACGTAAATCTCGCCGTTACTCCTGAAGGTACGAGAAGTGCCACTAATAGATGGCATACAGGATTCCTTTATATTGCATGTGGAGCTGATGTCCCAGTTCAATTTGGAGTCATTGACTATGCTAATAAATTAGTCTTTATACGAGATGAGTATTATCCAACAGGAGACATAGAAAAGGATTTGGAGTATGTTAAAAATTACTATGCTCCGTATGATTACTGTGCGAAGTATCCGAATAAATTTAAAATCTGAAAAGTGAATACAACCGATCTTAAAGTGGCATTAGTACCCCTTCAAATTGAATGGGGAGATAAAATTAAAAACTTGGCAGAAGTCAAGCGGTTCATGAATTTAATACATAGAGACGCTGATATTGTAATTTTTCCTGAGACATTCTCTACAGGATTCCCCTCTATGGAAGATAAGGAATTTGTGAGAGTAATGGCTGAACGAAACACCGGAGAAACAATGCAAATGATCCATCAGTTGGCTAATCATTATAATATTGCTATCGCCGGAAGTTTTATTGCAGATACAGGTGGATTATTATTTAATCGCGGGTTTATTGTAGAGCCGTCTGGGGATGAGTACTTTTATGATAAGCGTCATTTGTTTACAATGGCAAATGAGCATGTAGTATTTAATCCAGGAGATTCACATACATGCATTCGCTATAGAGGATGGAATATATCGATAGTGATATGTTACGATATTAGATTTCCAGTATGGTGCCGGAATCAAGACAACAAATATGACTTACTGATATGTGTTGCAAATTGGCCTAAAGTAAGGGTTGACGCTTGGAATAAACTTTTATTTGCGCGTGCTATTGAAAATCAGTCATACGTATGTGGTGTGAATTGTAAGGGTGTTGATAAGAACGGTTATGAATACGATGGCAGTTCAATGATCATTGATTACAAAGGTAATGATATATCTATCCGTATAGATGAAACGGGAATTGTCTACGCCACATTATGCAGGAGCAGATTAGATAGTTTTAGGAAGAAATTCCCGGTATGGGATGATTCTGATGAATTTTTTATAAAGAATATGTCAAACAAAAAATAAAGTGGGCATTCAAATATGCTCACTTTATTAATGAATTTGTTTAATTATAACTCTAAATTTATTAGAGTTATAAAGTTTCATTATTGTTGATGATTCGTCTTGCGCCTAAATAACGTCTTCCATAATAAGCGTCGTTTGTATCTATCCGTATGCCTTGAGATGTACTGGCATGAATAAATTTAAAACTGCCCTTTTCAGAGTCTACGCTGACAACAATTCCAACGTGTCCTACCCTTCCATGTCTGCTGTTGCGTCCGGTAAAGAACACCAGGTCTCCTTTCTTTAAATCTTGCTTTTCTACAACGCTACCCTGATTGTATTGGTCGCGTGAGGATGCTCCAAGATTATAACCAAACTGGCGAAAAACATAACTTGAGAAGCCGGAGCAATCAAATGCATTCGGACCTTTAGCTCCAGATCTGTATCGTTTGCCAATATGAGTATTAGCTTCTTTCAGAAGGTCATTGATTAGAGTGATCGTTTCAGTAGATTCAGATGTATTCTTTATATTGGAATCCTCTCTTTTCTCAATATCATTTTTGATGAAATCCTTGATTACACTTTTGTCTAACTTAGAAGATTTTGCATTTGCCAAAAGTTGTTTATGAATTTCAGCATGGGGTTTAGAATCCAATAATGATTGTGCTGCCGATTCAAATGAACAACAACCGGCAGTGAAGAGTATTATGGTAATAAGATTGGAAAATTTCATGTTTTGGGTTATTTATTACTGATTATTCAGTATTGTTCTACAAAATTAGTTAGTTTAAAGGAATAATGCAAATCATACAGTTAGTAAAGTGTTGAATTTAAGAAATATTATAATTTTGCACATCAATGTTTCATATGTGCATATTGAAGTGTTGTATGAATTTTATATTGGTAATGGGTATTAATCATGTGCAGATTCTTTAATTTTAGGTACTATTTTTTATAAATTGATAAAATACCCATTGTTTTTATGCGTTCTATAAAAGATACCTATTAATTTCTTTAAAGTTACGTATTAACCAATTTTGGTTATGACCGTGAAAAAATCATACAAAGGATGAATAAAATTTTAGCATTATCTCTATGTGTTGGAATATCCGGCACAGTAGTGGCAAAAGATCGGGTTACACATAATCCCGATGTCACAAATACTGAATCAATTCTTCATGCTTGGAGTTGGAATTTCCCCACAATTGCCGACAATATGCGTAAGATTGCAGAATCTGGATTTACGATGGTGCAGACATCTCCGGTTCAAAATTGCTATGAACCGGCAGGCAGTGGGAAAAAGATATTTGATGACAATGTAACAGAGGGCAACTGGTATTATTATTACCAACCGACTGATTGGAAAATTGGAAATAATATTTTAGGTACCCGTGACAAAATGAAGCAGATGATGGATTCTGCTGCAAAATACAATGTCAAAGTTATAGTGGATGTCCTGCCAAATCATACGGCTTTTGATATAGATGCAGTATCTGATGATTTCTATAAGGCAGTGGGTGGTAGAGATAAGATGTATCATTCAAATGGACTGCAACCTGTAGAGGATTACAATGATCGTTTACAGTGCACGTTGTGGGGATCTGGAGCGTTGCCTGATGTCAATACTGAGAATAAGGATTTTCAGAAATATTACATGCAGTTTGTGAATGATCTATTAAGTCTTGGTGTTAAGGGATTCCGCTATGATACAGCCAAGCACATCGGAGTGCATTCTGATCCGGTTGATTCTGCATCTGGTGTAAAGGAGAATGATTTCTGGGATGTTGCAACAGGAAGAAAATCAGTAAAGGGCGTGAGTTTGGCAGTGCCTTATGATTCGCTTTTTGTATATGGAGAGGTTCTTCAAGATCGGAATGTGCCAGAAGCTGAATATGCAGATTATTTCGGACAGACGGCGTCCGGCTATGGACATATATTAAGAGAGGCTCTTGAAAAAGGAAGTGTCAAAGATTTAGATTTGATTAATTGGCATCATACATCAGCTCCGGAATATCTGACTACATGGGTTGAGAGTCATGATACTTATGCGAATGCCCATGAGTCAGCACATCTTACAGATGATCAGATTCGTACAGGCTGGGTATTTTTGACAGCGAGACAGAATGGAGTTCCTCTTTTTTTCAGTCGTCCCGCCGGATCAACACGTCAAAACTATTGGGGAGATAACGTATTAGGTGCACGTGGAAATAATGAATTTTTCCATCCTGAAGTTGTTGCGGTGAATAAGTTCCGCACGAGAATGGCTGGACAAAAAGAAGATTTAAAGTTTTCAGATAATGGTCAGGTTCTTTTGGTAAATAGAGGCAATAAAGGAGCTGCTATCATAAATATCTCAAAATTTGCCAATTCTGTCAATTTGCCAACCGGTCTTCCAGATGGTACATATAGAGATGAGGTATATGGTAAGGAATTTAAGGTGAAGAAAGGCATTTTAAAAGGCATACTTGCTCCTGAAAGAAGCTATATTATTGTAAAATAATGAAAAATAATAAGGTCAAATCAATATAATTGGTAAATAATAATTAAAAGAGAAACATTATTCAGAAATGAAATGTTTCTCTTTTAGTTTGTATTAATGCCATAATTGATAATTGGCACGATTTTTGTTGTTAGCATTAACAGAATAGTTAAACTATAAAAATATCAGATATGAATATCAGACCATTAGCAGATAGGGTTCTAATCGAGCCTACAGCTGCAGAAGAAGTGACACTTGGCGGCATCATTATTCCGGATTCCGCTAAAGAAAAACCTTTGCGAGGAAATGTACTTGCAGTAGGAAATGGAACTAAAGATGAAGAAATGGTGCTAAAAGTAGGTGATCAGGTGCTATATGGGAAATATGCCGGAACTGAAATTGAATATGACGGTTCCAAGTATATAATCATGCGTCAAAGTGACGTTCTTGCAGTGATTGGCTGAATTAGAGATATTTAAAAATTTAAGAAAATGGCAAAAGAAATAAAATTTAATATCAAGGCTCGTGAAGAGCTTAAAAATGGAGTAGACGCTCTTGCGGATGCAGTCAAGGTGACACTTGGACCCAAGGGGCGGAATGTCATTATTGAGAAGAAATTCGGTGCACCTCACATCACTAAGGATGGTGTGTCTGTTGCACGTGAAATTGAATTGGAAGATCCATTCCAGAATATGGGTGCCCAACTTGTTAAGGAAGTCGCATCCAAGACTGGTGATCAGGCTGGTGATGGCACAACAACTGCAACTGTACTTGCTCAGGCAATTGTAAATGTCGGTCTTAAGAATGTGGCTGCCGGTGCAAATCCAATGGATTTGAAAAGAGGTATTGATAAAGCCGTATCTTGCGTTGTTGAAGGTATTAAGTCCCAGAGCCAGGAGGTGGATGATGATATCGACAAGATTGAAAATGTTGCACGCGTATCTGCTAACAATGACGAGGAAATTGGCAGGCTCATAGCAGAGGCTATGAAGAAAGTCAAGAAAGAAGGAGTGATCACTGTAGAAGAGGCAAAAGGTACTGAAACTACAGTAGATATTGTTGAGGGTATGCAGTTTGATCGTGGATATATTTCTCCCTACTTTGTCACTAATAGTGAGAAGATGGAATGTGAGATGGACTCCCCATATATCCTTCTATTTGATAAGAAGATTTCAAATCTGAAGGATCTTCTCCCAATTCTTGAGGCTGTGGCGCAAAGTGGTCGTCCTCTCTTGATTATTGCAGAAGATGTCGATAATGAGGCTCTTGCTACTCTTGTTGTAAATCGACTCCGTGGATCGTTAAAGATTTGTGCGGTAAAGGCTCCAGGATTTGGTGATCGTAGGAAAGAGATGCTTGAAGATATCGCAGTCCTTACAGGTGGTACTGTTATCAGTGAGGTTAAGGGTATGCAGCTTTCTCAGGCAAGTGTACAAGAGCTTGGAACTGCTGAAAAGATAACTATAAATAAAGATAATACCATTATTGTAAATGGTAGCGGATCTAAACAAGCTATTTCAGATCGAGTAAATCAGATTAAGGCTCAAATAGAAACCACTACATCCAACTATGACAAGGAGAAACTTCAGGAACGTCTTGCAAAACTTGCAGGAGGGGTGGCAGTCCTTTATATAGGAGCACCATCTGAAGTTGAGATGAAAGAGAAAAAAGATAGAGTGGATGATGCATTGTCGGCTACTCGGGCTGCAATTGCGGAAGGTATTGTCCCTGGTGGTGGTATTGCATATATCCGTTGCCTCCCTAAGCTTGAAGAACTTAAGGGAGATAATGATGATGAAAACACCGGTATTGCAATCATACGTCGTGCAATAGAAGAACCGTTGCGTCAAATTGTGGCTAATGCCGGAGTAGAGGGTGCAGTTATTGTCCAGAAAGTGAAAGATGGATCTGGAGATTTTGGATATAATGCACGTACAGACACATTTGAAAATTTCTTTAGTACCGGCGTTATTGATCCTGCTAAAGTCACAAGAGTGGCATTGGAAAATGCGGCAAGTATTGCTGGCATGTTCTTGACCACAGAATGTGTTATTGCAGATAAAAAAGAGGATACTCCAGTTGCTCCAATGGGAGCTCCCGGAATGGGAGGAATGGGCGGTATGATGTAATACCGTATCCGGCATCTACAAGAAAGACGTCTATTGCAATTGCAATAGACGTCTTTCTTGTAGATG
>NZ_SRYB01000051.1:0-18369 GCF_004793975.1 Lepagella muris
CACGAATCTTTTCATTATACAAAATTTAATGATCATAAACCATAAACATTAAACCATAAACCATTTAAGTGAAGCAAGTTGGAAAACTTGCGAAACTTAAATTAATTATCATTTGCCAAGAAATGCCAATACTTTTCTATTTGCATTTATCTTAGGAATCACCATTGCATAGATGATGCTTATTTTTGCATGAGAAGAATCAATCCTTTCGGGAGGGGCACATTCTCTTTGTAATCTAATAAATGGTATCTGATATTTGATGCGGTTACTTATCAAGATTTTAGGATAATAGCCATCTATAGGCTGCGCGTACATTGATAGTTTTGCCAGACTCCTCAATTGTTTTCTCATCAAAAGCAGTGATAAGTGTAAGGTTATTACACTTCAATGGAGTTGAGGCTTTTAGCAACGCATTCAATTCACGACGATATGTCTTATCATTACTAATGTTATACGATACTTGTATCAACTCTATTACTGTGTTACGATGACAAACCACAAAATCCACCTCATAGCTATCGGTCAGATAGAAGTATATATCATAACCAACGCCATAAAACTGCGATAACTCGGTGTTTTAACCACTGAGAGCGCGGAGAACGCTGAGATTTTTTATTTAAATACTCTGTGTTCTCCGTGTGCTTCGCGATGCAATAAATCGGTATTTAGATTATGTCTTGAGACTTAAATCTTCTTTTGGGGACGTGTTAATTTTGATATTTCGGGAATTATGTCTATCTCTGTAAGTATCATTATATGGAATATTATATATGAAATAACGCTATAAAGTTCATTAAGATGATATTTATAGATAAGTCATTGGCAACGCCTTGAACCTTAATGAAAATTGTTGACAGTTAACATGTAGCCGAATCCTCGTTGGTTGATTATGGAGATTGTCGTGTCGTGGCGCAGGATACGGCGGAGTTTATGGATGTAGCCGTGTAGGGAGTTGCGGTTGCTTAGTTCATCTCGTCCCCATACGGCTATCATAAGCTCAGAGGCATCGACTGTTTTCCCTATATTTGAGGCAAATTTATCCAATATACGTGCCTCAATATTGGAGAGTGCGGTCTCTTTGCCGTGGAATATAAGTAGCTGTCCGGATTTGTTGAATCGGTATTGACCGATTTGGTAAATCACATCCTCTGCAACGATATCCTTGACCTTATTGCGCAGCAATGCTTTGATTCTTACCAGCAGTTCACGTAATTCAAATGGCTTTTTCAAATAGTCGTTTGCCCCACTTTCAAAACCTTCCTCCACATCATCAATAGTGCTTTTTGCTGTCAGAAATATTATGGGTACATTTGCTGATAGCCGCCTTATTTCCCGAGCCATAGCAAACCCGTCAAGTCCGGGCATCATGACATCGGCAACAATGAGATCAGCTCCCTCAGCCTTGTATTTAGCCAGACCGTCAATACCATTGAAGACAGAAATGACATCATAGCCCTGTTGCCGCAAAATATCACAGACAATCAGCGACAAATCTCGCTCATCTTCAACAAAAAGAATCTTATTCATGATTACAAAATTTTATTGTGAATGTGGATCCCAGTCCTTCCTGACTCTTTACAGAAATATCCCATCCCATCTTGTCAAGGATATGTCTTACATAATATAATCCTATTCCGTAGCCTCGGATATCTTGACGGTTGCCATGAGGTACGCGGTAAAATTTATCGAAGATGAAAGGTAGATTTTTTGATGGAATACCTATGCCATTGTCTGTAATTCCAATGCTTTCTGTATCAATGGATATTCGGATTGAGACAGATTCACCGGAATATTTTATCGCGTTATCGATAAGATTATTAATCACATTGGTCAGAT
Organism: Lepagella muris; assembly: GCF_004793975.1. NCBI lineage: Bacteria > Pseudomonadati > Bacteroidota > Bacteroidia > Bacteroidales > Muribaculaceae > Lepagella > Lepagella muris. The sequence continues at coordinate 1,837 of NZ_SRYB01000051.1, forward strand.
GATACTTGTCGGCAGTCACTTCAATATCATCTGTCGTATCAATTTCAATGTCAATATCTTTCTCACCTCTCATTCGTTGCGCCTCAGCTATATCTCCAATGAGTTCCGGCAACTTGATTTTCTCCGGTTTCAGAGTCATTGTTTTTCTCCGCTCCATACTCATGGCAAGTATATTCTCCACAAGTTCTCCAAGACGTTTGAGTTGCTTCAAGGCTATGGAGAGGTATGCAGTTCTCTTGTCAGGATCGTTTGTTATATCGTAATTTAGCAATGCATCATTAGCCGAATAGGCTATGGCAATGGGGGTCTTCAATTCATGAGTCATGTTACTTACAAAATCATCCTTCATTTCTTCTATGGTACGCAATTTGGAAACAGTATGGAACAGATATAGGAAGGCAGCGGCAAAAGCTACCATCAGAAGAAAAACGGTGATGATGACACCCAGCATCTGCGACAGTATGTGACGGGTGAGAGGCGTCATGTAAGCTTTGTAATATATTCCATCGTTGGGATTGATGTTTATACGGAATGAATCCAATCCTGACTCCCCTTTAAAATTTTCATTACGGTAGATGACGGAATCGTTGCGGTTGACGACCTCCACGCATAAGAAATCAGGATAGATGAATCTATTGGCAAGCTGATTGCTCAATACGCTGTCCATCACTTCCATATCGTAAGGTATATATTTATCCATTATAACATGGAACTGTCTGCTCATTGCGTCTACCATCTGATTTGAGTAGGTCCTGTTTTCCGATAGCATAGCTACCTCTTCCACGACACTTCCGTCAACCTCGGTCCTTACGGATATAAGTTGTCCGTTGTCATCTCTATAGGTAGTTGCCTCAGCTTTTTTAGGTGGTGTATGAGTGGTAGAGTCTTCTTGCATCTGTACATTTGACGTCAATCCTTGTGCTCTCCCTGCGCGAAACATAAGGTCGTCAATATCAGCGTCTGCCATTGCGGTCATGACCTCACGCTCAACATCTTTTCTGATAGAACCATATAATTTTACAAGATAAAATAGATTGCAGCCGAAAATGACTGCAATGGCAGATATGAATATTATGGAATTTATTCTGAATTTTGTCATACACAAATTTATATAAGTAACCAACCATATTAAAACGATACTAAAATAACCATCTTTTGAGGAACTATGAAATCCCTCATCAGTCATAATGGAACCCCATTACTCCATCTTCGGGCTTCCATATTTCCTTCAAAATATTAGCCATTTTATTGTATAGTTTTAATATGGCTGGTTACTTAGATACAAAATTACATATTATATTTCGTATTGCTATCCGGGATAATACAGATTTAAGACTAAATAAGGGAAGACTTAAGATTAAATAAGGCTGTGGATAAGAATTTAAGCGTAATACAGTTATAATTTTGCGCAATAATAATAAAATCAACGATTATGAAGCGCATATCAATCATTCTAACTCTCTTGTCTGCGTCTACCTATATGAGGGCTCAACAGGAGATTCCCGACAGTATCGGTAGTCAGAATCTGCAGGAGATAGTAGTGAAAGGGGAAAGACCTCAAATCAAAGGAGAGGATGGCATTATGGTAGTTGACTTACCGACTATCGTCAAGGATAAACCTGTGACTAATATATTGGAAGCATTAGGTTATCTTCCTGGAGTTGTCAGTAATGGCGGAGAGATAGGTTTGAGCGGGGCATCCTCCGTCTCTATTATCATTAATGGGGAACCTACTACGATGCCATTACAGAATCTATATCAACTCCTTTATTCCACTCCTGTTGAAAGATTGAAGAATGTAGAAATCATGTACTCTGCCCCTGCCAAGTATCACGTCAACGGTGCTGTGATCAATATTGTCATGAGAACTCCAAGACCTTTGGATGGTCTTATGGGTCAGGCAACGCTTGGATATAATCAGGCTAACTACGCATCCTATTCGGGGGGATTGAATGCTGCATACGCTGTCAAGGACTGGACATTCGATATGAATTGGTCGCTCGTCCGAAAGCAATCCTACAATCGGCAAGAAACATATTCCAATCACCGTCTTGATGGCACTCTCCATAATATTGAGGACGATATGAGTCAGATAGGTAAAGCATGGACAAATCTCGTATATGCCGCCGCAGCATATAAGAAACTTAAATTCTCCTATAATGGACAAATTACATCGGGAATCCGCAACATGAGTCTTGCTGCCGGAACATTCGGAGATTTCAAGAATATATATGAAGGTTTGTCGCCTACAAGCTATCATAATATAGCTCTGCGATATGAAACTCCATTCGGACTTACTATCGGTGGAGACTACACCCATTATTATGAAAACAGATGTCAGAATCTTTTCCGGGGAGATGTGGAGCAAATTAATTCAGAAAATTATCAGAACATAACTCGCTGGCACGCATATCTGGATCAGGAACATTCCATAGGAGTATGGACATTAGGATATGGTGTGGATTATCAGCATTCGGATGATAAAAGCCGTCAAACATACATCTTCCCTCAGCAACGCGGATTTGACAACACCTTGCGTGAGGATGTGGCAAGTGCTTATATCGGAGGTCAGGCTTCATTTGCATGTGGACTGTCATTCAATGCCTCCCTAAAGGCGGAATATTTCCACAACGATTACCGGCACAACTGGAATATGATCCCGCAGCTTGGCGCAACTTATTACGAGACTCCAAAGAGTATATTTCAACTTAATGTCAGCACACAACGTGTGTATCCTTCATATTGGGAACTACATGGAGGGACATCCTACATCAACGACTATTCGGTGATTCTTGGTAATCCCACGCTTCAGCCATATATGAACTATTCCGGACAGTTGAGTTATATATTCCGTCAGAAATATGCCGCCACGTTATACGCACTCTATGCCGATGACTATTTCGTGCAACTTCCATATCAATCCACCTCCGATCTTCATCTGATATTTCAGACTCTGAATCTGGATTATTCACGTACTGTCGGGTTGCAACTTCATTTACCTTTTGATGTTAAAAACGTTTGGAATGTAACGGCCACGTTAAATGTCTACCATGCCCGTCAGAAGTCAGTAAAATTCCATGATCTTAGTTTTGATAATAAGCGTTGGGGCATCTATGCCGGATGGGATAATACAATCCGCTTTACTCCGACATCTCCGGTATCATTATCAGTGTCTGCCTCTTATATGGCAGGCATGATACAAGGCGGCGGATGTATGGATCCTCTGTGGAAGATTGATGCCGGTATTAAGTGGCAATTCGGCAAGAAACGCTGTTGCGAAATTGATCTGAAAGCCACAGATATCTTCAATATATGCAATCCGACATTTAAAATAGACTTTTCAGGACAAGATTATTGTATGAAGTCGCATGATATGAACCACAATATCAAGTGTACTTTCGTCTGGCGTTTCAATGGCTTCAAGCCTAAGAATGAGGTAAATATTGACACTTCAAGATTTGGAGCCGGACAATAATTTAGGATTAATTTAAAGTGAACCGCTGTCGGAGAATCAGCCACTCCGGTGGCGGTGTCCGTTAGTGTTTTGCCTACGCCATAAAACTGCGATAAATCGGCATTTTGGGTGGTATCAGACTGCGCTAAATCTCAATTTTAACGAACCACTGAGAGCGCGGAGAACGCAGAGATTTTTTATTTAAATACTCTGTGCTCTCCGTGTGCTTTGTGGTGCAATAAATAGGTATTTAGATTATGTTTTGAGACTTAAATCTTCTTTTGGGGATATGTTAATTTTGATATTTCGGGAATTATGTCTATCTTTGTAAGTATCATTATATGGAATGTTATACATGAAATAACGCTATAAAGTTCATTAGAATGATATTTACTGATAAGTCATTGGCGACGCCCGACGTTGTGCGGATTCTTGGAGAGCGATTTCGTGATTACAGGATGAGATTAAGGCTGACACGCAAGGAGGTTTCTGTGGCAGCCTCAATCGGTATGACCACACTTTATAAGTTTGAGACCGGCAATATGACCGACATCTCATTCCGCACGTTGTTCCGTCTTTTGAGGGTGATCGGTCTTGGCGAGAATTGGAAACAGTTGTTGCCGGAATTGCCGGAGTCGCCGGAGTCGCCCTATCTATATGATGACAACGACAAGAAGATGCAACGCGTAAGACATTCAAAGAAATGAAATATCTGAAAGTAAAATGAACAACGCCGTCGGAGGGGTGATTCTCCGGCGGCATTGTTTGTTAGAGATTTGTCGGGGGCTTTGGTTGGGGGGTAGAATCAGTTGTTGACGAGCTGGACCACGATGAGGCGGTCGCCGTCGTTCTTGCCGAGGAGTATCTTTTTACCCTCTGTCAGCTCTACGGCTTGTCCGATCTCAATCTTCTTGTCGGTGTCCTTATCCCATAGGTTGGGGAGACGTCGGTTAATGAGTATCCATTTGCCATTGTGGAAGTGGAAGTCACCCACGGGACGCTTCTCTTCGGCGGTCAGTTTCTCATTCGGGAAAATGAATCTGTTGACGTGCCACATATATAATGACTGGTGATGATACACCATAAGCCGATAATTCTCCGGTTTAAACACACCCGGTTTCGGAGAATAATACAGGTTGAGCACCGGTAGCTGTCCGTGATACTCCGTTCCGCAGAAGGGACACCGGGGTTTCGTGGTATTGTCGAATACAAACCATTTTGCCTCGCAGTTGGGATTCTGGCATGGCTGCATGAGGTCGGTGGTCTTCACAAGGGCGGTCAGCCATTCGTCAGCAGTGGGACGCAGAGCCGGGTTATGAAGCCCGTCGATAAACGCCTTATTGAAAAGTTGCTTCAGATATGGTCCGCAGATAGAGTAGGGGAGTTTCTCCACATCCCCCTGTGGCAGTTCCGACGGAGCCATGTTGGCGATCTTCGGACGGTTGCTCGTATCGTATGGGTGCTCGATAAATAGAGCCTTGCTTCCCATGGAAAGCTCCTCATCCTTGGCAGGATCAAGGTCGTTGACCTTTCCCCCTCGTAATGGATGACGATAAAGCAGATACATGTATATCATCACGGCAAGGGCATGTCTGTCGGTCTGTATGCTCGGCAACTTCTTATTCGGATCGCCAATTTTCAGGGATCTTGTCGCAAGCACCTCCGGAGCTATGAAGTCGGGCGTACCCACCACGTCCGGCGGATATTTCCCCGGCACCACAAGTCCGTCGCAGTCAATCACGCAGGCGGTGCCGGTCTTCGGGTCTACAAGCACATTGTTGTAGGAGAGGTCGGAGTGAGCGAGACCGGCGGCATGCAGACGTTTCACGGCACGCGCTATCTGTATCAGCATGTGGAAATGCGTCAGCCAAGTCCCCTTAAACTCATGCTCCACGAAACGGTTGCGCAGCTTCGCTGATGCGAACCATTTACCGATTTTCTCCTTACCTTTGAATTTCCCCCCTTCAAAGAAGAAATGCTTCTGATAGGCGGGAACTACCACACCGAGTTTCCCTTCCCATTCCACCAGCTTCGTAGGCCAGCAGAAGAGTTTATCCCAATAGTCGCCGCCCGGCTGATTGAAAATCTTGTCGCGGTATATGCCGGTGATATTATGCAGGCGGTCCTTGGCATTCGCATCCTGCGGGGTGCGGAAAAAACCTACCACATAACTCTTGTCGGGGCTGAAATATACATCTTTCATAGCACCTGAGCCGATTACCTCATCGACAAATTGCACTGTCGAACCGTCGGTGGCCTTAAGGGTAATAGTATTTGCCATAAGTCAGTTGTCAGTATAATATTGCGATGGTTCTGTCGTCATGTTCACCCGGTTTCCAGAAATCGAGCCATTTGAGCAGACCCTCCTTCACGTTCTCATTGTCGTCTGATAGATCCACTCCCGGTATATCATCCTCCGGGAAACCGTTGGATAGCTTATCCCAAAGGTCGTCCCATCTGTCGATATTATTCAGGTTGGCTTCGGTGCCAAACATCGGGTCACTCACGCCGTCGGTCATGAGCATAAGGGCGGTGAAGTCTGGCACGATGCCGAATCTTAGCCGCTGATATAGCGATCTGGCGTCGCGGAATATCTCAGGCATGGTCAGGAATCTTGTCTGACCGGAAAATTCCCCCTCATCAGGCACCCCGAGAAGCCTTGCCGTGTGTTTCTCACGATTGTAGATGCACATCGCGCCATCGCCTACCCAGAATGAGGCTACAAACCATCCGAAATCCAATTTCTTGCAGATTGCAAGCAGAAGGGTAGTGGCGAAATCCTTCGGTTTAGTCCCCTCTACGTTATCCGAGAGTGCATTTATCGCCTTATGAGCCATGAATGCTGCGTTACCTACGATAGAATATACAGCATCCCCCAAGATCTTGCGGGCAGTCTCTTCATCGTTAGCATTCCTGTAGTTATTGATTTTCTCTTCAAAAGCTGACGCATCCGCAAGTTTTGTCTTGCAGAAATCGACAACTGTATTGCATGCCACTTCCGAACCTTTTCGTGAGAAACGGGCTGAGCCTGCGCCGTCAGCCACTGCAATGATATACCAATCGTTGTCGTCGGAATGAAACAGACGGAAATGATCATCGCGAGCCTTTCCCTCCTGCGCATGGCTGCGTCCGCGCTTGCTTGCCGCCACCATATCCTTTCTTGGTGACCCGTCGGGACCTGCCTTTATGATAATCTGTTCAGCCTCGCAATCCTCCTTAAAGAATTGAATATCGGTTGGAGTGGGTATATCCTTCCAAAGATCACGCGGATTGGGATTCACAGCAAACGGAATCTTGCGCTCAAGCAGCGGTTCCCCTTCAAGCCAACCGTGATATTTATATCTCAGGGTGAAGTGGAAATCACCTGTGACTTGTGGAGTGCCGGCAATTTTGAATACGCCGTCAGAGTCATGTAGCACAATGAGTCCTAACTCATCCGGACCCTCTATACTGAAGTCGAAGGCATCCTCTGTCGGAAGCGTTATTACCGGAGAGGAATAATGCTTCCCTTTTGTGGCATTAGGAATCACGATAGGGTGGCTGTCTATCCGGTTCTTGACTATTATTTTCTTATCCATACGATCTTTCTGATAATTATTCCATGCTTCAGTCGTCATCCATCGGATGAAATCCTTAGTCTCAGGAGTGGAGGCGGAAATCCCGTTCTCCGACAACATCGACTTTAAAAGCCTGCATGAATCAATATTGTTTCCCGAATTGTAACCGCGTCGGAAATCGCGTTTTCTACGGTAATTATTCATTAGAGTAGTCCATTGTAATTATCCCGGTGTTAACCTTTTTAATTAACCTTGGGTACGTTTTACATCGATACCACCTTCGCCTACAGTGACCAGTTCGCCCTGCATACCGCACCATGGGCAATGGTCGTTGGCATTCTCTCCGGCACAGAATATATTGCCGCATTCACATACCACGAACCCATATTGATTGCCGCAGCATGGGCAGGTAGGACGTCCGTAGAGAAGATTGGTGTTGATATTCTTGCCAAGAGCCTTACCGTCGGAAAGCTGCGCGTATTTCGCCTCATCGATGGGATACGTGCCGACGAGACGGAATCCCTGCTGAATGAAATCCTCAATATCCTCCGGATTGCCAAACCGTCGGGCAAATTTGACCAGATACGGCTTACCGGTAGTCTGGCATTTCCCCATCATTACCGCGAAATTCTCATCTACTTTGCCCCCGGTGCCAGGTTCTACCTTCGTAAGATTTATGCCTGATGTGGATGGGAGCTTAAGACCATCGTCACCGGTCTCCTCCACAGCCACGCTCGACGTCCTTATGGAAGCCGTTATCCATTTGAAGAATTGCCGGAATGATTCCTTGTCGGTCTGTTTCAGCAATAGGATATTATTGGATAGCTGACCGAGGATAAGGGTATTGACATTATCGCCTATGGAAATGCACACCATATTGCAGTGCGTCCTGTACTTATCATTCCATCGTTTGAAAGTCCGGTGATAATCATCGGTCGGGTTGCCATCGGTAAACAGGAAGATTATCGGTTTCCAGTCGCCTTTCACCTCCAGAGTGGTCTTCTGAATGTCGTGGTCGATGGAATCCATCAGATAATCCATTGCGACGCCGAGCGACGTGCCTCCACCGACAGGAAATACCGGAGGATAGAATTTATATAATTCAGTCAGGGGGGAGAGCGTGATAGCTTTCCCGGCGAAAGCTATTATTGACACGTAGACAGTCTCAAGGGCGTATGGATCCATGCGCAATTCCTGGATAATGGTGTGCATGCCATTCTGTACCTCTTCAATCGGTTGCCCTACCATCGACTCAGAGACGTCGATAAGGAAATAGACAGGGAGTCTTCGCATTTTGGTATTATTATAAGAGTGGTTTACAAGCATTCTTTGACAGTCATGACGCACTATGGGTGCGTCCGCGTTTAGGAATTTATGTGGGGAATAATCTTTCCGGGACTCAGATATACCTTCCCGGGTCCGGAAATTCTGAGCATGCTCAACCCCTCCCCACCGAATACGTTCTTCAATGACCAGGCGGAAGAGAGCTGATGCTCCTGAATGCCCTGCATTGCGATGATATGATCTTCGTCTACCTCAATCATCTCGCCATATCCCAACTCTTTCATTATGGGTTGCCCCTTGCAGTCGAGGAATACGGTGGAGGTGCCGGATATTTTCTGAAGGAATACCCCCATGCCGCCCATTATGCCGGCGATTGAGATTTGAGTGGAGACATTCACCATATTGTTGGATGCTACGTAGACCCCTTTATTGCATATCAGGGTCTCATTCTGAATCTTCACGGGAGTTAATCCGAACGACCCTCCTAAAACGAGCCGTCTGTTCCTGTTTGAACGGTTGATATAGTGAACGAGGAAAAAGGATTCACCGGATAATTTTGCACCTATCAGATTGCCTATCGCACCGAGTGCGCCGGTGCCGTTGCCACCGTTCATTACGGTCTCCTTCTCGATGCCTTGCTCCAGATATATCAATGCCCCTTTCTGTGCGAAGAAATCCTCGCCGGGCATTAGTTCCACTTCAATATGTTGGATAAAGTTGCCAACTAATTTCACGTTCATAGTTCAAATGTTTAAAATAGATGAGTTGGGTGGGCAGATAAAGTCAGATCACAACATTTATTTCGTCCGGCGGTGGAGGTAATGCCACATCATCAGTGGCACCGATGGACTTTCCACCCTCCTCGATTATGCCGCTTACCCATTTGAAGAACTTCATGAAGGCGGTGCTGTCCATCGAATCGATCTGGAATACTTTGTCGGTGAGCATCAGAAGCTCATCGGTCTTGGCTTTCGGACCGGCGGCGAGTGCGACGATATTCGTGAAGTGATGACTTTTCACTTTCGGGATAGCCTCCTTATACACCTGAAGATCGGAAGGTTTTCCGTCGGTCATAAGGAACAGTATAGGCATCCAGTCACCTTTCTGATCGGGAGTGCCTTTCCTCACTTCCTGATCAACCTTCTCGCAAAGCATCTCAAGGGCGGCACCGGTGAACGTCGGACCGCTTTCCGGAACATTTATTTCCGGCATCTGTATCTGATCGATTGGAGTGAGAGGTAGAACCTGCTTCACTTCCCTGTCAAACGTGATAATGCTGATGCTTACCGTGTCGAGTGCGTAAGGATCAGTACGCAGAGTTGACAGCATAGCCTCGATGCCGACCTTTACAGATTCAATCGGCTCACCCCTCATTGACCCGGAGGTGTCGATAAGCAGATATACTGGTAGTCTTCTTGACATAAACTGATTGCGTTATCTTATTGTGTATATTTATAGACGACTCCGGCAGGAAAACCCGTGCCGGAGTCGAGTAAGTATGATTTCACACGACAATGTTGACTTCCGGAGGGGGCGGCGGGAGCTCGCTGAGCGATCCCATCTCTTTCCCGGTCTCCTCCACCTTCATGGATCCGGCACTGACAGATGCTGATACCCATTTGAAGAATGATTGGATTTTTGCAGAATCGGCGTTTTCGATGGCTATAACGTTTTCTGTGATCTGTTTCAGCACACTTGTATCGACACCCTTTCCTACTGCACAAGCCACCACAACTCCGAACTTGCGTTTCCTAAATTCCTCAAGTCCCTTCTGAATGTTGTCGGTAGGCATACCGTCGGTCATTATGAACACGAGTGGTTTCCAGTCGCCTTTCATCTCAGAAGTGGTCTTAGTCACCTCCTGATCCACTTTCGTGGCAAGGAGGGAGAGAGCCTCGCCAAGAGCTGTGCAACCGCTTGCTTCCAGGTTAGGAGCCTGGAAATTGGCAAGCTCGGTGAGAGGCGTCACCTGTTGAGCGGTGCTGTTGAATGTGATGATGCTCAGATATGCAGTTTCCAGGGCATACGGGTCGGAACGCAGTGTGCTGACAAGCACCTGCACGCCGTTTTTGACAGCCTCGATAGGCTCGCCATACATTGAGCCGGAAGTGTCGAGCAACAGATATACCGGTAGTCTTCTCATATTGTCATTTGTAGTTTGTGGCAATTCTTTTGATAGTCTCGCAAAGGTTGGCATCAGCGTATGCATCTCCGATGGCGGAGAATTTCCATTCGCCGTTGCGACGGTACAGTTTACCCATTATGAGGGCGGTCTTTCCGCTGTATTGCGGTTCGGCAGCCACGTCATATTGCGCGAATACCTCTTTCACACGCTGGGGAGTGCCTTCATACATCCTGATGGATGCGTATGGAATCTGAGAGAAATCCTCCTTGCCGCAGTTGTTGAGGAAGAAGAAGATCTGCGACACGTTGGGGGATACGCGGGTGAGGTCTACAGTTATTATTTCGTTGTCGAGACCGTCATTGCCGTTCTGGTCACCCTTCAGATCGTCGCCCGAATGATGCAGGGCGAAATCGTTGGAGTCGATTTTACCGGGAGGCATGCCGTAGCGGGCGAGAAACTCACGTTTGTAAAGCGGAGAGTAGATATGATCGCAAAGATTGCCGTTGGCGTCAAGCATAACGCAGCTGAGATCCAAGTCAACGTCCTGCACGTTTTTACCGAATCCGAGGAATCCCCCCTTTTCGATTGCGCCCCAGTTGCAACCCACACAGAATTGGGTAAGTTTCGAACCATTATTCTTCTCAAGGTTGATTCTCTGACCTTTTTCTAATCGTATAGCCATATCCTCTACATGTTTTTAGTTATACTTATCAAGGAATGCCGCCAATCCTTGCTTATATCCGATGCCCATAGCCTCGAATTTCCATTGCCCGTTGCGTTTGTACAGGCGACCGAACTCCACGGCAGTCTCTACGCTGAAATCCTCTTCCAGTTCATATTTAGCAATCTCCTCGTGAGTGTCGGTGTTATAGATGCGGATGAAAGAGTTGCGCACCTGACCGAAATTCTGTCGGCGCTCATCAGCTTTGTGGATTGTCACCACGAAGCAGATCTCAGTGGCACGCGGATCGATCTTGCTCAGGTCGATGTGTATGCTTTCGTCGTCGCCTTCCCCTTCGCCGGTAAGGTTGTCGCCGGTGTGTTCCACAGCTTCATCAGGCGATTTCAGATTGTTGTAGAATACGAAATACTCATCGGAAAGAATCTTCTTATTCTCACCAAGAATGAAAGCCGACGCATCAAGGTCGAAATCAGAGCCCGTATCAGAGCTATTGGTATCCCATCCCAGTCCGATTGTAAATTTCGGGAGGTCGATGGTCACTCTTTGTCCTTTTTCTAAATTAATCATGATCTTAAATATTGGTTTTGTTTTATGTTGCAAATTTAAATATAGAAAGAGAGTGGTTGTTATTTTCTGCAACATTATAATTATTCTGCTTTCGGAATATGTCTTGCAGATTGCAATGTTACAACATTAACGCCGTAATGTGTCAGCATCTGTCATTCTCCAACCTCAAGACATCCGTCGGTTATAACGGAAAAAATGGTGATAGGGTTGAGTGTCCGTTATCTTACGTACTTGTCGACGAGAGCCTGTAGGCCGCCTTTGCAACCGTAGCCCATAGCCTCGAATTTCCATCCGCCGTTGCGTTTGTATAGGCGACCGAACTCCACGGCAGTCTCAGTGGAGAAGTCTTCGTCAAGCTCGTATTTTGCTATCTCCTCATTTGTGATGGCATTGTATATGCGGATGAAGGAATTGTGCACCTGTCCGAAATTCTGACGACGTTGCACAGCCTCATGTATCGTGACTGTGAACAGGATCTCCTGTATGCGCGGGTCAACTTTATCAAGGTCTACGGATATGGTCTCGTCGTCACCATCGCTGTTGCCGCCTGTGAGGTCGTCGCCAGAGGATTCCACCGCACCGTCGGGCGAAACAAGATTGTTGTAGAATACGAAGAATTCATCTTCCGGCAGTTTGTGGTCGGCATCAAGCATGAAAGCTGATGCGTCAAGATCAAAGTCATAACCGGTGCTTTGGTTGGGATCCCATCCCAGACCTACGCCTACTTTCTGCAGACCGATTTCAATGCGTTGTCCCTTCTGAAGGTTAATAGCCATAAGTTTTTCAATTAAATTGTTTTTAAATAAGATTCCGAGTTCTTGTTGGTATGATAAGCGACATGAGGGAATCTGAATATACATAATGAAGCCCTTGCAACTTCATTGATTACAAAGTTACACAACTTTTCCGATTTTACAAAAAAATACATCATGCACATCATGGTTCTGACATCATGCACATTATGGATATTACATCAAGCACATCAAGTTATGACATTATGCACAAAATAATTTGATGTGCATGATGTTATTTCATGATGTGCTTGATGTGTGCATGATGTATTTACTTCTGTATTGCTTTGGCTGTCCATCCCATTACAATCATAAATAGTAGATACCATGAGAATGAGATCTGTGTGAAGAATGACACTTCCAGCAATTCAAAAAGAGGATATGACAAAGGTGCTGCAATACCTAAGATAATCAATACCCAATACAATATGTTCTTTCCTGTTTCAGTCATATTAATTATAAGGTAAAATGTGAATATTAATGAATTTATCTTTTTTCGCGGAATGGATTATAACTCCATTTTTTTTGCGATAATTAACTATAATCTTGAGGTTTTGTTAAACAAAATAATCGTATTGATTGCAAAATTATATAAATTTGTCGTTTTATGCAAAAAATACATCACGCACATCATGCTAATACATTATGCACATAAATTATTTTGTGCATGATGTCATAATCATGATGTGCATAATGTATTAGCATGATGTTATCCCATGATGTGCATGATTTGTGCATGATGTTATTTCATGATGTGCATGATGTATAAAAAAGACGGGGAGTGTCGTCAATATGACACTCTCCGTCTCATTTTAGAGGATTGTTAGTCGGTTTCTACGATTGCTTATCGTTTGATGAAACGATGCGATTCGTTCTTGCCACTGCTTGTCACGGTGAGGATGTGGACTCCTGTGGCGTTTTCACCGATGTTGATGCTGTAGGCGTTTCCGCTTGTCACGTCAATGTCGGAGTTATATACGCACTTGCCTGCGGCATCGAAGATCTGGATCAGGAACTTGCCGGAAGCAAGAGCCTTGAATCCGAGAGTCTCGTCGAATGCAGAGGAATCAAGCGTGATAAGACCGTTGCCGGATGTCGTGATCTCATCAATGCCGGAAGCATCGGTCACAGTCACCACTACCGGAACAGAAGAGGAGAGACCCTCGCCATCTGTTGCGATGATCTGACCCTTGGCAGTGCCGAGAGCACGACCCTGGAACACTACGCCTGTCGATGTGGTGAACGCATCCACGAATGAGTTGGCGGGGAAGTCCAGCTCGTATGAGAGTTCGTCGCCGTCAGGATCGGAGAAGTGCTCAGCGAATGTAACCACTTCCGAGAGATCACCCACCTTTATAGTGAGATTAATCTCATTAGAGGCTTCTGGAGCACGGTTCACGTCTTCCACTTCGTATGTCACAGCGGCTGTGGCTACATGACCGAGAGCATCAGCAGCAGCTATATTAAAGAGATATGAGCCCTCCTGACCGAATTCCGGTTTTAGAGCCACGTTGACAGTGAATGGCATTGTCGCACCATTTACGGAGATTGTGCCGTTATCATCTTTTGTGGCAGAGACGTTGGTGTCTCCCTCTGCCGGAACCACTCCATCTATTGATGCGATACCTGCGGCATCGTTGAGAGAGATGGTAACGTCATCGCCATCCTCATCAGCTACGGTGATTGCCACGATTGTGGTCTGTCCCTCCTTGGCATATACCTTTGAGGATGGTGCGCTGATTACCGGTGCACCGTTCTTGTCGAGATATATCGGGTAGTTAACCACTGGCTGGTTGGGGTCATTGCTCTTAATCACGATGACAGCCTTGTTGTTCTTCTCAAGGCGTGCAGCGGCAGCATTCACCTTCACCTGTATCTCCTTACCTTCAGAGATGCCGATCTCGCCCTCTGTCTCTTCGTTCAGCAGGCTGATCCACGGTTCGCCCGGAGTTGTCTCAAGGCAAGAGAGGATATAGCCAAGCGAGCCATATTGAGACTCAAACAACTGGGCGACGTCAAACCAACCGCTGTTTTCAGTCCAGCCGAGATAACGTCCTTCAGTGACGGGTTCTTCCTTGACGCAGAGATAGGTGGGATACAGTATGCCTTCTGGATACGTAACAACCACACAGAACTCCTCTTCAGGATTCATGTAAACCGGACGTTCAAGCGGTACGAGATAGAATCTGCCCTGACTCATTCCGGTCTCAGGATTAATCTGAGAATCGATGAATAGGGAGCCACGTCCGATTACTTCACCGTTATCCTCCGGATTAGAGCCGGAAATCAGTTCAAATTTGATGTTGACATTCTCTGCCTCCTCAATGCTTACAGGGATATAGATATGCGAGATATTGATACCCTCTTTCGGAGCCTTGAAAGCCACGGCAGCCTTGTAAACGTCAAATGCAGTGTTAGCACCGTAGTTATAGGATGCAGTGTTTCCGGGCATAGCCTCATAATAAAGAGCCGAGTTGAAATCGAAGTCAGAGGGGAGGTCATACGGATTGACGTTGCTGTTGTCGGCAGCCTTTATCTTGGCGAGCATACCCTCTGCAAGATCGAAGGGTGCAGCCTCATTCGTTGCAACCGACTTGCGGAATGTAGCCGGGGCGATTCCACCACCGAGGTCTTCCTCCACTTCACCTACGCCCGACGGGTCAAGACGGAGTGAATATTTGAGAGTGTATTCGCCATCATTAGAGATGTTGAGAGTCTCTACGGAAGAATGGTCGTCTGCAGCGTTCGACACGCGGATCTCCTGCTTGTCGAATGTCATTGCTGGCGCGGGAGTGACAATAAACTTGACGTTTACGGTCTTCTCTACAGAGTCTGAACCATCGGTGGTGTAGGTGATGGTGACAGGTATGTCAGTCTCACCCGGAGTCATCCAATAGTCACTCTCCATCATCGGTATTGCAAATTCAACAGGTGTGCGACCTACATTCATCGGCATGAAGAAAGAGGGGTCCACCTGCTGCCAACTTATTTTGCCGGTTGGTTCGCCTGTGATGAAGTTAATCTCCGGAAGTTTGGCAAACAGCATGAATGCCGGGAACTCCGTGCCGAAGTATTCATCAAAAATCATCGGAGACTCGTATGAAACTCCGGTAACTGTAAATTCAGCGGAACCCTCATTAGCAACAGAGAAGTATGCAGCATAGCAAGCACCGAGATTCACAAGAGGATCGGAGAAGTCAGTGCTGCGGAATGCAAGCACGTTCTCTATGCTCACACCTTCCGGAATGACGGGTTTAGCCTCGCCGGTGATTGTCAGGTTGACGGGTATCTCTACAGATTCCTTGGAAGGAACGTTTGTAGTCAGAGTCAGGTTGCTTGAATATTCACCAGCCATGCGGTCGGTGTTGAGACTGATGCCGATCACGTCTTTCTCTCCCGGAGCGACAGTGTTCTTGACCACCGGAGTGAAGGCAACTGCATTGTTGAATGCGATGTAACGCTCCGGAAGACGGATGAACTGGCTTGCATCATCATTCACCACACCGGCAAGACCGAACGGCGACATGATGTTGGAGTTCTCATCAAATGCCTTGTATTGGAACTTGAAGCTGCCATCTTTTTCAAGGATAAGCTGATAGCATACTCCATAGTTCATAGAGTTGCCATATTCCATGAACGAAACTACGGCGCGGTCTTCGGTCACATAGTGATATGTGCCACCGGTCTTAGTGGTGTTCATTGAATGTAGACCCCAGTATGGCGCGATGATATTGTTGAATACGGTGCCTTCGGGGAAGTCGCCCGGAGGTTCAGGCCAGATCTTGTCATCACGACGCGGTGTGAACGATACGAAACCGGTGTTGTAGACATACATCTTGGAGTATTTCTTTCCGTAGAATGGGAATTCGAAAGGAAGATCCACCTCGATGAAGTCATGGTTCATATAATAGCGGTATGCATTCTGCTCGCCAAGACCGTTTGATACGATATCAATCCAGTCGAACGATGTCTTATTGTCGACGGAAGCCCCGTATACATAAGATACCACGGAATTCTCTCCTGACTTCGTCACTTTTTGAGGGTTAAAAATAAATATCATTGATAATTAGAGA
>NZ_SRYB01000052.1:0-17826 GCF_004793975.1 Lepagella muris
TTGTTGCCTTGGAAAGACTCGAACTCTCACAAACGGAACCAGAATCCGGTGT
The DNA here is from genome assembly GCF_004793975.1 of Lepagella muris. Classification (NCBI taxonomy): domain Bacteria; kingdom Pseudomonadati; phylum Bacteroidota; class Bacteroidia; order Bacteroidales; family Muribaculaceae; genus Lepagella; species Lepagella muris. The sequence goes on from NZ_SRYB01000052.1 coordinate 53, forward strand.
GCTACCATTACACCACAAGGCATCATAAATCCTAATTATGGAATCTCTTTCCCAATTTTATAGGATTGTTCTGTTTTGACGGTGCAAAATTACATCATTATTTTTAATTATCAAAATATTTTATGCTAAAATTTAACGGATTTTAAGCCACAAGATATATGATTGTTATGATGAAACATTGCAATGCGGTAATAATCACGATATAAAGATTAATCTGGAAATTTTATGATCATATAAAATTTTATTAGATGAAGTCTTATTTCAAAAGATTAAAATTAAGCTTAAACAATTTCAATATGATACTTTTTAGTTGTGTTGCTGTCCGATAAAATTTTTATATCTTTTAAAATTTTATCGGACAGCAACACAACTATTATGATTAGTCTGAAGGAATAAGAGGTTTAAGAAGTAGCTCTATACGCTCTTCGTCAGATAGTGTCCCATTTAGATTTGGGATAGAGAGACCATAGAAACGCTTTTCTCTGTTTATCGCATCAGGATCGAAAAAATTTATTTTATCTGTAGAGATTATCTCTTGTAGAATAATCTCATGATCATTCTCACAAAGCAATTCTCCGGTATTAGAGAAGTTTGAGGACATTGGTATTTCAGATATTTTATCAATACGATAAAATATCTCTCTATGACCGTGATATTGTTTTATTATAGATAAAAGATAATCGTTTTGCTGTCCGATATTTATACTATGTATTGAAGAGTCGGCACGTAGATACTGTTTCTCATTTGTGGTAAGCTCTGAAATTGTCTTCATAGGTATAATGGATGTGTGGTTATCCTTATAACAAATAATAAGAACACCATCACATTCTTGATGCTTTACCACAATTGCAGCAGAACAACGGGGGTCGCCATCATAGTATAGATCGTCTTCAGATCGGGAGAATGAACAATTGTCAGAGAAATATAAATAATAACTTGGAGTTACAAAATTATCCTCGTAATAATGTAAGATGTTTTGTCTGCATTTGCTGAGTAGTGGTTTTGCAGTTCTATCAGGAATCTCTTTTGCATCAATATTATTTGTTGACGGTTGTTCTAAAGTTGAAATAATATCCTCGTCTGAATTATCTGTTGATAAGTTTCCATTATCAGACTCAATATCTTGATTGTCGCTATCAATAGATTGTTCCACAATATTCATTAAGATACGATAATTGTGACTCCTGTTTTTTATAAATTCAGTACGTTCCTCATTTAGTCTTGGTTTAGTTGTGGAGCTTGCCCTTACATAGATTATACCATCCAATTCTACCGGATATTCAGTGGGACGTATATTTACTTGAATGACTCCTTTTTTTGCTTCAGGATCAATGCTTATTTCACAGTGATCCTTCGCATGGGCAGGTATTTTTCTATCAAGATTATTTTGAAGTTCTACTACCATAGCGTCAAGAGTGGCTTTTTGTCCTCGTCTGAGTCTGTATTGAAGATCATCTTGTAATCCACATTCATATCCTTGATCATTTACGCCAATATACAGTGTGCCTCCCCGGGCATTCATAAATCCACATATTATGTGAAGAATCTCATGCATCTGAACATTGGTGTCAGGGTGAACGCCACTTCGAGAAGAATATATCATACTACTTTTAAATTCAACAGTTTGAGATTCATCCCCATAATATTTTGAAGTGCGGTTGAGACTGTTTACATTAAGAAGAGTTGTGATGTTCTTGATAATGTCGTGACGCGTTTTTTCCAGTTCCTGCGGCAGCATATTGTACGCGAGAACCATGGATGCGAGTTTTCCCTCAGTTTCGTTTCGTGGATTTTTAGATACCTCCCATAACCAGGTTGAATTTTTATTGGTATCAAGATCTGCAACAATTTTAAGACGCGAGAATAAACGTTCAAGCATTGGAACCGTACAGATCTTAGGATTGATTTTTTCAAGATCTGAGTATGAAATTTTTTGGTTTTTCCCAAAGTCATGCAGAAGAAGCAGTAATTCCATGTGCATTGTTAATTCTTCAAGTAATGTTGGCTCTTCCGCTAATTTACACAAGATAGATGCAAATCCCAATAAATTGAATGCCTTTAGGTATTCTGTTTCAGTATATGCTCTCCGTTGGTATATGTATATCAGTTCAAGGAGTTCATCCCGAGTCATAACTTCTTCCATTTCTCTGACCTCGTATGCGTCAGATTCAATACTGTTGGGATCTTCCCCAAATGATTGCATTAGATTATAAAGACAAAGGGATTTCCTTATTACCGGAGGAATATCTTCTTGACAAGGGGAAAGTTCTCCAATGAAAAATTGTGTGAGAGTGTTGGAATGATCTTGTTCAACGTATCGAACTCTTACCAGTTTCCCTTCAGACAGATGATCATTAGATGAATCTCGTTCAATCTTGAATGTGGATCCAAGTTCTGTGAGACAGAGCCAGACGTTATTAATCCTGTCAAAATGCGTGATTATGCCAATGAGGTCTTTGTCTGGTGTGGCGGTTTCCAAAAGAAAATTGTCAATCTGGTTCTTCATACTGAATGACAGAACATCATTTTTTTTGGATACGGTTGCAGTAAACATCAGAGGTTGTCCATCTCTATTATGAGCAAAGTTAAGGCTCCCATCATAATTACCTGGTCTATCTTTGGCAGAAAGCCAACCAATCATATTTTGAGTGTCGCATATCATCCAACCATCCCCCTTATAAATGTCGTCGCAAATTGTGCAATGAAATTGTAATCGTTGTCTTTCCGGTCCGGAATTTAGAAAAATGACGTTGTCGATAATAACCTTTACTTCTTCTCCATCATACGGTTCGGTTTTCTCTTTAGGAGTGTATTCTCTTGTGTCAGATTGATTTTCTCCAAAAATAGACCATGAAATATCTTCCCAAAGTTGTTTGAAAACTTTCAGATCTTTACTTTTACGAAGATTTTTTGAAGGAATAGGTTCGGTCAAGGATATTTTGGTAGAAAGCCAATCAAATAATTCATTTGGAATTACTGTGGATTCTTCGTCAGCTTTATTTGCGATAATCTGTATGCTGCCGGATTTGAGATGTAATTCTGCTTTTGATGAATAGTAAATCTTTGACACTACCTTTCTCTCTTCAAGATTTGGTGAAGGATGGGAGGATTTCAGAAATAGAAGGGTGGGGCAATCTGTTTCCGCCCAACCGAATTCATTTGGTATTTCTAATCCGAGAAGTGCCTCAATGCTTTTATTTAAAAGAATATTTATATTGTCTGGAACAAGATAAGATATGTAGCGGTATAACATTGATCTATTAAGATTAGATTCAATATTATCTGCTTCAATAGCCAGAAGCCTCTGCACGGCAATTGCTATAATTATTCGTACAATTATTTTATTTCCATCACTTGTGTCGTTTGCGGGGAGCTGGTTAATCTTTGTTGAATTTTCTGTTATGAAAATTTGTAGTTGTTCTACAAGTGCAGTTCTGAATGGTTCGTTTTTCCAATTTGAGATGTCCCAGTTGTGCAATGCTTCAAATAGTTCACCCATTCGAGTGTTGATTAATTCCGGACGAAGCTTGAGTATCGTCATTAATATCTTAAATTGTCTTGCCGGATTATATAGGTAGCCAGCATCCTTAAGATGCAGAAATACATTGTCGATAAAGCTCTCATCATTTTGATTTAATATTTTTGCTGCCGCTTCGAGATGCTGTTCAAATAATTCAATATGATTAGATAGTCTTATTTGTAACAATGTGCGTTGATCTTGATTGCAGTTCCTAAGATAGTCTGAGCCTTCCAATATGTATAAAGCTATCTCTTTTTCCAATTGAATTAGTTTGGAAATTTTTGAAAGAGATTTCAAGTTGTCTTTACAAGATATTAACCAATCAGTTATCATGGTTGTTGAACTTTTCAAGATTTCTAAAATCCAAGAAGGATCTCCGATATCATGTAAACTTAGAGAATGATGGAATTGTGGAATCCTTTTTAGAATATTCAGGAAAGTATTGTAATAGTGCGGATTAATCCCTAAAATATTTAGCCAAGATGGAAGATCATAAAAATCTAAAGATAATGCAACTGATAATTTACCAACATATTTTAGTGATATATTGACTCCATTAATATGTAATATTCTGCATTTTACGTTATTACCTTGAGATAATGTGCTTGGCGCATTGTATAATTTAAAACAGAGTCCATTTGAATCCTCAAGTTCGAAATATTGATCATAATCGAATTTGACAGATTTTATGGTAAAATTATATTCTTTGCCTTCTGTGTAAAATCTGCTGATTATCGATGCCATGTCTTGTCTTAATGTGATAGGGTATGTGGATTTGACATAGCAGCGAATATAGTCGGGTAGAGGTTGATTTATTTGAAATTTAAATTTTCTAATAGAAAATTCCATATTATCATCAGTGCGGACTTTATAATATTTTTTTCCTGATGATTCTTTTACAATGTCGAAATTGTATGTATTTCCTTGGATGATGTCTGTAGATCTCATGAGTTTGATTTTAGTTAATGTTTTATACAACCACATGTGGCGTGTTTGTCAGAATGCATTATAATTTTTTTTCACAAGAAAATGTCGAGTGAATATCTAACAATGTACAAAAGTAACATAAATTTTTCAAAAAGAAAAGATTATTTATCGTTTATCGAAATCTTAATCTGCAATTTGTATATTGAGATTCCAACATTAATTTGTCTGATAGACTATAATATTGAAATCTCAATGAATAAAAACAAGTATAGGGTATTCCTCAAAAATACTATTTAACATAATATAGATTATATAAATATATGAAATCCCTCAAAAAGACATAGATCTAAAGAATTTAATTAAATTTTATAACTAAGATCTCTTGTTTATAGATACAAAAATAACGCTAAGATTTATAATCTCGGCGTTATTTTAAAACCTTTTATAGTTAAATTGTCAATTTATTATTTATGACTTTATATCCATTGAGTTGTATAAGATTTTATTATATGAATTTAAATATTTAATTCTTTCTTTAAAAATTGTGCGGTATGTGTGTTTGTTTGGGCAATATCCTCCGGAGTTCCTGAAGCTATGATACGACCTCCATCTCTTCCTCCTTCTGGACCCATATCAATTACATAGTCCGCACATTTAATAATATCGAGATTATGCTCAATTACAATCATCGTATTGCCTTTATCCACTAAGCGGTTGATAACTTTCAACAGCACTCTTATATCTTCAAAATGCAATCCGGTGGTAGGTTCATCAAGAATAAAAAGGGTCTTACCGGTATCTTTCTTTGATAATTCGGTCGCTAATTTTACGCGTTGATTTTCTCCTCCGCTTAGTGTACTTGAAGGCTGTCCTAATTTTAAATATCCAAGACCAACATCTTGTAAGACTTTTATTTTTTTGAGGATATTTGGAATATTCTCAAAAAAATCTACGGCTTGATTAACAGTCATATCTAAAACATCCGAAATGGATTTTCCTTTAAATCTAACTTCCAATGTTTCTCTGTTATATCTTTTCCCATGACATGTCTCACATGGAACGAGTACATCCGGTAAGAAATTCATCTCAATAGTACGATATCCGTTACCTTTACAGGTTTCACATCTTCCTCCTGCAACATTGAACGAGAATCTACCAGCCTTATATCCTCTGAGTTTTGAATCAGGAAGATCCACGAATAGTTTCCTTATATCAGAAAATACTCCGGTATATGTAGCCGGATTGGATCGTGGAGATCTGCCTAATGGAGTTTGATCTACTGTGACAATTTTATCGATATTATCAATACCTGTTATTTCCTTATATGGCAAAGGTTCATTTAAGGAACGATAAAACTTTTTACTCAAAATCGGTTGAAGAGTCCCGTTTATTAGAGAGGATTTACCACTGCCACTAACTCCGGTGACACATACAAATAATCCTAATGGAAGATGCAGATGAACATTTTTGAGATTATGTCCTGAAGCATTATAAATATCTATGAATTTACCATTCCCAATACGTCGTTTATTAGGAATCGGAATAGTTCTTTCTCCATTTAAATAGCTTGCAGTGAGTGTATGATTGTTCATTAATTCGGATACAGCCCCTTGAAACACAACATTCCCTCCATGTCGTCCTGCTCCAGGACCTATATCAATGATGTAATCAGCTTCAGTCATAATGTCTTTATCATGTTCGACAACTATAACTGAATTTCCGGAATCTCTTAGCTGTTTTAGACTATTTATAAGACGTATATTATCTCGTTGGTGAAGACCAATAGACGGCTCGTCAAGAATATATAGCACATTAATCAACTGGGTACCTATTTGCGTTGCTAACCTTATACGCTGGCTTTCCCCTCCGCTTAATGAAGCGCTACTTCGATTTAGAGACAGATAATCAAGTCCCACATCAAGCAAAAATCTAAGACGGCTGTTTATTTCCTTTAGTATCTCTATGGCAACGACTCTCTTTGCCGGATCTATTTTTTCTTCAAGATCTTTTGTCCATTCATAAAGCTCGGAAATATCCATTCTTGCAACATCTCCGATACTTTTATTATCAATATAGTAATGAAGTGCAATTTTGTTTAACCTATCCCCTTTGCATTCAGGGCAAATTTTCTTAGAAAAAAATTGAGCTTCTAATTTATTTGTATTTCCGGTTTGCTCATCAAGTGCTATTGCTTCGATAAACTTTATTAGGCCTTCGTAAGAATCTGCATAGTATGATGTGGATAACGTCGCATTCTGAATATCAAGTTTATGATCGGTTCCATTCAGAATATCATTTTTTGCGTCTTCAGGAAGATCTATCCAAGGAGTCTTTATGTTAGAATCATATAGTCTGCATATTGCTTCCAATTGCCAAAATATAAGTGAATTTTTATATTTCCCAAGAGGTGTAATTGCTCCATCATAAATGGATAAATTCTTATTAGGAATTATTTTATTCTCATCAATAATATTTATTACTCCAAGCCCCCTACATTTTGGGCAATATCCATGTGGAGAATTAAATGAGAAATTATGAGGGGCAGCCTCCGGATATGATAGTCCATTTTCAGAATCCATTAAAAGTTGACTGTAATATCGCACGGTATTGCTATCCATGTCAAGTATCATTAATTCTTTATCACCTTGCTTTAATGCTTCATCTATGGATGCGCGTAGACGCTGAATGTTATTTGTCTTTAAACGTAGACGATCAATTACTATTTCAATTGAATGGTTTTTATATCGATCAAGCTTCATTCCATAAGATAATTCTTTTATGGTTCCGTCTATCCTGACATAAAGATATCCTTTCTTCCTTAATGTTTCAAATAATTCTTTGTAATGGCCTTTTCTATTTTTTACTATTGGTGCTAAAATCTGAATTTTTCTATCATCATAATTATCTAATAGTAATGATACAATTTTATCTTTAGAATACTTAACCATAGGTTTGCCTGAAATATAACTTCTTGCTTCGCCTAAACGGGCAAAAAGTAGACGAAAGAAGTCATATATCTCTGTTGTTGTACCTATTGTACTACGTGGATTTTTATTTACGGTCTTTTGTTCAATACTAATTACCGGATTGAGTCCTGTAATTTTGTCGACATCCGGACGTTCTAATGAGCCGAGCATATTACGTGCATACGAGGAAAATGTCTCGATATAGCGTCTCTGTCCTTCTGCAAATATTGTATCAAAAGCTAATGATGATTTTCCACATCCACTTAATCCAGTTATAACGCATAAGGAATTATGTGGGATTGTGACATCAATGTTTTTTAGATTGTGAACTCTTGCGCCATAAACCTCAAGAGAATCTGTCGCTGTAATATTATTCATTGTCGATTTTTATTATATATGAATTTAGATTATTTGGATTTTAGAATATGTTACCATTACTACTATTATGGTATGATAGGTTTAGTAGAATTGGTTTGATGTGTTATTATATTTATGTCGCCACTTTTTTTATAATTCTTTCCGTCAGCTCCCGTTGCAGTTACAACGTAGAAAAATACACCGGATCCGAGATATTTACCATTATACTTTCCATCCCATCCATCTGCTGGATTTTCAAAATAGAATATTTCATGACCATATCTATCGTATATCCAACACTTGAAGTCAATTAAAGAGCGATAACTTACTTTCCAGACATCATTCACCCCATCTCCATCAGGCGTAAAGATATTTGGAATCTTCAATTCAGATGAACCAATTTCCACTGTATAAGTATTACCAAATGACTCGCAACTTCCATCTGCATTACTTGCGATACATCGAATGTAAGTAGTACCATCATCCATAAATGTGTAGGTGAGATCCGGCTCAGTTATGCGATATTTTATATCATTAAAATCAGGATCTGTTGCCATTTGCCATTCTATATGTCTGACTGCATCACTGACGTAAGACATAAATTCAATTTCGCATGGAGCTGAGCCGCCAAGATTCCCTCCTTCTTCTTTAATTAGATTTCCAATTTTGTCGTCATCTGTATTTTGTTCTGCAAATGTTCTGATGTCGATTGAATACGGAGAATATGGCATACTTTCAAAATGATACTCTTCTCCCCATTCTTTGAGAAACGTATCTCCGGAAATTCTGTATGTAGTTGAACAATATATTGGAGGAGAGAGTAATATTAAATGATTTATATAGGGGAGTTGTTTTGTTATAATACGTTGATTATATCGCATATTTTCATTATCCCATTCTAAATTATTATATGAGCACTCAATACCTCTGTCTAATGTTTCTCGTTTGCCATTTATAGTATAATAATAAATGGCAGGAGCATCCCCTTCAATATCTAATATTGTTGTATTACATTCTTGATTTTCCGACAGAATGATATTACTTATGTCAATAGTATATTTGCTATAATCAATTATCCAGAATATGTAGTTTTTATTGCCATCATTAATGATATACCCCATGTCAGGAACTACATTATGTAGCGTAGATTTTTTACCATCAATATGTATATTTTTTAACTGTTGAGCGTAGGCTCCTCCAAGATTAGAATAAGAATACCATTCGACAGGAGATATCGCCTCTGATTCAAAGGTCATGGATACTTCATCGGAAATGTTGCTTAAAACATATATCTTATCAATTCCGGTTGATTTATCTGGAGAAATGGATATCACTTTTTTATTGCAATTATCAAAGGATATATTATATGCCGCTGCGTTGAACGAAAATAGGATACATCCAAAGATTATTTTAAGATTATGTGTGCGTGAGTGCATAATAAATATAGCCTTTGTGTTCTCTCAATAATTTATTTAAATATTGAGAATTTGGGAATGGTATACATCAAAGCAGAAATGTAAATCAAAGTTTGCCATTACTTACCTTATATATTTAAACGACTGATAAAATTAAAAATTGCCAAAAGGTGATATTTATATCAGTTCATTCCCCATGTATTCATGATTTTTTAGAGGATTTTATCATAGAATATTAAAATTTGAGATATTTTATCTAAATCATGAAATAATTTATAGTTTTTATTTAGGAGGTAAACCTCTTATTATCTACATTTTGGAATATATTCTGTTAAAATTAAGGGGGATTTCCTTAGAATTTTTAGATAATAGTTGTGGGAGTGATTGGATTTCTTAAAATTTTCGGGGATTTTGATTATAATCTTTCTTGATTTTTTTTGATTAGTACTAAGACCTCTCTCTCAAATCACATTTCTCTTTAATCTGAATTGTAAATATGGGGGGTGTTTGGATTGTATTAATGGACAGCCTAAATATAAGTTATTATTGGAACTTATATGGTTTTAGAAGATAATGTCACTTCTCAGGATAGAAGGTTTCAAAGGTAGAGTCATCATAGTATATTGTGATTTGAGTAACTTTTCTTGTTTTCTTTGTATTCTTCGCCAAATCTGATAATAGGACAGAGTTTTTTATTTGAGCTATAACATCATCATTTACGACGTCTTGGATTACAGCATGATCTGTATTTGTGGAGAGTTCTTTGCATTTTCCAGATATGTCTTGTATTGTTTGATTTTCTATAATCTCAGAATTATCCGATATGCCGATGTTGTCATTATTGCATATATTTATTGGATCTGTATAGTTCTGACAATAAATTTGCTTGTTCTGATCATCTTCTTCATTAGGGGTATTGCGATTAGATGAATCACTATTCCACATACAGCCTTCTCCAAACATTAGCCATAATATTGATAGATTTGGATATGTATTGTGAATCTGTGCTATAATTACATCACTTACCTTCTTATTTCTCCCTGTTAGTAATTGTGATAGTGTAGGACGAGATATATTACACTCATCTGCAAATTGAGAATTTGAGATTCTTAAATTTTCGATAAGGAGTTTTAGACGAAGTGCAATATTTTGATCAGACATGATTGTTTACATTTATGAAATATTTATTTGCAAATTTAATGATATTTTTTTAGAATTGCAAATATAAATTCGTTAACACTGTTGTTTGCAATTGCATTTTATGCGTTTGTTTAAATGTTAATTATTTTGATGAATAGGATATATAATTTATATCTTTACTGTATTGTTTAAGTGTTATTTATTTAATCTTATGGATATATTGCATTGTTTTTATATGCCATGTGTTGTTTCTCTTTAATATTTGTATATTATATTGATTGTAGTATTAGATATATTTTGTAATTTATTGATATATATTGATATAATATTAATGTGAATATGTGTTAAATAAATATATATTGCTTATGTAAATTAAATTTGTAAATGTTATATTTGTTGTTATTTGTGAATGGTGTATCTGTGTATTGTTAATTGTGATTGTTATTTGTTATTTTGTTGTAACAAATAATGATTGTAATTTTTGTAAATTTGCAATTGTTGTTATTGAATCGTAAATCATACCACTCCCCTACCCCACTCAAACGAAGATAATTGCCATATTGACCAATTTGAATTATCAGTAGACTCCCTATGATTGGAATATAGAATATGAACACGAAAAAATTGTAAAATTTTCGTACAAATACTATGGAAGCATATTTTATTTGAATCTCATTGGCGTTAAATTGGTATATGAAGTATTTATTTTTATGGCAATCAGTGCAATAATGTGAATTTAAAATTCTATGTACATGATCTTGTTTTAGATTTTCCACGATGAGATTGCGTTATTATATCTGATTAATAAAATATGCAGACAATGGCTTCGTTGAAGTTATTGCCTGCATTCAAATTATATTGTTAAAATATTAAGATTGCTAATCAAGTAATAAAGACATATTAATTGGTAATCTTGGGATATTGATTTTATCCGGGACGTTCGACTCTTCTTCCCTAAATATCAATTCTGATAATTGTGGAATACTTACCACCTTATTTCTGTTGGATATAATCTGGTCAGATCTAATATTATGGTTAATGAATAGCTTACCATACGATATCTCATATTTTGTTATTCCAATTTGATCTTTTATGAGAATTGATAATTTCAGATCATCTCTATAACCCGTCATAAATTTTAAAATCTGAGAGACATCAAGAACCCGAATCATTCCGTACTTTGTAAGTTGCTTTTTAAATTGGATTATGATGCCAGCTGCTTTTGATAATTTATTTTCTGGATCTAAAGTATTATTATTTGGTTCAAAAACATTATTTACACAAGATTCTTCCGGATACAGAAATAAAGTGATTTTTGAATTATGATATTTGGATTTTATATGATTGAGCAATTTATAAAAAGACGGTATATCATCGTAATATATTTTATTAATTACGATATTTTTATTAGGATCAATAGATATAAAAGCTATGCCTGTTAAAACATCTTCATTAATATATGAAATAAATATTTCACCATTGGATATTTTATTTTCATCAATAATAATACCTATATCTTTTGGGGAATGTAGAATTGAAATATATGTAGATATATGTTGTTCAATATTTACAATTTTGTCAATTATATATTGTCTAATTTTTTCATTAGATGAGTCATATTTAACGACATTAATCAATTGGTATCTCTGTTGAAGATTTCCTATGTAATTATCTAAGCTATTGTATATTTTATTAAGGGATATAAGATTAAAATTAGATGTAAATAGATATTCTAATTTAGCTCTGTAGAATGATGTATTATATAGATTATTGGTATAATATTTAAATAGATTTTCATTTGCCGGAATCAGAAAAGTAAATGCAAATCCTAATTTTTTTGCCTTAATATTTATTCTGCTAATCAGTGTTTTCATAATGCCTGTATTCCTATATTTCTTATTTGTGGAAAGTCCGCATAGATATAGACCTTTCATCTTGTATTTCCCCCATACAAAATTATATGGAATTCCTAATAGGGCGGATATAATTTCTCCATTTATTTCATGCCATTCTATAAATTTTTTATTGAAATAATTATCAAAGATTAAAGATATATAATCCGATGAATCCTGAAAATTTATTTTCCATAAATTCATCATTTGCTTTTTTATTTGTAGATCGGTCATGATTATATTATTCTGAAATTAAAAAAATGTGTGGGTATGTTTTAATAATAAATATAGATGAATATAAGATTTGAATTCTTATATTCAATCTAATATTTTTAAGAATAAGATTATTATATCTAATAGAGTATTTGTATGATTATAGCTCATCGTATAATCAATTATGCCGGAATATTTATTCATATCAGATTAAAATAATTTTATGAAGATATATCATAAATAATAACAATAAGGATTAAAAGATGTTTAATGTATCCATATATAGTTTTAGATATTAGTTTGCGAATTTCAATAGTTTTGATTAATTTTGTATTATAAAAATTAAATTATTATGATAACAAGAAATATATTAACCTCTGGCTTACTCTGCCTTTCATCTATCTCTTCTTTTGGATGGGGACAGAAGGGTCATGACACAACTGCATTTATAGCTGAATGTCATTTGACACCTACTACATTGGATAAGGTGATGGATCTGTTGGATGGAAAATCTCCGGTATATTATGCCAATTGGCTTGATAATGCTTCTCATACACCGGAATATGCATATTCTAAAACGTGGCATTATAAAAATATTGATGCAGATCAAACTTTTGATAGTGCTCCTCTTCATGAAGATGGAGATATTGTCAGAGCAATATACATGCAAGTAGATGTTCTTAAAGATTCAAATGCATCTCGGGAAAATAAGCAGTTAGCATTAAAAATATTGATTCATTTATTGGGTGATATACATCAGCCGATGCATCTTGGTCATGCTTCAGATCTTGGTGGAAATAGATGGCTTGTAAAATATTTTGGGAAAGATACAAATCTCCATTCAGTTTGGGATAGTTCACTCCCGGAATCTGCTCATAAATGGAGTTATACTGAATGGCAAAATCAAATTGATAGGGCCACACCAGAAATGACGTTAGACATATTAGATGTAACTACGCCTGAGGGTTGGGCGTCAGAGACGTTTGAAATAGGAAAAGATGTCTATAATAATACGCCGGAAGGTACTAAAATAAGCTATGATTATATTGCTGAATGGACTCCGATTGTTGAGAAGCAATTCTTGAGAGGCGGATTACGCTTGGCGGATCTGTTGAATAGTATTTTTGATCCTGTATATTCTGGGAAAAATACAATAGTAACCAAATAATAATCTGATTTAATTGACAAATATAAATTTAATAGGGAAGCAATTTCCATCTCTAAATCTCCCCCCGACTGAGCTCCGGCTTTGTCGGGGAGATAATCATATTAAGGTATATGATAGGTTACGAAAAAAATATGTTACGCTTACGCCGGAAGAATATGTTAGGCAGCATTTTGTTGATTGGTTGATAAAATACAAGAATTATCCTTCATCAATTGTTTCAAATGAAGTTGGTATAGTTTTAAATGGCACAAAAAAAAGGTGTGATACCATAATATTTATGACAGATGGTTCTCCTCTTATGATAGTTGAATATAAGGCACCGGATATAGAAATCTCTCAATGTGTATTTGATCAGATTGTAAGATATAACATGACTCTTAAAGCAAGATTTCTTGCTGTATCAAATGGAATAAATCATTACTGTTGTGAGATTGATTATGTTAACGGTTCATATAGATTCATGAGAGACATTCCTACTTATAATGAAATTAAAAATATCTCTATCAAATAATCTTTACGATGGGACAAGAGCCAAATTATAATTATCTGGATCTACTAAATCCTCAGCAGCGTGCGGCAGTTTTATATAATGAAGGACCGGCTTTGGTTATTGCCGGAGCCGGATCTGGTAAAACAAGGGTTCTGACATATAAAATAGTCAATCTTATAAGTTGTGGTTATGAGCCATATCGGATAATGGCCTTGACTTTTACGAATAAGGCTGCACGTGAGATGAAAGAACGGATCACAGCCATATTGGGGGATAAAGTTGCATCAAAATTATGGATGGGAACATTCCACTCTATTTTTCTCAGAATTCTTCGTCGTCATTCTGAAGAAATCGGTTTTACTCCAGGCTTTACAATATATGATTCAGCTGATTCGAAATCTTTACTTAAAATGATAGTAAAAGACCTCGCACTGGATGAGAAAATATATAAACCTTCTGTTTTAGCATCAGTGATTTCTAATGCAAAGAATGCTATGATTACCCCGACAGAATATCTACTTGATAGAGATAATTATGAGAATGATAAAAAATCAAGGCGTCCTTTAATTGGACAGATATATAAAATATACCAAGAAAGATGTAAACTTGCAAATGCAATGGACTTTGATGATATTCTTGTGTATATGAATATTCTTATGAGGGATTATCCGGATGTGTGTAGACATTATCAAGAATTTTTTAAGTATGTACTTGTTGATGAATATCAAGATACTAACTTTTCTCAACATCTGATAGTATCGCAACTTGTTGGCGATAGGCAAAATTTATGTGTAGTCGGAGATGATGCACAAAGTATATACTCCTTCAGAGGGGCAGATATAAATAATATACTTTATTTAGAAAATAGGTATCCCAAATTAAAGATTTTTAAGTTGGAGAGGAATTATCGATCCACTCAGAATATTATAAATGCAGCGGAAAGTCTGATTGATAAAAATATGCGTCAGATGAAGAAACATGTTTATAGTGAGAATGAGCCTGGAGAGTTGATCAATGTTGTCAGGACTTATAGTGATATGGAGGAGGCGTTCATGGTTGCGAATATGATAAATCAATCGAAACTTACCCATCATGATTCCTATGATGAATATGCAATATTGTATCGAACAAATGCTCAATCAAGGATTTTAGAAGAATCTTTAAGAAAGAGGAATATGCCATATCGGATATATGGAGGGCTGTCATTTTATCAGCGAAAGGAGGTCAAAGATATGATTGCCTATTTTCGTCTGAGTGTTAATCCTGACGATGACGAAGCTTTGCGCCGAATAATCAATTATCCAACGAGAGGAATTGGTGAGACCACCTTAAAGAAATTGTATTCTGCAGCATCTTCAGAGACTAAAAGCCTATGGCAAGTGATTACTTCTTCTGATCTAAAAAATATCGGATTGAATTCCGGAATTATTGCCAAATTGAATAGTTTTAAAGATCTGATTCAAGAATTTATTGATGACAATATATCTGGTTCGAATGCTTATGCTCTTGGGCAATTGATATATAATCGCACGGGAATATTGACACTTATTGCGCATGATTCAACGCCTGAGAGTATCAGTAAGCAGGAAAATTTAAAGGAGATCCTATCCGGACTTAAGGAATTTGTTGATTTAAGAGAACAGACAGGTGGTGGGGAAACAGATATGAAGACATTTTTATCTGAGGTTATGTTGGCTACGGATCAAGATGAAAATGATACTGATGACCTGCCTAAAATATCTTTGATGACAGTACATTCAGCAAAAGGATTGGAGTTTAAACATGTTTATGTTGTTGGTGTGGAAGAAGATTTGTTCCCATCTTCAATGAGCTTGGATTCATTTTCTCAGATTGAAGAGGAAAGACGTCTACTATATGTGGCGATAACTCGAGCGAAAGAATCGTGTGTTCTTACTTATGCGGGAAGTAGGTTTCGCAATGGACAGACTGTAATGACAAGCCCTTCCAGATTCTTAGGAGATATTGACAGACGCTTTATACATATTCAAGTCTCAAAAAATGTATCTATGGATAATTCTAAATTTGAGAATCCTCTTCTCAGATATAATACATCAAGAAGTGGATATGCATCAAAGCCGTCTCTCGGTCTATCAAAAATCCCGATACCTAAGAATAACAGTAAAAATCCGACATTAAACGTTATTCCGCAACATATTGCTCAAGAGTTATCGATAGGGATGTCAATTCTTCATGATCGGTTCGGCGCCGGCAAAATAGTTAAAATTGATTCTCTTTCAGGAGAAGATATGATTACGGTTGATTTTGGCGTAATTGGAATTAAAAATTTATTGTTGAAATTTGTGAAATTCAAAATACTATAATTGTTATTTGTGGAAATTTTAAAGATATGGTAATTTAATGTTATTATATCTTAAAACTTTGAGCTGTAAATATTTATTGTGGTATAGTTCATTTTAGATCATTGATGTATAACTTATAAGATAATAATTTGTAATATGACAATAAAGACTCCATATTATATAGTATATGAAGAGCGTCTTAGAAAAAACCTTTCTCTGATTAAACGTGTAAGTGAGGAAGCGGATGTCAAGATAATAATGGCGTTTAAAGCAAATGCATTATGGAAAACATTCCCAATCATTGCAGAGTATGTTGATTCTTCAACAGCAAGTTCTGTAAATGAAATGCAGCTATCGCTTGATTGCCTTGGCAATGATGTCCATGCATATTGCCCTGTTTATACAGATGATTCGTTCCCGAAATTCTTACAAGGCAGCTCGCATATTACTTTCAATTCATTGAGCCAGTTCAAAAAATATTATCCTAAGGTTAAGGATTATAATGCCGGAAGAGAAGATAATCTGGTGACGTGTGGAATCAGAGTTAATCCTCATTGTAGTGTTATTGATACGGATATATATAATCCATGTGTTCCTGGAAGTCGATTTGGGATAAATGCAAAAGATTTACCGGAGGATCTTCCAGAAGGTCTGGAAGGCTTTCATTTCCATGCATTATGTGAATCTTCAAGCTATGACTTGGAGAAAGTTCTGATTGCGTTAAAAAGAGACTTTGGTAAATGGCTCCCAAAGCTGAAGTGGCTAAATATGGGTGGGGGGCATTTGATGACAAGAAAGGATTATGATGTGGAACATTTGATTTCTTTATTAAATGATCTCCATAAAGAATATCCTAATCTGAGTCTGATAATGGAACCAGGGAGCGCGTTCACTTGGCAAACAGGTGACTTGGTGACAGAAGTCTTAGATGTGGTAGAAGATAGTGGAATAAAGACCGCTATAATTGATGCATCATTTGCATGTCACATGCCGGATTGCTTGGAGATGCCTTATAAACCTAATATTGAAGAGGCTTTAGATGATAATTCTGATGGCATATCATATCGTCTTGGTGGAAATTCTTGTTTAAGTGGGGATTTTGTAGGAGATTGGAAATTCAAGAATCCGCTTGCTTGTGGAGATCGCCTGACATTGTTGGATATGAACCATTATACAACGGTAAAGACAAATATGTTTAATGGTATACAGCATCCATCAATATGGCTCCAACCTATTTCAGGAGAACCGGTTTGTCTCAGGGAATTTTCGTATGAGGACTATAAGTCACGTATGGATTAAATAATATTCTCTCCTGACTTCGTCACTTTTTGAGGGTTAAAAATAAATATCATTGATAATTAGAGA
>NZ_SRYB01000053.1:0-15700 GCF_004793975.1 Lepagella muris
AACCGAAACACTTAAAAAAGTGAGCTGAATACGGAACAACTAACTGAACACCCTACCTATTTTGATGGGGAGAGTTGAATTTGTTGGAATTTGATACCATGCGATACTATATAATACTTCTAACTGCCTTGATGACGATTGTCGCGACAGCTGATGCCAAGACAATTACGTCATCTCAATCATCTGCAAACGAGAGACTGTCGGACTATATCGATCCCCAAATAGGTTCGGAAGGACTCGGACGAGTATTTATCGGTCCATCCGCACCTTTCGGTATGGTGCGCCCAGGTCCGGATTGTACCCCATCCCCCAACAGCGGATGGCTCCCGATGCCGGAACGTGTGGACGGGTTCGCTCAGGTACATGTCAGTGGTACCGGTGGCGGTCCGAAATACGGCAACATACTGATCCAACCATTCTCCGGCAATCTGACCGCTACAAAGCATCATGCACACCGCCTGAATGAGGAGATAAAACCGGGGTATTATTCCACCACATTTGAAGAGAGCGGAATAACGACAGAAATAACCACCACTCCACGCACAACCGCCTACCGCATATCCTATCCTTCCGACACGCCTGACAAACCCAACTCCCTAATGATAGATGCAGGGTTCTTCCTTGGTGAAAATCCTGTGCCGGATTCTCGTGAGGCACAGCAATTCGTCGGCTCAGAAGTGCAGGTAGTTTCCGACCATGAAATCGCCGGATATTCACGTATACGCGGCGGCTGGAACAATGGAAGAGCATACACCGTATATTTCCACCTCTCGTCCGACACTCCCTTCTCCCAAGTGGCAACATGGAAAGGGGATTCAATCACCAATGATCCCTACCAATACGATTCCGGAGAAAAGACAGGAGCTCTTGTCAGTTTTCCTCCGGGATCCGACACCATCAACGTCAAAATAGGCATATCGTTCATCAGCCAACTGAAAGCTCAAAGGAATCTCATCTCCGAATCTGAAGGGAAAGACTTCGAAACAATCCATTCCGAACTACTTGATTCATGGGATGACATGATGAACCGAATAAAGCTGCATCCTTCCACCCCCGCAGATATGAAACGCATGTTCTACACCGCGTTTTATCATACGCTCATAATGCCCTCTGACCGAAGTGGAGAGAATCCCCTATGGACCGATCCGGGGGTGCCATATTATGATGATTTCTATGCTCTTTGGGACACTTACCGCACTTCTATGCCCTTACTCGCCATAATAGCTCCGGAACGTCTGTGCGACATTGTAAACTCCCTCGTCAACATTGGGAAACGCGACGGATATATGCCCGATGCAAGAAGCGGAAATGCCAACGGACGCACACAAGGGGGATCAAATGCAGAAGTGGTGATTGCAGATGCCTGTGTGAAGGGTATCAAAAGTATCGACTATGAGGAGGCACTGAAGATGATGCTCGTTGATGCCACCATACCTCCCGGTGGAAATGAGGAAGCGGAAGGACGTGGCGGACTAAGGGAATATATATCATTAGGCTATATCCCTCATGGTATACCACGTGCCGGAAACCGTACTGTGGAATATTCGCTATGCGACTTCGCCATATATCAGGTGGCACATCAGCTCGGGCACGACGAGCTGGCTGACAGATACCTCAAGCAATCGGAATCATGGAAAAACCTCTGGCGCGACGACTATGAGCATGATGGTGCGAAGGGTTTTATAATGCCACGCGACGCCGAAGGGAACTGGCTTGATGAAATCCCTTTCGGAAAATCAAAAACGCATAAACCAACATTCCGATACACTCCCCTCACTTTTGAGGGTCCTTGGTACACACCTTGGTGGAACATGTTTTTCTATGAGGCTTCCTCTTGGGAATACTCCCTAAGCATCCCTCACGATGTAGACGGACTCATTGAGAAGTGCGGCGGACCGAAGGCTTTTGACCAACGACTCGACACGTTCTTCTCCAAAAATTATTTCAACGTCAACAATGAACCGTCATTCCTCTCGCCCTGTCTCTATCATTGGATAGGACGTCCCGACAAAACAGCCGACACAATACGCCGCATAATTGAAGAGAACTACAACGACTCTCCCACCGGACTTCCCGGAAATGATGACTCCGGAGCAATGTCTTCATGGCTCATGTTCAACCTCGCCGGCATATATCCAAATGCCGGACATGACTACTACATAATCCACTCCCCGTTGCTGAGATCCACCACTTTCTCTGTAGGCGAAGGGAAGACCTTCTCAATCGTTGCTGACAATCTGTCTGACACCAACCGCCACATAATCGCAGCCACACTTAATGGCAAGCCATACAATCTCTCCACCTTGCGACATTCCGACATTATCTCCGGTGGTGAATTAAGGTTGAAGATGGGACCCAAACCATCCGGTTGGGGCAAAAGGATGCACGCCAACTGAAATCAATATCAAATCCCCTGTTATCTGAATCATCATGAAATTAATATTTCTTAAGCCATTCCTTATTACTGCATTTACAGCAATCGCATTCATTCTATCTTCAATAGACCTATATGCCGATATCATTCCGGAATCATCTGACACCCTTACCGCCACATACAAGCTACACGGACAGACACGACGGTTCAAGTATGTATTCCACAACATGCCTGACGGTGGAATAAAGCTTGACTGGAGCATCGTCCGTAATCTGAAACTCTGGACAGGCAGCTACGTCATGACACGCCAAGCCGTCAGGCATGGAGACTCACTGAGCTATCTCATGCCGGAAGACGGCAACCACATCACTCTCGATGATTCCGAGACATTCGGCATAATATCGGCTGATGCCCTCGCCAATCTGAAAGATAAAGGAGAGACAATAATCAACGGCATACTTTTCAAAAAAATTGACGTATCTCCCACCACAAACGTGATACATGCACGCGACAATGCCGAAGGAGCCAATATATGGATACTCGATAATCCTCGCCTACCCTTGATTCTTAAAATGACCGATAATCCGATTGAAATCAATTGGACCTTATCATTTTTATTTCCCTCAGATGCTCAGAATATCGGCATCTGCCAGATGAATCCGACGGAGAGGGAATTGGTGAAATAATCCTTGTTGCCGAATGTCTTAGCCCGGTCGGTGTAGAGATAATTACGCCCAGTATACGCCGCGAAGAAATGAAGTGTGCGGTCTTTGAATGGGTAATATTCCAACCCGGCAAGATACCCCCATGAGGTGCAATAGTTACCTTTCTCCAATCCGTCATGACTTGAATATATGCCCGACGTGTCGCAGATGATTTTACAGAACACATTCCACGACGGATGGAAACGATAGTCAACGTGCACCAATGCCGACATATAATCTACCTTAGTAGTATTGAAAGACGCATCCGCACCTGCAACCATTTTTGTCATGACCCCCATACGGTCTACGTCCTGACGTGAATACATCCAGTCGGCATACGCACTCACCTTATCGGAGAAACGGAATTCGTTGCCCAATGCAAAATACACAAGATTCTTACCCTTTGTCTCATTCATGAAGGATGCCGACCACCGGGTCTTATAGAAATTATTGAAATTGCCGTTCCAGTTAAGAGTATATACCATGGGCATCTTCGACTTTTCATAATCCCCATACATGGATTCCGATGAGCCAGTAAGTGAATTGAGCACCTGAAACTGCAACTGTTGCGACGGTGTGAAATCATACGCCACCTTGACACCCGTCATAAAATTACCCATATATTCCACCAACGCCGGATTTTCCAACACCTCGATAGGATTACGGTTGAAATCAATACCGCCATACGCAGCACATTGCTTGCCAAGGAAAAACGATACCTTTCCGAGTCGGATACCTATCCCGGCATAGTCGATGCTGCCAAGCACGTTGTCGCGATAACCCGACTCAGAATCCCCCTTATTAAGACGCTGGCGATAACGATAGCTCAACCAGTCGTTGATCTGTCCGGTCATCTCTATGCGGAGTTGCTTCATACGGAAACTCCCCTCATCAAACGTAGAACCTCGCCATGCAGCGTTGAAATCCCCACGCATGTTAAGATAGAGATTAAACTTATCGGTCTTCTTCTTTATTCCCGCCACTTCCTCTATCAACCCTCTCTCTGCCGCCACCGTGTCGTGGTCAGCAACCTGAGCAACTGCCCCTATAGGAGCCACCAATGCCATTGCCACTAAAATGCTGTGTCTGTCCATAGTATATCATAATTAGTCTAAAATGCCATTGGTCTAAAATATCTGAATAAGCAGCAACCCAACACCAATCGCAACAATCGTAGCCACCATTCCAGGCATCATAAAGGAATGGTTGAGCACCCATTTGCCGATATGCGTGGTGCCTGTGCGGTCAAAATTGATAGCCGCCACTATGGTAGGATAATTCGGGATAAAGAAGTATCCGTTGACAGCAGGGAAAAGAGCAATAAGCATCATAGGACTTATACCAAGTGCGACACCGAGAGGCATTATTGCCCTCACGGTGGCAGCCTGACTGTACAATAGAATCGACATCACAAAGAGTGCCACGGCAAATAGCCAAGGCATATCACGGACGATACCCTCAATCGGTGCGGTGATAGCTGCAAGATTGCCATTGATAAAGGTATCCCCCATCCAAGCAATACCGAAAATAGCAATCACAGCCTGCATTCCGGCTATGAATACACTACCTTGAGTGGGCGTAATTCCATTGGTTTTAGTGAATATAAGGATAAGCGCACATGTGGTCAGCATCAATATCTCTATTATCGCCGGCATACCGACAGGTGTGCCCTCAAACACCGGACGCATTGATGGAATTGATCCGAATAATACTATAAGTACCGTAGCCAAAAGAAACAATATCACCGAAAGACGGGCTTTCCCGACATTCTCTATACGGTTGACAGGCTTATCATTCTCCTCTATCATCCCCTCCTTCACTCTACGCTGATACTCCGGATCATCCATCAACTCCTTTCCAACACGCTTTGACAACAATGCGCCTACAAGCACACCGCAAAGAGTGGCGGGGATAGTAATCTTCAATATGTCGAAAAGCGAGATACCTGCAGCGGTCAGTAGTCCGAGTAATGCCACAGTGGCGGCAGAGATAGGACTCGCCGTTATCGCCTGTTGGGATGCTATCACAGCAATACCGAGCGGACGTTCCGGGCGTATCTTTGTCTCACGCGCCACCTCAGCAATTACCGGCAATACCGAATATGCCACATGTCCTGTGCCGGCAACAAACGTGAACAGATACGTCACCAACGGACTGACCACCGTCACCTGCGACGGATGCTTGCGCAATAATTTCTCTGCCAGCGACACAAGATAATCCAGACCTCCGGCGGCCTGCATGGCGGCGGCTGCCGAAATGACCGCGGCAATCATAAGCATGACATCAATCGGCGGCGAGGTAGGTTCAAGACCAAAAAAGAACACCAGAACTGCCATGCCGGCTCCACCCATAACTCCGAGTCCGATGCCCCCAAGACGGGCACCTACTATTATAGCAGCCAATACAAACAACAACTGTAGTATCATAGTTTTGAATTTTTAAATTTCGGAATAATGCCTCACGACCTCATCCCTCAAATCAGGTTAACATGAAAGTATCCTGTCAGACTACTTCATACTAATAAACATTTTAATATGCCGTATGTTGCAATCTTTTCATTTTATTAAGAATTATTTCATGCATGAAAATTGTTATTATATTAAATACTTTATCGTGCATGACATTTGCACGGGATCAATAGGCAATTACACTGTCAACCCTAAAATTGACATATCTTTAATTAGAGTAATGTTCATTCTATTTATATATGATTTCGGAAAATCGCTCGTTACTTATGTATAGGTGAAGAGTCATACCATGTACAGTAGCTCTTTATTCCGTGTACCATTGACCAACGAATATAACCGAAATTTATACAATTTCTTAAATTAGTACCATAAATTTATTTTATCATGGAAACAACCAACAACACCGGATTCCGTGTGGAATCTGATCTCATCGGGCAACGCGAAATTCCCGATTCCGATCTCTACGGAGTGCAGACATTACGTGGAATTGAGAACTTCGAAATCAGTAAATTCCACCTCAACGAGTATCCGCTTTTCATAAAAGGATTGGCTATCACGAAGATGGGTGCAGCACGCGCCAATTATGAACTGGGACTCCTTACAAAGCAACAGGCAGATGCAATCGAACAAGCCTGCCGTGAAATAATCGATGGCAAATACCACGACCAATTTCCCGTCGATATGATTCAGGGTGGAGCCGGCACCACGACCAACATGAATGCCAACGAAGTGATCGCCAACCGTGCATTGGAAATCATGGGACATAAACGCGGTGAGTACACATATTGCTCTCCAAATGATCATGTCAACTGTTCTCAATCTACCAACGACGCGTATCCCACAGCCATACATATCGGCATGTACTTCTCTCACTTGCGTTATATGGAGCATTTTGAGAAACTGATTGAGTCTTTCGAGCGCAAGGGTAAGGAATTTGCATCAATCCTCAAGATCGGACGAACACAGCTGGAGGATGCCGTACCGATGACTCTCGGACAGACATTCAGCGGATTTGCCGCCATACTCCGTGATGAGATTAAGCATCTTAATGAGGCTGCCAATGACTTCCTGACAATAAATATGGGCGCAACTGCCATAGGCACAGGTATATGTGCAGAACCGGGCTATGCTGAGAAATGCGTTGCCGCGCTTGCAGAAATCACAGGTTGGGATATCAAGCTATCAGACAATCTCGTGGGTGCCACTTCCGACACATCATGCCTTGTAGGCTACGCATCTGCTTTGAAGCGTGTAGCTGTAAAAGTCAACAAAATCTGCAATGACCTCCGACTCCTTGCAAGCGGTCCGAGATGCGGACTTGGAGAGTTTAATCTTCCTGCCATGCAGCCGGGATCGTCGATTATGCCGGGAAAGGTCAACCCTGTGATTCCCGAAGTCATGAACCAGATCTGCTATAAGGTCATAGGCAATGAACTCTGCGTAACCATGGCGGGGGAGGCCGCCCAGATGGAGCTAAATGCCATGGAGCCTGTTATGGCTCAGTGCGATTTCGAGTCAGTCGATCTGATGATCAACGGATTTGACACACTCCGCACCCGTTGTGTTGACGGCATCACTGCAAATGCCGACAGATGCCGTGAAGAGGTTCGCAACAGCATCTGCATAGTCACCGCCCTGAACCCAGTCATCGGCTATAAAAACTCTACCAAGATTGCCAAGGAGGCTCTTGAGACAGGGAAAAGCGTCTACGATCTCGTACTCGAACACGGCATTCTCACGCAAAAGGATCTTGACACCATCCTTGCTCCGGAGAACATGATAAAGCCCGTGAAACTTGACATCAAGCCACTCAAATAACCCATTCTCAATAAATTTTCAATATAACAATAAAAAAGAGGTGCTGTCACACCTCTTTTTTTATCTTTTTCTTGCAATTTTGCATTAAACGATATAACTTTGCAACAATTTTAAACGCAAGACCAAAACAATGACATCGTTCATTATAATACGACTTATTTCCATTATTCTACGGCATCCGTCGGTGGGAATATTGGTCTGCGCATAATTTTTTAGGATATTCACAGAGCCTTTCCCACCGCAAATGGGGAAGGCTTTTTTATTTCGACTTTATAAACTATATATATTTTTTACAGGTAAAATGGCAAATACGTTATTTGACAAGATCTGGGACAGCCACGTGGTGCAGCACGTGGAGGACGGTCCGGAACAACTCTACATCGACAGGCTCTACTGCCACGAAGTAACAAGTCCGCAAGCCTTTGAAGGCATGCGACGCAGAGGCATAAAATGCTTTCGTCCGGAAAACATCTTCTGCATGCCTGACCATAACACACCTACTCATGACCAGGACAAACCTATCGAGGATCCCGTCAGCAAAACTCAGGTAGACACCCTTGCAAAGAATGCTGAAGAATTTGGTCTGAACCATTTCGGGATGCTTAATCCTAAGAACGGTATAATCCACGTTGTCGGTCCGGAACGCGGTCTCTCGCTTCCCGGTATGACCATCGTATGCGGCGACTCCCACACGTCGACCCACGGGGCAATGGGCGCAGTGGCATTCGGTATCGGCACGTCGGAAGTGGAGATGGTTATGGCTTCACAGTGTATCCTTCAGCAGAAACCTAAATCTATGAGAATAAACATAGAGGGTAAACTCGCAGAGGGTGTGACAGCAAAGGATATCGCATTGTATCTCATGTCGAAGCTCACCACATCCGGCGCTACAGGTTATTTTGTGGAATATGCCGGTGAAGCTGTGCGCGACCTATCAATGGAGGGACGACTCACTCTCTGCAATCTCTCTATAGAGATGGGAGCAAGAGGCGGATTCATCGCTCCGGATGAGAAAACTTTTGAATATATCAAGGGACGTGAGTATGCTCCAAAGGGTGAGGATTGGGATAAGGCTGTAGAATATTGGAAAACCCTAAGAAGCGGTGATGATGCAGTATTCGACAAAGAACTGACTTTCCAAGCTGAGGATATCGAGCCTATGGTGACATACGGCACAAATCCCGGTATGGGCATGGGCATAACCCAAAGCATCCCCGACATTGACACTATCCCTGATGCCGGAAAGGCATCCTACCTCAAGAGTCTCGGATACATGGGATTCGAACCGGGTCAGAAGCTTATCGGCACTCCCGTGGACTACGTATTCTTAGGCGCATGCACCAACGGACGCATCGAGGATTTCCGTGCATTCGCATCTATCGTAAGAGGGAAGAAGAAAGCCGACCGCATCACTGCATGGCTTGTGCCCGGCTCCTGGATGGTGAGTGAGCAGATAAAGGAAGAGGGACTCGACAAGATTCTGGAGGAAGCCGGTTTTGAGATACGTCAGCCGGGGTGCTCCGCATGTCTCGCCATGAACGATGATAAGATACCTGCCGGCAAACTGGCAGTCTCCACTTCAAATCGCAACTTCGAGGGTCGCCAAGGTCCGGGGGCACGCACAGTGCTTGCAAGCCCGCTCACGGCTGCCGCTGCTGCCATCACAGGCGTCATCACCGACCCGAGAACATTAATTAATGCGTGAATCATCATTCTTGACTCATCTACACGTGATTCATAATACGAAACAGTTCAGATAATGAAACAGAAATTCGATATAATCAGCAGCACCTGCGTGCCTCTTCCTCTCGAAAATGTCGATACCGACCAGATAATACCCGCACGTTTCCTTAAAGCCACCACCCGTGAGGAGAGTTTCTTCGGAGAGAACCTTTTCCGCGACTGGAGATATAATCCCGATGGTTCAATCAACAAGGATTTCGTGCTTAATGATCCCACATATAGCGGCGAGATACTCGTAGCAGGTAAGAACTTCGGCAGTGGCTCGAGTCGAGAACATGCCGCATGGGCTATCGCCGGATATGGTTTCCGCGTGGTCATAAGCAGTTTCTTCGCCGACATCCACAAGAACAACGAGCTTAACAACTTCGTGTTGCCCGTAGTTGTTTCGGAAGGATTTCTCGCGGAGCTGTTTGACTCCATCAAGAACGACCCCAAGACCATCGTCGAGGTTGACCTTCCCAACCAGACCATCACAAATAAGGCGACCGGTAAAAGCGAAAATTTCGAGATCAACGGTTATAAGAAATATTGCCTGATGAACGCACTCGACGACATCGACTTCCTTCTTGAAAATAAGGAGAAGACCGAAGCGTGGGAGCGTAATGCCAAAGCCTGAAGATAATGAATAGTCATTCGGCACAAATAGAGATCATGGACACGACACTCCGCGACGGCGAACAGACCAGCGGAGTGAGTTTCGTGCCACATGAAAAACTTATGATAGCCCGCGCCCTTCTACAGGATCTTAACGTAGACCGCATTGAAGTGGCTTCCGCAAGAGTTTCCGATGGAGAGAAAGATGCCGTCAGACGCATCTGCAAATGGGCGCGTCAGGCCGGATTCCTGTCGAGAGTGGAGGTTCTCGGGTTTGTCGACAATGGCACATCCCTCAACTGGATAAACGATTGCGGATGCGTCAACATAAATCTTCTATGCAAGGGATCTGAAAACCATTGCGTCAACCAACTGAAGAAGACTCCTGAACAGCATTTCGCTGATATACGCAGAAATATCTCCCTCGCTCATGAGATGGGGATAAACGTCAACGTATATCTTGAGGATTGGAGTAACGGAATAAAGAATTCTCCCGATTACGTTTTCAAGATGATTGATGCACTCCGCGACTGCGAGATAAAAAGGTTTATGCTTCCCGACACTCTCGGCATACTCAATCCTCTTGAACTTCTCCTCTTCATGAGAAAGATGGTGAAACTTTATCCGGAGATACATTTCGACTTCCACGCCCATAACGACTATGACCTCGCCATCTCCAACGTGCTTGCCGCCGTGCTCGGCGGCTGCAAGGGGATACACACTGCCGTCAACGGTCTTGGTGAGCGTGCCGGAAATGCACCTCTCGCAAGCGTGCAGGCGATATTGAAGGACCAGTTTAATGCACACACCAACATTGTCGAGAGCAAGCTCAACCTCGTTAGCCGTCTTGTAGAAAACTATTCCGGCATAGCCATACCGCCTAACCGCCCCATCACAGGCGACAGTGTTTTCACACAGGTGGCAGGCGTGCATGCAGATGGCGACAACAAGGCGAATCTGTACTGCAATGACCTGCTCCCCGAACGCTTCGGAAGGAAACGTGAGTATGCCCTCGGTAAAAACAGCGGAAAGGCAAATATACTCCGTAATCTTGAGGAGCTCGGTCTTGAGCTATCGCCAGAACAGACAAAGATGGTCACGGAAAGAATCATCGAGTTGGGCGACAAAAAAGAGGTGGTCACTCAGGAAGATCTTCCGTTTATCGTGTCTGATGTCCTGAAAAGTTCCACTCTCGAAGAGCACGTCAAGTTGCTCAGCTATATGGTCAGCACAGCCTACGGACTAAATCCTATGGCTGCCGTTAAACTGGAAATCAACGGTGAGATCTACGAACAGACAGCCGTCGGCAGCGGACAGTTTGACGCGTTCATGCGTGCAGTGAAACATATCTATAAGGAGAAACTATCCCGTCGTTTCCCTCATCTTTCCAATTACAACGTCTCCATCCCCCCCGGCGGTCGCACCGACGCACTGGTGCAAGCCACCATTTCATGGGAATGGGAGGATCGCGTCTACCGCACACGCGGTCTGGATGCCGACCAAACGGAGGCTGCAATCAAGGCTACCGTAAAGATGCTCAACCTCATGGAAAATGAGATGCGCAAACAGACGGAATCCTGACAATAAACAATCATTAACCACAGGCAACAGCGGCTATCCACCATGTTGCCCCAACATCATAAAATATGGATTTAAAAATAGCTGTTCTTCCGGGCGACGGTATAGGTCCGGAGATATCCGAACAGGGTGTTGCGGTAATGTCCGCAGTATGTGAGAAATTTGGTCACAATGTAAGCTACGAATATGCATTGTGCGGTGCTTCCGCAATCGATGCTGTCGGCGATCCGTTCCCGGAGAAGACTTTTGAAATCTGCATGAATGCTGATGCAGTGCTCTTCTCTGCCGTAGGCGACCCCAAATTTGACAACGACCCCACTGCAAAGGTACGTCCCGAACAGGGACTTCTCGCTATGCGTAAGAAGCTTGGTCTGTTTGCCAATATACGTCCTATTGAGACCTTTGACTGCCTCATCCACAAATCCCCACTTAAGGATGAGCTTGTGCGCGGTGCCGATTTTATCTGCATACGCGAACTCACCGGCGGCATGTATTTCGGTGAGAAATATCAGGACAACGATAAGGCATACGACACCAACGCCTACACACGTCCCGAGATTGAACGTATCCTTGTGGAGGCATACAAATATGCCGGACGTCGCCGCAAGCATCTTACGGTAGTGGATAAGGCAAACGTGCTTGCCTCTTCCCGTCTGTGGCGTCAGGTGGCAAAGGAGATGGAAAGCAAATATCCCGAAATAGAGACAGACTATATGTTTGTTGACAACGCAGCCATGCGTATGATTCAGGATCCCAAGTTCTTTGATGTAATGGTGACAGAGAACACCTTCGGCGATATCCTTACCGATGAAGGCTCCTGCATCACAGGTTCGATGGGACTACTCCCCTCCGCATCCACCGGTGAGCATACTCCGGTATTCGAGCCTATCCATGGTTCATGGCCACAGGCAAAGGGTTTG
This sequence comes from Lepagella muris, assembly GCF_004793975.1. Classification (NCBI taxonomy): domain Bacteria; kingdom Pseudomonadati; phylum Bacteroidota; class Bacteroidia; order Bacteroidales; family Muribaculaceae; genus Lepagella; species Lepagella muris. The sequence goes on from NZ_SRYB01000053.1 coordinate 12,200, forward strand.
AACATTGCCAATCCACTTGCACAGATTCTCTCTGTAGCCATGCTGTTTGAATACTTTGACCTTACAGCTGAAGGGAAACTGATCCGCGAGGCGGTCAACGCATCACTCGATGCCAATGTACGCACTCCGGAGATACAAGTGGAAGGTGGAGCCAAATACGGCACAAAAGAGGTAGGTGCATGGATCGTCGACTACATCCGCAAAGCCTAACTGCCCACTTCCCCAAAAGAAGTCACCTTCTATAACTAAGAAAGGAATCAGACGCATCGTCTAATTCCTTTCTTAGTTATAGAAGCACCTGTATCCCACTACAAGGCGACCTGAATTTCAGCAGAAATGCTATCCAATGACAATACTCTCCACCCATTCTTCAGGCATCTCCACAAGCGAGGCAATCGTAGAGACATCATATCCTCTTTCCCTCATCAACTTAGCAAGTCTGATTTTCTCCTCAGACTTACCCTTTGCCTCACCTTTAGCAAGAGCCTCCGACTTTGCGTATTCCATCTGGTTTGTCAAATCGCGATACGCCTTAAGATCGGCATTATACCGACGTTTCTCTTTTGGAGAAAGACTGGCGTATGAAGCCACCTCAGAAAGGCGGTTGAATAATTTCTTCTGCACAGTAAAAGGCATAGTTTCCATATTATACATATTGATTAAGACGTAAAACCATCGGTCAATATTAGTAATGCAATCTTCCGGTCTTTTCTTGTCAAATAACGGTAGCTGCACAAATATATAACGCTCTCTATCAGTAATCGGTTTGCCTGATTTACGTTCGCAGAGCGACACATGTACTGCAAACTCTTTAGGCAGATGATCAAGAGTAAAATCCATCAGCGACACAAATATTACCGGATCAATATTGAAATTCCATTCGGGACCAACCTTCCCTTGTTCTGCAATGGCTACAGAATGATAGTAAACCGATCTGGAGATAAAATTCTTCTGCGCTTTCTTCTGCATCTCCACAATAAATTGATTTCCAGATGAAGTAGTGCAGTATATATCATAAATCACCCCTCTCTCATCCTTACGAGACTTATTCTTCTCCTTGTCTCGATACGTAAGAGACGTAATTCTATCATAATCGGGACCATCCTCAAGAAGACTATTGAGAAAATCAATCAGAAACGGTTTAGATTCCTCTCTACCGAAGATATATTTAAATCCAAAATCCGTGAAAGGATTGATATATTTATGAGGCTTAGCCATGTAGTAATGGATTTATGGTTATCTCTCGCAAAGATAACCATTACAATCCACTTCTCAAAATTTTAATACATAGTTTTTTAATTCTCTCAAATATAAAGTTAATTTATTTACTGACTTGATGAAATTATTATAAAAAATATTAAATAAATCAAGATGTCCGCAATCTGTCCTTTTTTTTAGGACAATTTTCACTATATTTGTCCCCAAATTTAGGACACTATGGATAAATTGTATCTCAAATCACAGATTGCCATGCGTCAGGCAGAGTTTCCTACCGACCTTAAGAAACGCGAAAAGTCTCTTCCGGTAGGAGACGGTAAGATTGTGACAATACCCGGAGTAAGAAGATGCGGTAAATCATCCCGCATGGAGAATGTCATAAATGAACTGCTGTCACAAGGTATTGACCGACGCAGATTCCTTTGGGTTGGATTTGATGATGAAAGATTAGTAAAAATGTCATCTGATGAAATGCATCTGATATTAGAGGCATACACTGAAATGTATCCGGATATCCCGATAAATTCAGTGTACATGTTTTTTGATGAGATACAACTTATTGAAGGTTGGGAATATTTTGTAATGCGAATTTACAAACACTATTCCAAAAACATATATATCAGCGGAAGCAACGCCACCATGTTGAGCAGCGAACTGAAATCCGTTCTTCGTGGCTGGCCGGAAGAGGACGAGACCCTCCCCCTCTCTTTCAAGGAATACTGTAATTTCAAAGGTGTCAAGACCGACAGCTGGTTGGAACCCGATTTGGCAAAATTAAGAAATGCATTTCTTGAATATAATAATGAAGGCGGTTTCCCTGAAGTTGTACTTATGGAAAATCCGCTTTTAAAAGTAAAGACACTACAGACATATTTTGACACCATGCTTCTCAAGGATCTGGTCGAGCATTACAAACTCTCCAATATCGAAGTGCTCAGATATTATCTCAAGAGAATAATGGCAAACCTGACAAAACCGACATCAATACGATCAATTCATGGGGATATAAAGTCTCGAGGACTTAAAGTCAGCAAAGATGACCTTTATGATTGGGCAAATTATGCATGCGATATATTCATGTTCCTGCGCATCTCAAACTATAGCAAATCTCTTCAGAAAATAGAAAGTTCGCAACCCAAATACTATTGCATTGACAATGGATTGCGTGATGCTGTCCTACTACCCCAAAGTAATGATGATGGCAAAAAACTTGAAAACACAGTATTTCTACAATTATACCGCACACGAACTCCGATTGACACGATATATTACTATCAAGGCAAAGGAGAATGTGATTTTATAGTTCAACGTGGCACGGAGATTCTGAAACTCATACAAGTGACATGGAGCATGATGGATTCCGACACACGCAAGAGAGAGATCGCCGGGATATTGGAAGCCTCAAAAGCCACAGGTTGTAAAAATCTGCAAATAATAACTTATGACGAAACAGAAGATATCGAAGTTGAAGAGGGCATTATGATTCATGTCATTCCGGCATGGCAATGGCTCCTGACATTATCGTAGTCACCCTACCGACAAATAAATTTGAGTAAATTTAGATAAAGTTGAGTGAAATCTTCATTGATTAAATTTGTATATACGATATATATATTTTAACTTTGCAAAAAAGAATAACAAAATGAAGACAATATCAATTCAGGCAGAAAAGTCTCAGCTTTCTCATCGCAAACTCATTGATATACCGGAAGACGTATTTCGCACTTTGAGTGTCAAAGCTGCTGTTATGGGAATAAACCTAAAGAAATACATTGAACAGCTTTTGGCTGAAGACGCAGCAGAAATGGATGATGCAGAGATATACCGTCATCTCGTTTCCACTCGTCCTGAAGGACAAATTATGGTTTCTGAAACAGAAAAGGATGACTTCATGCGCCGTCATGGCATTGGACCATACAGATGAAAGTTGATTTCTCTAAAGAATTTATCAAAGCTCTTGACAGATTATCTGGCAAGATACACAAATCAGTAGTAGATGCCATAAATGAAGTTATTGATGTTGAAAGCATTGATAAAATAAGCAACTGCAAAAAGATTGAAACCCTCAATAATGTATATAGAATAAGGATAGGCAGCAAACGAGCGTTTTTCGTTCTTCATATCCTAATTGATGGAAATATCGTCAAATTTGAATATCTATTTTCACGAGGGGAAGCCTCTATGATAAGAAAAACATGGAGCGTTTAAGAAACAAAGATGTATAAATACATATAACTAAATAAAAGGGAGCGACAATTGTCGCTCCCTTTTATTTAGTTATAT
>NZ_SRYB01000054.1:0-13300 GCF_004793975.1 Lepagella muris
ACCATACTGCAAAAACCGTGCCAACATATGTACATTAATTTTTAGAAACTACTTATCTGCATTATTTATTCTTACGAAAAGATTTTTTGCCGGATTTATTTGAATATGCAGATTGATTTCTTCTCTCATAAAAATTTTGAGGGAACAATCTTTTTACCAAATCCGGACGATTCATGCGATGTAATTCAGAAACCAACTGTTGTCTATTTTCCGGCTTATACCAAAAAAAGAATTGACGCTGGGCATTCTTTTCATCCTTAGACTTTGCAGTAAAAATCCTTTCTCCTGTATATGGATGATATCCTGAATAATATATCTCTGTAGCTACGGTCATGGGAGTCGGAGTAAAATCCTGCACTTGTTCTAATTGGAAATCAAGATCTTTTGTAATAACCGCCAATTCCGCCATATCCACTTCAGTGCAATTTGGATGAGATGATATAAAATAGGGAATCAACTGCTGTCTCAGTCCATATTTTTTATTTACCTCCTCAAATATTTTTTTAAAATTTCTGAACAATGAGAATGATGGTTTTCTCATGCAGTTCAATACATTGTCAGACGTGTGCTCTGGTGCAACTTTAAGTCGGCCTGAGACGTGATTGGCAATCAGTTCTTCAATATAATTGCGATTTATTTGATTTATTTTGCCATTCTTTTTATTATGAGCCATTGCAAGGTCATATCGAACTCCACTACCGATAAATGATTTTTTAATACCAGGCAAGGAATCCACACTTCGATATATGTCAAGAATAGGAGAGTGATCATTATTAAGATTCGGACAAGGCTTGGGATGTAGGCAAGAGGGACGCGCACATTTTTCACAAATATCAGTGTCATATCCTCTCATTCCATACATATTGGCAGATGGTCCTCCCAAATCTGATATATATCCTTTGAAATCAGACATGGCACAAACAGCTTTTACCTCATTTAATATAGATTGCTTTGAACGTGAGGCAATAAATTTACCTTGATGCGCGGATATCGTACAAAATGCACATCCTCCAAAACACCCTCTATGCATATTGATAGAATGACGTATCATCTCATAGGCTGGAATACGTTTACCTTTATATCTCGGATGTGGCACCCTTGTATAAGGAAGATCAAACGAAGCATCTATTTCATGCTGTTGCATTGGAGGATACATTGGATTTATCTTTATCATCTTTCCACGAGTCGATTGCCATATCGTTCGCCCATGAAATTTATTAGATTCCACCTCTACATATCTAAAATTTTCTGACTGCCATTTTTTGTTTTTCAGACACTCCTCATAACTATGCAGAATAATGTCATCATCATCGGGTTTATTTTCTGAGAAAACAACCGTCTGTGGCAAATCCTGAATCTGGGAAATATCATCACCATTATCCAAACGACGTGCTAATTCCACAATTGTCCGTTCCCCCATACCATAAGATATCATATCTGCTCCACAATCCGAAAGAATTGAAGGAAGAAGTTTATCCTGCCAATAATCATAATGTGCCACACGACGTAAGGAGGCCTCTATACCACCAACAATTACAGGCATATCCGGATAAATACTCTTAATAATTTTTGTATATACTATTGTCGGGTAATCAGGACGCATTCCATGACGACCGCCTGCCGTATAAGCATCATCCTGTCGTAAACGTCGATTAGCCGTATAATGATTCACCATAGAATCCATTGCTCCTGCCGAAACGCCAAAAAACAAACGAGGTTTCCCAAGTTTCCTAAAATCCCTTAAATCATCACGCCAATTAGGCTGGGGGACAATCGCAACCCTATAACCGGCAGCCTGTAGTACTCTCCCTATTACAGCAGCACCGAAAGATGGATGATCCACATACGCATCTCCAGAAAAAATGATTATATCGGCATAATCCCAACCTAACCGTTCCATTTCTTCCTTAGATGTAGGTAGAAACAGTTTCCGATCAAGTAATGGAAATGTCATATCTGATTCAATCGCTTCCCTGAAATTATTATTTACTTTCATCACTATTTAATTTAGAATCTAACAATGCCTGTGTTGTCAACATTTCATCTCTGAATTTAGCAGCTTCAATAAAATCCGTGCGTTTAGCGGCTGCTATCATTTCCTGCCGCAGATGATTCACCCGACGCTCCAATTCATCAGTCGACATATAATCTGTAACCGGATCGGATGCAACGGGTAATATATGCTCTTCTTCAATATATGGACGAGCCTCATGTCGCATCAAAATATCCTTATTCCCTGCTTTAGATTGTCTGATTGATTGAGTTGATTTGTGAGTATTCTCTGACGATTCATTTTTATAAAGGTCAATCAAATCGCGGGCTGAAGATGTCTTAACTATCTGTGTCGGCACTATACCATGTTCTTCGTTATAAGCAATCTGTTTTGCTCTACGTCTTTCAGTCTCATCAATTGTACGCCGCATACTGTCTGTCACCTTGTCCGCATACATAATGACTTTGCCATGAATATTTCGAGCAGCCCTACCGGCAGTCTGGGTAAGTGAACGATGATTTCTAAGGAATCCCTCTTTGTCAGCATCTAATATCGCGACCAGACTAACCTGTGGAAGATCAAGACCTTCCCTCAACAAATTAACTCCCACCAATACATCATAGGCACCCTCTCTTAAATCTTCCAATATCCTTATCCTTTCCAAAGTGTCGACATCGCTATGTATATAAGCACTTCTGACTCCCCATTTACGAAGATGCTCATCAAGTTCTTCAGCCATTCGTTTAGTCAAGGTTGTCACCAACGTCCGCTCCTCATTCTCTATTCTCAACTGAATCTCCTCCATAAGATCATCAATTTGATTCATTGTTGAACGTATCTCAATTTCAGGGTCAAGAAGCCCTGTAGGACGTATAACTTGTTCTGTAAACACACCCTCTGTCATCATTAATTCATAATCTCCGGGAGTTGCGCTGACATAAATAGTCTGTGGGGTAAGACTATTAAATTCATCAAATTTCAACGGACGATTATCAATTGCAGCAGGAAGTCTGAATCCATACTCCACCAGATTCATTTTTCTTGACAAATCTCCCCCATACATTCCTCTTATTTGGGGAATAGTCACATGACTCTCATCTATAATAGTTAGGAAATCCTTAGGGAAATAGTCAAGTAGACAGAATGGACGCATTCCCGGTTCTCTTCCATCAAAATAACGTGAATAATTTTCTATTCCGGAACAATGACCTAATTCCTTCATCATTTCAAGATCATAAGTCACACGTTCTCTCAAACGATCTGCTTCAATCTCCTTCCCTTCCTTATAAAAAAAGTCGCATTGATCACCCAGATCTACAGATATCCTATCAATTGCGGAATCCATACGCTCTTTTGTTGTCACAAATATATTTGCAGGATATAAATTAAATCCATCAACATTAGAATATGCAATTCCGGTGGAAGGGTCGATTGTCTGAATCTTTTCAATCTCATCACCCCAAAAAATCACCCTTAGCTGAATCTCCTCAAACGAGAGCATTACGTCTACCGTGTCGCCCTTAACCCTAAATTGTCCGGGGGTTAATTCCAATTCCGTTCTGTAATAAAGAGAATCAACTAATTTTCTAAGGAATACATTTCTGGAAATCCTTTGACCTACCTTTATATTAATGACGTTTTGAGAAAAATCATCTGGATTCCCCATGCCATATATGCAACTGACACTTGAAACAACAATTATATCTCTACGTCCCGAGAGTAACGATGCGACAGTAGATAACCGCAACCTTTCAATCTGATCATTTATCATCAAATCTTTTTCAATATACTTGTCAGAAGACGGTATGTAAGCCTCTGGCTGATAATAATCATAATAACTGACAAAATATTGGACAGAATTTTCTGGGAAAAAAGATTTGAATTCAGAATAAAGCTGGGCTGCCAAGGTCTTGTTATGAGAAAGAATCAGGGTAGGGCGCTTCACTTGCTGAATCACATTAGCCATTGTGAATGTCTTTCCCGAGCCTGTCACACCCAATAGAGTCTGATGAGTCAGACCATCCTCTATACCTTTTGACAATTCTTTGATAGCCGTTGGTTGATCTCCTGTCGGCTTATATTGAGAGGTTAATTTAAATTCCATAGACACATGTAATCCTTAAAACGATCTTGATAATGAAAATTTATAAGAAATCGACCCATTTCAATCATTTAAATATAGCTAATCAAAACAGGCGAAATGTAACCTCACACTTAGCTTATGCGACATTACTTAGAATGTTGTCTAAATTTATTCCGAAAGGTTAAAGTTCCATACTTTTTGTTAAATTCATCAGTCTTTTCAATTATGATGGAACCTCATCACACATTCAAAGACCTCAAAATTACCTAAAAGCTCTGAAATTTCCCCATCTTTGAAATAAGTTTAGACAACTTCATACGCAAAATTAATAAAAATCAAGAATAAAATGATATATTTAGATAAATTTAGACTTTCAAAGTTGGTAATCCAATAAAAAAATCTTAATTTTGCAGTCAGAACCAAATCAATTCCGAGCAATCGGATTGTAAACTTTTCAAAAAATGAGAAAAAACATAGTAGCCGGTAACTGGAAAATGAACACCGTTCTTGAAGAGGGTGTTGAACTGGCCAGCCAGATTAATGATCTCCTCAAAGAGAAAAAAGCAAACTGTGAAGTGGTTATATGCGTTCCGTTCACACACCTTGTTTCTGTGAATGGCGTAATTGATGCGCCAATCAAACTTGGTGCTGAAAACTGCTCTGAACATGAAAAGGGTGCATATACAGGCGAAGTAAGCGCCGCAATGGTAAAATCGACAGGGGCAAGCCATGTTATATTAGGTCATAGCGAACGCCGTCAATATTTCGGAGAAAACAACGAGCAGTTGCTTGCCAAGACAAAATTGGCATTAGCAAATAATCTGACACCGATATTCTGTGTAGGTGAAGTTCTTGAGGAACGTGAAAATGGATCCTACAATGATGTTGTTAAAGGTCAAGTAGAAGCATTATTCAGCCTATCGGCAGACGATTTCTCTAAAATAGTAATTGCTTACGAACCCGTATGGGCAATCGGCACAGGCAAAACTGCTACAGCAGAACAGGCACAGGACATGCACGCACATATTCGCAGCGTCATTGCTGAGAAATATGGAAAAGATCTTGCAGAGAATACATCAATATTATATGGTGGATCTTGCAAGCCTGGAAATGCAAAAGAACTCTTTGCTAAACCTGATGTTGACGGAGGTCTTATTGGTGGAGCAGCTCTTCAGGCAGACTCGTTCATGGGCATAATCGCAGCATTTGACTAAATAAATACATGAATGTAAGGTTTTGTCGGATAAATCCGACAAAACCTCACATCTTATAATGCAATAATTACGATATTATTGATAATGAAATTTAAATCATTTTTCAAAATAAAAAGATTAATGCATATTTTGGCATTACCTGTCATTATCGCAGGTAATAGTCTGATTTATGCTGACAATCACTCTGAGGATAATATTATTGAACGTATTCAAATTGAATCCAAAGGGAATGTAATTATTGATATCCCGGAAAATATCCGAACTCTGATACTACATTCTAACCCAAAAGAACAGACAACAGAAATAAAACCCGGAGTAAATAAGCTTGCGGGATTTCGAATTCAAGTATTCAGTGATGGAAGAAACCAACATACTTTAGAAGCCAGAGCCAAAGCGAGGGGTAGTGCCATTCTTGCAAAATTCCCAAAATATAAAGGACAAGTATACACTTACTCCAGTTCTCCAAATTGGTATACACGTGTTGGCAATTTCAAAACGAATTCAGAAGCAAATGCAGCTCTTACAGAATTGAAGAGAGCATTCCCAAACTATTCCTCAGAAATGAGGGTTGTTAAATCGCAAATCGTAGTAATCAAACCATAATGACAAATCAAGATGAAAAGATAATATCCGAAATAGCCGGACATTATCGTGAAATATTGAAACTCATAGGGGAGAATCCAGATAGGGAAGGTCTTCAGAAAACACCACTACGGGCTGCAAAAGCGATTTATGACATAACTGCCGGTTATCGCCAAAATCCTGACAAGATTGCAACTCAAGCAATCTTCGAACATGACGGCTCAAGAATCGTAATCGTAAAGGATATTGAGTTCTACAGTATGTGCGAACATCATATTCTTCCTTTCTTTGGGAAAATTGCCGTTGGATATATTCCGAAAGGCAAGATGATTGGACTCTCAAAATTAGCAAGAATCGTTGATTGCTATGCACGAAGACTCCAAGTACAAGAGCGACTGACATCACAGATCTGCAAATTGCTTACAACCTCTCTACCAAACGAAGGTGTGATTGTTGCATGTGAAGCTGGTCATCTTTGTATGAAAATGAGAGGTGTAGAGAAACAGGAGTCAACAACGGTTACATTTGATTACTCAGGAAAATTTGTTGAAGACTATAACATACGTTCCGAATTTCTATCACTTATCAAATCTTAAAAGTCATAAGACTTAAAAGATATAGGTAATTTTTATTACTATTTTAATTTATATAATTAATTTTTTTATTCGTTAGTTACCTAAAATTTAATTTACCCCTTTTTTATTAGGAGATAGGGTTCTTTCCGTGAGGATGGGATCCTATTGTTTTTATACAGGTCCATCTATTGCTTAATTTCTCATTCTCAGAATTTGGAATTGCTGTACAATCTGTAATCTCATTTCAAATTTTTCATTCTCATCGAACAATGATCATTCATTTAGATATATCTATAAATAAAATATGGTCTTTTTGAAGATAAATCTATCTCAAAAAGACCATATTTCTTTATTTACATCCAATATGATATCAAAGTGGTCTAAATACTAAATATTTTTTTTTGAATGATATTAATATTTGATTGACCACATTAATGCATATCTTTGCAAAAAACATTATCTTGCTGAAGAACGTATTGCATCAAACATATAATTATTAAAATTATCTTGAGCAAGAAGTTTTTCAACTGTAATATGCATACGATATCTCCAATAATGATGGACATCCGCCGGCTCGTTTATCTGCTCCTCATGGGGATTCTCACGGCGCAATTTGCCGTCTGCTGAAAGCCAGTCTGCAAGTGGCAATATGCAGAACATTGATGGGCTCTTAAGTTGAAGCTCAATTATCTTTTTACAAATCCATGGTTCTGCAAAATATGGAGCTGTACCATATTCATGCAACGCATTATTATAGAATCTCTGAGTAACCTCTCTATCGGATTCCCACCAAGAACGAATACCTCCCATATCATGGGTTGAAGTCGTACATACGGAGAAATAAGGATATCTCCATGTGTCTCCAAATTCCAAAGCCGGATCTTTTGGCATCCTCTGTATCTCAAGCGAAAGAATCTCCAATTGATGCATAACTTCCGGAACACATGCTGGAATCATACCTAAGTCTTCAGCACAAGTCAACATCCCTGTCGAATCAATCAAAGGAGGAAGTTTCCACATAGCCTTTCCATACCAGAAATCATTATGTCTATGATAAAAGAAATCATTATACAAACGGTTGAAACACCATTTCTCATAATCGCTCAACATCCGATACTGGTATGTATATTGTGCAGCAATTCTTGGATGATAATGCCCTCTATTATATGGATCTTCAATAAACAGAACATCATCTAAAATTCCCAAAAGAGCATTGAAAATCTTAGAATTGTGCTCATTCATTTCTACTGTTGAGAAATATTCCTCAACCTTTCTCTGAGTATCCACAAATTTACGCAATCGGTATCTACCTTCTCCCAAATCTTCAAGATAACATTCCTTTACCTCCTGTACAGAATCTCCAAAGAAATCATTAAGCATCCATTCCAAAATCAGCGGATTAGCCTGTATTTCCGGATTAATCCAGAAGTCATAGGAATGGCGTAGTTCTTCCGGAGAAAAGGGAAGAGCCGGATTAAAGTAGCCCAATAATCCATGAACAGCATCCAATGGGATCTGCCAAATTCTGAAGAAGCCTAAAATATGGTCAATACGGTATGCGTCGAAATACTCAGACATTTTACCAAAACGATCTTTCCACCACTGGAAGCCGTCTTTAGCCATCTCATCCCAATTATATGTGGGGAACCCCCAATTCTGACCAAGTACCGAGAAATCATCCGGTGGAGCACCTGCCTGGCAATCCATATTAAACAAATCAGGATGTTGCCATGCATCAACACTAAAACGACCAATTCCAATCGGAATATCGCCCTTGAGAACCACACCATGCAAATGAGCATAATCTCTTACTTCACGTAGCTGCCTATCCAAATGATATTGCACGAACAGATGGTAATCAATTTCCATCTTATGCTCTTCACACAATTTATCTACTATCTCAGCATCGTATCGGCTATACTTACCCCACTGTTGATTATCGGGAGTACCATATATTTTACACAAGACTCTCCATGCTGCATAAGGAATCAACCATTCTTCATTGACACTGAAGAATGCCTTGAATTCTTTTGATTTCAGGTCTGAGATTCCTTTTTGAGCAAAAATCTCTCTTAAATACTCATCTTTAGCCTTAGTGACAGCCTCGTAGTCTACCTCCTTAAGAATATTTAATTCTTCACCAATCTTCTTGAAATGCTCTCGTTTACTTTCATCTGAGAGTACTCCTACTGCATCCAACCTAACATACATCGGATGCAATGCAAATGTGGAATTGGCACTATATGGGTATGAATCAATCCAACTTCCTGTCTTAGTGGTATCATTTATAGGTAATAGTTGGATCACTTTCTGCCCAGTTTTCACACACCAATCAACCATTTTCTTGATATCGTAGAAATCTCCGACACCAAAATCTTCTGTTGAACGAATTGAAAATACAGGAATAGCAGTGCCTGCACCTTTCCAATTATTGCGTGGATTCACAAAACGCAAACCATCTACTACAATCTGGACATTGTCAGATTCTTCAATAAATCCACATCTCCTATTATCAATTGCCTCCCAAGCTACAACTTCTCGTGTATCTTTCTTCACGATTATAAATTTGTACTCAAAAGGCGCCTTGAGAGCATCAAGATTAAGATTAACTCCCCATTCAGGATAATTGGCATCATTCAATATTATAGCCTTCTTTGGATCCCAATTACCCAAATAATCACCTTCTCCGGAAATTGCAAGTACCTCATCCGGTTCAACTAATGGAGCCTCAATCCTAAATTGCAATGTCCCGGGAAGCGATGCCAAGGGTTGATCTTTGAATCGACGGAGCAGCATGCCATTGACGAATGCTGATGAATAATATGGCTTATCAGCCGGCATGTCTTTCCACGCATCAAAGATCTTTACATGGGAAATCTTATCCCCTCCGCTGATGTAGCGATGGGGTTGTCCCCATTCAAATCGCCAGGCTTTTCCCGGAGCCTTGACAACAAAGAAATAATTGAAATCAATGGGATTCCCATCCAATTCCACTTCTGCCACCCAATGATCAGGTGCTGCCAGGCTCATCTCCAAAGCTTGAGATGCATCGCCACTACCAAGCTGAAGGATATCTCCGCATACAAAAAGCGACTCACCCCATTGAGTATGGTAGTTGATATTAAAAGAGATTTTCATGTGAGAAAATATTTAGTATGCAAATTTTAGACTGTTTAAAGAATCATATCGTTACTTTATCCAATCATTATTTGTATTATAATTTTTTATTCATTCTATCATAACCCTATAAAAGCATGCCAAGAAATCAGCCACAACGTGAAGTGCCACAAGTCTTACAGATTAAACAACCTTCTTGATACACCAACGTTTCTGCGCCACAGTTAGGACATTTATGACCTTTTGCAACAGTACCATTAGGCATATATTTCTTAAGAGCACGCTCAACTCCATTCTTCCAAGTATTGATACTGTTAGAATCCAGATCCAATCCTCCTACAAGTTTAAGGACTTGATCTATCGGCATACCATATCTCAATACTCCGGATATCAATTTCGCATAGTTCCAAAATTCAGGATTGAATTTCTCACTCAGTCCTTCAATGGTAGTCTTATATCCTCGTTTATTTATAAATTGGAAATCATATCTTTTTTTCCCGTTCTCATCAGTAGCCTTGATTATTTTACCATGGTTTACACTTTTAGGACAAAAGATACCATCTTCATCATCTGCAAGACCTGTAAACACCTCATACGGTTTTCCGTCTACAAGTCCGACAAATGCAATCCATTTCTCCTTATTATTTTGAAAACGCACAACGTCTGCTTCAAGTTCATACGGACGCTTAACTGTATGATCAGGAAGATGAATTAATCCGGATAATGAATTATGGTCATTATGATTATTTTTCTCCACTGTTTTTTTAGGCATGGCTTCAAGTACATTATTACGCGAGCCATCCCTATATACCGTGCAACCCTTACATCCGGATTTCCATGCTGCCATATAAAGGTTTCCCACAAGTTCCTCACTGACATCTTTAGGAAGATTTATAGTGACACTTATTGAATGGTCAACCCATTTTTGGACTTCTCCTTGCATCCTTACTTTTTCCATCCAATCAACATCATTTGCCGTAGCCTTATAGTACGGAGACTTAGCAACCAAATCTTCCAATTCTTCATTCGTAAGATTCTCTTTCTCCTCAATACCATTAATTTTCATCCATTCCAGGAATTTCTGATGGTATACCACGTATTCTTCAAAAGAATCTCCAACTTCGTCAACAAAATCCACTCTGACATTTTCATCACTGGGATTTACTTTCCTACGTCTCTTATATATTGGAAGGAATATGGGCTCGATACCTGATGTAGTCTGGGTCATCAATGAGGTTGTGCCTGTAGGTGCGATTGTCAGACAAGAGATATTTCGACGTCCGACACGTTCCATTCTCTCTATCAGACCAGGATCTGCCTCTCTTAGCCTTTGTATAAAAGGATTATTTCTCTCTTTGTCCGCGTCATACAATTTGAATGCACCTCGCTGTTCCGCAAGATCAACTGATGCTCGGAAATAGGCAAGAGCCAATTCTTTATGAACTTTAGTAGAAAATTCGGTCGCCTCCTTTGTGCCGTAAATTAGACCCAAGGCAGCAAGCATATCTCCCTCTGCGGTAGTACCACATCCTGTCCTTCGGCCTGCTGCCGTTTTAGTCTTAATCTTATTCCACAAATTAAGTTCAGTCCTTTTGACCTCTTCCGTCTCCGGATCTTCTGAAATCTTATCTAAAATAAGATTAATCTTATCAATTTCAAGATCGATAATATCATCCATTATACGTTGAGCCTTTCCGACATGTTCTCTAAATAAGTCAAAGTCAAACTCAGCTTCTGGAGTAAACGGATTCTTTACATAGCTATATAAATTTATAGCCAACAGACGGCAACTGTCATACGGGCATAAGGGAATCTCTCCACAGGGATTTGTTGAGACAGTTTCAAAACCATAATCTGCATAACAATCAGCAAGACTCTCCCTACGGATTGTATCCCAAAACAATACACCCGGTTCTGCACATTGCCATGCGTCATGAATGATTTTTTGCCATAAAACAGATGCATCTATCGACTGTGAGACTTCCGGAGATTCCGAATCTATCGGGAATTTCTGAATATAAGGCTCTCCAGTAACCACAGAGTTCATAAAGTCATCATCAATTTTCACGGAAACATTAGCTCCAGTAACTTTTCCGGGAGTCATCTTTGCATCAATGAACCCTTCAGAATCCGGATGTTTTATTGATACCGTCAGCATTAATGCTCCTCGTCTACCATCTTGTGCTACCTCTCTTGTAGAATTGCTATATCTCTCCATGAAAGGGACAAGCCCCGTTGATGTAAGTGCAGAATTTTTCACTGGTGTTCCCTTCGGTCGAAGATGAGATAAATCATGACCCACACCACCTCTACGCTTCATCAACTGCACTTGCTCCTCATCTATCTTCACTATGCCTCCATAGGAATCAGGCTTTCCCTCTAATCCTATTACAAAACAGTTGGAAAGAGATCCCACCTGAAAATCATTGCCGATTCCTGCCATAGGACTACCTTGCGGCACGATATAACGAAAATCTTTCAAAAGTTGAAAAATTTCCTCTTCCGACATAGGATTGGAATATGTCCTCTCTACGCCAGCAAGCGATGCAGCGATACGCCTATGCATGTCATCCGGAGTCTTTTCATAGATATTTCCAAATGAGTCTTTCAATGCGTATTTAGTGACCCATACTCGGGCAGCAAGTTGATCTCCTTTGAAATATTGGAGCGACGCATCATAAGCCTCTTCATAAGAAAAGATTTGTAATTCAGCCATTTGTTTTAAAATTATACTTCCTATACTATTAGTGAAGAGAGAAGTAGATTGCAAATTTAACAAAAAAATTACTATATTTGCAACAGTTTATGATTATTTAAAAGATTTAATTTTAAAAGACATGAAAACAGACTATTTTTCCCAAAGATCGTCTATCAGGGAATATGATAATAAATCTATACCTGAGAGTTTAATCCGCGATATAATTGAACGAGCAATGAGAGCTCCAACTTGCGGAAACATGCAACTTTATTCTGTAATCATTACACGAGATCCTAATAAAAAGGCAAAACTTTCAGAACAACATTTCAATCAACCTGCTGCAACTAACAGTGATCTAATCTTGACAATTTGTGCGGATTTCAATCGATTCTCTCGTTGGTGTGAAATCAGTGGGGCTACTCCCGGTTATTCAAATTTTCATTCATTCATAACTGCTCTGACTGATGCAGTCATTTTGGCGCAACAGATTGTAACAATAGCAGAAATGGAAGGTCTTGGCACTTGTTACTTAGGCACCGTCACGTATAACGCAGACGCAATATCAAATCTCCTTGAGCTGCCGAGCCTTGTGGTGCCTGTAGCAAGCATCTCCATTGGTTATCCTAAAAATATTCCTGCACAGGTAGAGAGACTTCCAATTGAAGCAATCCTTCACAACGAAATTTACCGTAAGGATTCTGATGAAGATATTCGCAGATTATATAAAGCAAAAGAAGAATTTCCTGAAAATATTGAATATGTAAAAATAAACTCTAAACCTTCTCTTGCAAGTATATTCACAGATATCCGATATCCAAAAGAAATGAATGAACTTATCTCCCAAAAATTCCTTAGTCTTCTGAACGAAAAAGATTTTTTACCTCATTGATAATTCCTCATTGATAATTTAATGTAATCGATGGTGGCTGAAATAGTTTCAACCACCATCTTCTATATATAAAGAAACCTATCTATTTAATAGATAGGGTGTTCAGTTAGTTGTTCCGTATTCAGCTCACTTTTTTAAGTGTTTCGGTT
>NZ_SRYB01000055.1:0-12912 GCF_004793975.1 Lepagella muris
TATTTAAGTTTCGCAAGTTTTCCAACTTGCTTCACTTAAATGGTTTAAGGTTTAATGTTTATGGTTTATGATCATTAAATTTTGTATAATGAAAAGATTCGTGGATTGTCGTGAATCTTAAACCTTAAACTATAAACTTTAAACCACTGAAGTGCAGCTTGCGAAACTTCAGTTATTTGTTAAGTGATCAGACCAAAGGTCCGATTCCATCGTCCGTGGCTGCTGAGATAATATCACAGCGTACCCACCCCAAGAGCGACGTTAAATCACAGACCGAGCGAGTCGGCTTTCATAAAAAATTTTTGCGGAGCGTTGGTAGGTTGTCATTTTTTTGCTAACTTTGCAATCAAAATAAATGAAATGACGGCAATCTTGAAAAGTCGGGTATCTTTTGAGTCTTGTATTATGCACTCAATTGTTGACGGGAGCCAAAACCTTCCGACATACCTCTTTTTTCAGATTTCAAAATATCAAGGCAACTCATTGATGAGTTGCCTTTTTTGCAATCCTGAAGATAGGTCTGCGTCTGACGGCTCCTCTCCGCTTTTCAATGCCTTTTACCCTCTTAATTTGCAGAGATGAGCAACGACAACACTTTATTGATTACCGGTGCCAATGTATGGTGCGACGATAGTTTCCGACTTTGCGACGTAGTTGTCAGCAACGGAATGATAGTTGAGACCGCTGAGAAAATTGATGCCGATAAATATCCCGGATGCAAGGTCATCGATGCTACGGGGAAGTATCTTGTGCCCGGTCTCGTTGATATGCACGTGCATTTCCGCGAACCGGGATATTCCTATAAGGAGACTATCAAGGACGGTAGCGCGGCTGCCGCTGCCGGCGGCTTCACCACCGTATGCACCATGCCTAACCTCAACCCCGCCCCCGATTCTCCCGACAACCTGCGTCGCCAGCTCGACATTATCAACCGCGATGCCATTGTCAACGTCATCCCCTACGCCACCATCACGCGTAAGCGCATGGGACATGAACTTGTGGATTACGCCACTCTCGCCCCTTACGTGGCGGGATTCTCCGACGACGGCACTGGAGTACAGGATGAGGAGGTGATGCGTGCCGCCATGAAAGGTATAGCTCCCACCGGTAAGATACTTGCCGCCCATTGCGAAGTGGAGGCTCTTCTCAACCGTGGATATATCCACGACGGGGAGTATGCCCGCGCCCACGGACATCGTGGCATCTGCTCCGAATCGGAATGGAAGGAGATAGAGCGCGACATCATACTTGCGGAGGAGACCCACTGCCGCCTCCACGTATGCCACATCTCCACAAAAGAGAGTGTTGAGCTGATACGCCGCGCCAAGGAGAGAGGCGTGCTCGTCACCTGCGAGACCGGTCCGCATTACCTCACTTTCTGCGATGAAGATCTTCAGGAGGAGGGTCGCTTCAAGATGAATCCGCCGATACGTTCGCGTGCCGACCGCGACGCGCTCCGTCAGGGCATAATTGACGGCACAATCGATGCCATAGCAACTGACCATGCCCCTCATTCTGCTGAAGAGAAGGGGAAGGGTCTGGAGAAAAGCGCGATGGGCGTGGTTGGACTTGAAACGGCATTCGCAGCCGTCTACACCACAATGGTCAAGACCGGACTGATCTCAATGGAACGTCTCGTGGAAATCATGTCGGTCAATCCGCGCAAGATTCTTGGTCTGCCATGCTCCGATGGCATAAAGGCAGGGAATCCCGCAGATATCACCATCCTCGACACCGAGACAGAACAGATTGTGGATCCCGCTACATTCCGCACAAAAGGACGCGCCACCCCGTATGCCGGCATGCTGCTTCAGGGGAGCATAGCCGCACTCCTCTACAAAGGGGTACAGGTGCTCTGACGCGAAAGCGGTATCCTTGAGTCATTAAGAATGATTCCTACAGTAAGAATAATTTCTACAGTCAAATAATCCTTAGTCAAAAAAAAAATGAAACCTTACACAAAAAAACTTGTGCTCGAAGACGGTCGCGAATTTCCCGGTGTCGGATTTGCATCCGACGTCGAGAGCATCGGTGAACTCGTGTTCAATACGTCGATGGTAGGCTACCAGGAGATTCTTTCCGATCCATCCTACGCCGCGCAGATCATCGTCATGACATATCCGCTGATAGGCAACTACGGCATCACTGATGAAGACTACGAAACAAAGTTTCCCTCCATCGGAGGAATGATTGTGAAGGAAAACAACGACTCCCCCTCCAACTTCCGCTACACAAAGACCCTTGCAGAGGTGCTTGATGAGAATAATATCCCGGCAATGAGCGGAGTCGACACGCGTATGCTCACTCGCATATTGCGTGATGCAAACGGATTGCGTGCCATCATCACCGACATCTCCACGCCGACAGAGGAGGCAGTAGCCAAAATCAAGGCAACCGAACGCCCCACCAACCTCGTCAGCAAGGTCAGCTGCAAGAAACGCTGGTTTGCCCGCACCGCCAACTATAAATACGACATCGTGGCAATCGACTGCGGCATGAAATACAATATGGTGCGTAGCCTGAATGCCCACAACTGCAACGTCACCGTAGTTCCCTGGAACACGAGCGCGGAACAGATCATGTCGTTCAAGCCCGACGGCGTGCTCATCTCCAACGGACCAGGCTCGCCCGAAGATGTTCCGGAAGTGGTTGAGACCATCCGTCAGCTCCGTGGCAAAGTGCCTATGTTCGGCATCTGTCTCGGACATCAGCTCATCGCGCTTGCATACGGTGCAAAAATCGGGGCGATCTCTCCCGGACATCGTGGAGGCAACCATCCTGTCAAGGAGCTTGCCACCGGTAAGGTGCTCATCACATCGCAAAACCACGGATATGCAGTCATTGAGGAATCGCTTGCCGACACCCCTCTGAGAGCTACTCACATCAACCTGCTCGACAACACCATCGAGGGTTGCGAATGCCTTGAAGACAAGGTGATCTCCGTGCAATTCCATCCGGAGAGTGCGCCCGGTCCGCAAGACTCAATATATCTCTTCGACAAATTCATCCGCATGATTCCGGAGATTAAGAAATGATTGCAGGTAAATAATTATTTAAAAGTAGAAGATAATGCCAAAGCGTAAAGATATAAAGAAAGTGATGGTTATCGGCTCCGGACCGATAGTAGTAGGTCAGGCTGCCGAATTTGACTATGCAGGCACCCAGGCGTGCACCGCCCTTAAAGAAGAGGGATATGAGGTGGTACTCGTCAATTCCAATCCGGCAACGATAATGACCGACCCGGAGATAGCACATAAAGTCTACATGGAGCCTCTTACGCTCGAATACGTAGCCAAGATCGTGAGATACGAACGTCCGGACGCCATCGTCCCCGGACTCGGCGGACAGACCGGTCTGAACCTTGCCGTGCAGCTCGCAAAGAAAGGTGTGCTCGACGAGTGTGGCGTGGAGATTCTCGGCACTTCGTTCGACAGCATCGAACGCGCAGAAGACCGTGAGCTCTTCAAAGAGCTTTGCGAGAGTATCGGCGAGCCGGTGCTTCCCAGCGATGTAGCCAACAGTATTGAGCATGGTGTGGAGATCGCCGCAAAAATCGGTTATCCCGTGATTCTCCGTCCGGCTTTCACATTGGGCGGCACAGGCGGCGGCTTCGCCGACAACGAGGAGGAGCTGCGCGAACTGATGCGCACCGCCCTCGAGCTATCCCCCGTGCATCAGGTGCTTGTCGAGAAGAGCATAAAGGGATTCAAGGAGATTGAGTTTGAAGTGATGCGCGATGCCAACGACACCGTGATAGCCATCTGCTCTATGGAGAACCTCGACCCTGTAGGAGTCCACACAGGCGACTCAATCGTGGTGGCTCCGGCACAGACGCTCACCAACAAGGAGTATCAGCTTCTGCGCGACAGTGCGCTCAAACTTATACGCGCATTGAAAATCGAGGGTGGTTGCAACGTGCAGTTTGCCCTTGACCCACTCTCTTTCGACTATTACCTCATTGAGGTCAACCCGCGAGTGTCGCGTTCATCCGCACTCGCATCGAAAGCATCCGGCTACCCTATCGCACGCGTTAGCGCGAAAATAGCAGTGGGACTCCATCTCGATGAGATAGATCTCGGACACGTGCCCGCAAGTTTCGAACCGACAATCGACTATGTGGTGACGAAAATCGCACGCTTCCCGTTTGACAAATTCACCGATGCCTCCAACGAACTCGGCACACAGATGAAAGCCACGGGTGAGGTGATGAGCATCGGGCGCACTCTGGAGGAGTCTCTGCTGAAAGCCGTGCGGTCGCTGGAGACAGGCGTATGCCACGTCCATCACAAGAAATTCGACACCATGCCGACCGAAGAGATGCTTGACTACATCAAGAAGGCAACCGACGACCGCATCTACGCGCTCGCCGAACTGATGCGCCGCGACATCGACAACGGTCTTATCTACAACCGCACGAAAATCGACATGTTCTTCCTCGATAAGATCAAGAATATCGTAGATTTTGAGAAGGTGATAAAAGAGAATCCTTTCGACATCAACGTGCTCCGCGATGCGAAGGTAATTGGATTCAGCGACAAATTCATCGGTCAGCTGTGGGGAGAGAGCGAATCCGGCATCTATCTTCTCCGCAAGAAGCATGACATACGTCCCGTCTATAAGATGATAGACTCCTGCGGTGCGGAATTTCATGCCCGCACGAATTATTTCTATTCATCCTACGAATGGGAAAACGAGTCAATACCGACCGACCGCCGCAAAATAATCGTGCTCGGATCCGGTCCGATACGTATCGGTCAGGGCGTGGAGTTCGACTATTCCACCGTGCATGCCGTATGGACCATACGTCAGGCAGGCTTCGAGGCGATAGTCATCAACAATAACCCTGAGACTGTATCAACCGACCACACGACAGGCGACAAGCTATATTTTGAGCCGCTGACGGTGGAAGACGTGATGAACGTCATCGACCTGGAACGTCCGGAGGGTGTCATCGTCTCACTTGGCGGACAGACAGCCATCAACCTTGCCGAACCCTTGGCGGCTCTCGGCGCACCGATAATCGGCACCGACATCACAGCCATCAGAAACGCGGAAGACCGAGGATGCTTCGAAGCCATCATGGAGAAGCTACAGATACCTCAACCCGAAGGTGTGGCTGTAACCAATATCGAGGATGGAGTGAAGGCAGCGGAACGCATAGGCTATCCAGTGCTTGTGCGACCCAGCTACGTGCTTGGCGGACGCGCCATGCAGATAGTAAGCAACGAGCATAAGCTGCGCCAGTATCTCCAGACAGCCGTCGAGATCAACGTGGAGCATCCCGTGCTCGTCGACAAATACATCATGGGTAAGGAGCTTGAGGTGGATGCCATCTGCGATGGTGAAAACGTATTCGTGCCCGGAATAATGGAGCATGTGGAGCATACCGGAGTACACTCCGGCGACTCCATCAGTGTCTACCCCACTTTCAGCGTCAGCCAGAAAGCGAAGCAGACAATTCTCGACTATACGGTGCGTCTCGGCAAGGAAATCGGCATAAAAGGTCTTTACAACATACAATTTATCGTAGATAGTAAGGAAGACGTATACGTGATTGAGGTAAATCCACGTTCTTCTCGTACAGTGCCATTTATTTCGAAGGCCACTGGAACGCCATTGGCACACATCGCCACCCTCGTCATGCTGGGTCACTCCTTGCGCGACCAGGGCATTGACCGCCTTTATCCGGAGGAGAAGAAACGATGGTTCGTGAAGACTCCCGCCTTCTCCTTCGCCAAGCTGAGAGGCGTGGATTCCTATCTCTCCCCGGAGATGAAATCCACAGGCGAGGCTATCGGCTACGACAAGTCGCTCAAGCGAGCACTCTACAAATCGCTTCAGGCTTCAGGCATGACCGTGGCGAACTACGGCACCGTGTTCGTCACCATCGGCGACTCCGACAAGCAACGTGCCCTCCCGCTGATCCGGCGTTTCTACAAACTCGGATTCAACATCGAGGCAACGAAGGGCACCGCTGAGTTTCTCCGCGCAAACGGCATACGCACCCGTCTGCTCCACAAGCTCAGCGAGGGCAGTTCCGACATCATAGACTCCCTGCGCCAGGGTCACGTCAACTACGTCATCAACACGATGGAGCTGAGTGCCGACCATTCGCACCACGACGGTTATCATATCCGTCGCGCCGCCGTCGACAACAACATCACGGTCTTCACTTCGCTCGAGACTGTGGAAGTGCTCCTCGATGTGCTTGACGACATCACGATGAAGGTCTCCACTATAGATGCAGAAGATTAACCTTTAAATATGAATATCAAAAATAATTATACAGTCATCAGCAATCGACGTCTCACCCATAAGACGTGGGTGATGACGCTTTGCGGCGACACAGGCATGATCAATGCTCCGGGACAGTTTGTCAATATTGCCATACCGGGCAAATATCTTCGCCGCCCCATCTCGATATGTGATTATTCCCACGAGCGCGGAGAGGTAGTGCTTCTCTATGACGTGGTGGGTGAAGGCACCGGAGCCATGAGCGAGATGCGCCCGGGCGACACCGTAGACATGCTCAATGGTCTTGGCAACGGATTCTCCACCGACAGCGGAGCACGCCGTCCACTCCTGCTCGGTGGCGGCATAGGATGCGCCCCACTCCTCAATCTGGCACGCACCCTGAAACGCCTCGGTCAGGAGCCTGTGGTAATTCTCGGATATAACACCGCAGCCGACTCTTTCGGCATGGAGAAATGGTTTGAGGAGATCGGAGTGGAGGCTTACATCGCCACTGTAGATGGCTCTGCCGGAACAAAGGGATTCGTCACCGATGTTATCCGCGAGAAGGGTATCTCCGGTGATTATTTCCATGCTTGCGGGCCGATGCCGATGCTCCGCGCTTTATGCCAGGGTCTGGATATTCCGGGCGAGGTCAGCATTGAGAGCCGCATGGGATGCGGATTCGGCACGTGCATGTGCTGCAGCGTGGAGGCTGCCGTTGGAGCAAAGAGAATCTGTAAGGACGGACCGGTGTTCAGAAAGGAGGAACTGATATGGAAATGAATCAAACTGCAAAAGATCTAAAGGTGACGCTCAGCGGAGTGACGCTACAGAATCCGGTGGTGCCAGCCTCCGGCTGCTTCGGCTTCGGATATGGCATGGCTGAGTTTTATGACATCGACATACTCGGCTCCATCTCCTTCAAGGGCACAACACGTGACGCTCGTTTCGGCAACCCCCTCCCACGCGTGGCGGAGTGCAGCGCCGGACTCATCAACTCTGTCGGACTTCAGAACCCCGGCATAGATACCGTCATCGCCGAGGAGCTTCCCAAGATGCGCGAGGCATTCCATCAGCCGATAATCGCCAATATCAGCGGCTTCTCAATCGATGAATACGTGGAATGTTGCGAGAAGATAGATAAGGAGGAGCAAGTGGCAATCATTGAACTTAACGTGAGCTGTCCCAACGTGCATGGCGGAGGCATGAGCTTCGGCACATGCTGCACCTCTGTAGCTGAAGTGGTTAAGGAGGTGAAAAAGGTTATCACCAAACCCCTCTACGTCAAACTGACCCCCAACGTCACGGATATAGTCTCCATCGGACAATCCGCCGTGGAAGCCGGAGCCGACGGACTATGCCTCATCAACACTCTCTTGGGTATGCGAATCAATCTAAAGACACGCCGTCCGGTAATCGCCAACCGTATGGGTGGCTTCTCCGGTCCGGCAGTCTTCCCTGTGGCTGTGCGCATGGTCAATCAGGTGGCACACGCCTGCGGTGTGCCCGTGATCGGATGCGGCGGTGTCTCATCCGCCTCTGACGTGATTGAGATGATGATGGCAGGCGCGACAGCCGTGGAAGTGGGTGCCGCCAACCTCATCAACCCGTATGCCTGCAAGGAGATAATCGAGAATCTTCCCATCGAGATGGAACGTCTCGGCATAGACTCTCTTTCCGAGATAATCGGTATAGTCTGATATCTACAACCAACAACAATAACCCCTATCCCATACACTCGAAATATGAATGCAAAAGATGTAATAATCGCCTGCGACTTCGGCTCTGCCGATGCTTGTCTCGCTTTTCTTGACAAATTCAAGGATGAGAAGCGCAAACCTTTCCTTAAAATCGGTATGGAGCTTTTCTATGCCGCCGGTCCGGAGATCGTAAGGGAATTGAAGAAACGCGGTTTCAAGATTTTCCTTGACCTCAAACTACACGATATACCCAACACTGTGAAAAAAGCCATGAAGGTACTTTCCGGTCTTGACGTGGATATGGTCAACGTGCATGCGGCAGGCACAATCGAGATGATGCGTGCAGCCATTGAGGGACTCACCCGCGAGGATGGCACACGTCCGCTTCTTATTGCCGTCACCCAACTCACCTCCACATCAGAGAAAGCCATGCGTGAGCAGCTTCTCATCGACGCAAGCATCAACGACACCATCGCCAAGTATGCACAGAATGCCAAAGAGGCAGGTCTTGACGGCGTGGTATGCTCCCCCCTTGAGGCAAGCCTCGTGAAAGAAGCCTGCGGCAACGATTTCATGACCATCACTCCGGGCATACGTTTTGCCGACTCGAAGGCAGACGATCAGGTGCGCATCACCGATCCCGCCAAGGCACGCGAAATCGGCTCCGACTATATCGTGGTGGGACGTCCTATCACAGCAGCAGAAGATCCCGTAGCCGCATATCACCGTTGTGTGAAGGATTTTCTTGCAATCGATCTTGATTGATCAGCGTGTAGTCATCAGCATGAGATTCGTTTCACGTGTTTCATTCGTTTCATTTGTTTCACGTGTTTCATTTGTTTCACGCGTTTCATTCGTTTCATTTGTTTCACGCGTTTCATTCGTTTCAAACGTTTCATAATTCATAAAAAACAAACAATGGAAACAACTGCAAAAAAAGTAGCAGCCGAACTTCTCGGCATCAAGGCTGTATTTCTCAGCCCCGCAAAACCATTCACATGGGCAAGCGGCATAAAGAGTCCGATTTATTGTGACAACCGTCTTATCCTCACCGCTCCAAAGGCGCGCAAGGTAGTGGAAGAGGCTATCGCCGCCACTGTGCGTGAGAAATTTCCGGAGGCAGAAGTACTTATGGGCACGAGCACTGCGGGCATCGCCCACGCAGCCTGTGCAGCATGGATCCTTGACATGCCGATGGGCTACGTGCGCGGAGGTAATAAGGACCACGGACGTGGCAACCGCATCGAGGGTAAACTTGAAAAGGGACAGAAAGTGGTGGTGATTGAAGACCTCATCTCTACAGCAGGAAGCTGCATCGAGGTGGTTGAGGCTCTTCGTGAGGCAGGTGCAGACGTGCTCGGCGTGGTCAGCATCTTCACCTACGGTATGCAGAAAGGTCTTGACCGTCTTGCAGCAGCCAACGTCACCAATTATTCACTCTCTAACTTCAACACTCTCTGTGAAGTGGCAGTGGAAGAGAACTACATCACTCCCGAGGAGGAGGTGCGCCTGAAGAAATTCATGGCAAATCCCTCTGATGAATCCTGGATGGCATGAAACACCTGATTGACCCCACCGACCTCTCCAAGCAGGAGCTTGAGGAGATCATCGACCTTGCCCTCGATATAATCGACAACCGTGAGAAATATTCGGAAAAATGCAAGGGTAAGAAGCTCGCCACGCTTTTCTATGAACCCTCTACCCGCACGCGCCTCAGTTTCACCGCTGCAATGATGGAGCTTGGCGGCAACGTGCTCGGTTTCTCCGATGCCAAGAACTCATCGGTGAGCAAGGGAGAGACGTGTGCCGACACGACAAAGGTGATAAACTGTTTCGCCGACATAATCGCCATGCGTCACTTTGAGGAGGGTGCTGCGACAGTCTCCGCGATGAACTCCCGCATACCGGTGATCAATGCCGGCGACGGTAGCCACAGCCATCCCACCCAGACGCTGACCGACCTTCTGACCATCAAGCGTGAGATCGGACGCTTCGACAATATCACCATCGGATTCTGCGGCGACCTGAAGTTCGGACGTACCGTCCACTCACTCATCAAGGCGTTGTCTCGCTACGAGGGTGTTAAAGTGGTGCTGATCGCTCCGGAGCAACTCCGTCTGCCTGACTATATGAAGCAGGAGGTGTGCGATATGCACGGTGTGCCGTATAAGGAGGTAGACACTATGGAAGAGGTAATGGGCGAGCTTGACGTGCTCTACATGACCCGCGTACAGAAGGAGCGTTTCTTTGACGAGGATGAGTATGACCGTGTGAAGGATTTCTTCGTGCTTGATGCGGAGAAGTTGAAGAGTGCGCGTCCTGAGATGAGAATCCTGCATCCGCTGCCACGCGTCAACGAAATCAGCGTAGACGTTGATGCCGATCCGCGTGCCGCATATTTCCGTCAGGTGGAGAATGGCAAATTCGTGCGTATGGCTCTCATCGTGAAGCTCCTTGAATGGGCAAACGACCCGACTAAGACCACAGAGCTTGTGCCGAAGGATGCAGTGCGCAACAAGTTTATCTGCCGCAACAAGCGTTGCATCTCGAATATGGAAGTGGGCGTAGACAGTCTATTCCGTCCGGCACACGACCATTCCGGTGATTACCGTTGCGTATATTGCGAGTCAAAACCGAAATAAGCCAAAACGACACTTATTCGCAAAATAAGCGTACAGAAAAGGCTGCCGATTCACATCGACAGCCTTTTTAACTTTCTAACTAACCTAACATCATGAAACGATTTTCTGTAATTATAACACCCGCTATTGCCATTCGGTTCATCAACGAATAAAAAAATAGAGTATTAAACTCTATTGAATAAATTTTAATTCCCCCACCTCCGAAACATAATCTTGCATGGAGTTTTGAATTTCTTGTTTTGGGGATTTCATATAAAAATGATGTATTGACCAATATGCCAAATTAGCCTTTTTCAGAGGATCGTACAAGTCTAAAATAAACTGTTCTATTGTGTATGTCAAGATTTTGAAGTAATTTTGCGATATGAATCAAGAGAACCAGAATATAGAGCATAAGCGTATCTGGAAAGACGAATATCTGAAATGGGTATCCGGATTTGCCAATGCTCATGGCGGCAAGATATACATTGGCATTGACGATGATTTGAGTGTTGTTGGTGTGGACAGACTCCATCAGCAACTGGAAGATATTCCCAACAAGATTATCAACAATACCGGAGTTTTCCCAGAAACCAATCATCTCGTGATGGATGGCAAGGATGTAATTGAGATTATAATTGACCCATCAGGAATGCCGATCTCTTACAAAGGTGTATATTATTTTCGTAGCGGTGCTACAAAGCAAGAACTTCGTGGCAACGCTCTGCACCAATTTCTCTTGAAGAAAATGGGATTGAATTGGGAGGATATACCATGCGATGGCACAACTATTAATGATATCGATAAAAGTGCCATCGATTACTTTTTGGACCATGCCATAAAGGAGGGTCGCATGGAGGCGGACTCACGAGAATCCTCAAAAGAGGAAGTTTTGTCAAATTTAGGTCTTATAAAAGGTGGTATTCCTACAAACGGAGCGGTGTTGCTATTCGGCAAATATCCACAACGTCGATTCGTCACATCAGGTTTTAAGATTGGCAGATTTGGCACCGATGATGCAGATTTGCTAAACCAAGATTTGATTGAAGGGAATTTGATTCAGATGACAGATAGAATTATTCAAGTGCTGAGCAGCAAATATCTTATCCGTCCGATTCATTATGAAGGTCTACATCGTAAAGAGCCACTGGAAATACCGGAAGACGCATTACGCGAGATAATATTCAATAGTATAGTCCATAAATTGCAAATCGGCACATGGAATCAGATGAGCATATATGATGATCATATCCGCTTATGGAACGAAGGTGCTCTACCTGAAGATTACACTGTTGAAACCCTTATGAGCAAACATACTTCCAAACCTCGCAATCCCAAAATGGCTCAAGTGTTCTATCGTGCCGGATTTATTGAAGCATGGGGACGTGGGTACGAGAAAATAATGAGGGAATTTGACAAATTACATCTTTCCTATCCTTCATTCACTGTTGAACAAGGAGGTGTAACAGCCATTATTCCACGAGAAATTTTCGTATCTATACGAGGCGACCAGAAACCGACCAGAAACCGACCAGAAACCGACCAGAAAACCGACCAGAAGAATCGTATTGTAGAACTGTTAAAGACTCATCCTACAATTTCACGTTCAGAGTTAGCAATAGAACTCAATATCCACGAAAGCAGTGTAAAACGGCGTTTGGAAGCCTTAATGAAAGAAAACCGTATCAAGCGATATGGACCCGACAATGGAGGCTCATGGAAAGTGATTGAGTAAAGAGGGCAAGCTGCACCACTTTGATAAAGGGGATGCGTTTGTCTGTGTCGGTCATGTGATGCAATATTTATTCCATATAAAATCGGGCACCATAAAGGATGCAGAAAAGGCTGCCGATTCACATCGACAGCCTTTTTAACTTTCTAACTAACCTAACATCATGAAACGATTTTCTGTATTAACATCCGCTGTTGCCATTCGGTTCATCACCGAATGAAAAAATTTTTGAGAATATCACATATCTTCCGACCTACATCACACAATTTCTATAAAATCACTGCATTTTTTGCATTTTAGGTATGGAGAAGTTCAACATATACATAGAGCATATTAAGCCGGTGTTTTGGTGGGAACTATGTGTGAGCAAAATACTTACAAATTGGTTAGACACTGTCTGACCAATTTGTAAAGATTGATTCCATAAAAGACAGACAGGGTCTGCCCTTTGGGGTCAAATTCAGCAGATACCATCCGCTGAATTGGAGTTGGTTCAAATTCTTACAGCCAATCTTTCTTAGTCATACATGGAGCATATAGAGCCAGAGTTTTGGTGGGAGGCTTCCGGATGCAGAAAAGGCTGCCGATTCACATCGACAGCCTTCTTAACTTTCTAACTAACCTA
>NZ_SRYB01000056.1:0-12276 GCF_004793975.1 Lepagella muris
TAATCGGGCAGCTGAACTCCCCCGTGTCGCAGTTCATGCAGTTCATCTACTCGCTACAGGACGTGAGGATATCACTTGAACGTATCAATGAGATACATGAGGGGAGGAACGAGGAGACTCAGGAGAATCAGGCTACCGAATTTGCTTCTGAAAAATCAATCGCGATGGACAACATTGACTTCAAATATGACCCTCACGCACTGAAGAAGACACTGGGGGGTATATCATTTGATATTCCGGAGGGTAAGGTGACAGCGATTGTCGGTGCATCCGGAAGCGGAAAAACCACACTCATAAAACTCATGCTTGGATATTATCCTGTCATGTCGGGAAGTATCTCGATAGCGGGACGCAATATAAACGAGTACAACCTCAAATGGTGGCGTCGTCACTGCGGAGTGGTGATGCAGGACGGGGTGATATTTTCCGAGTCTATAGCGAGAAACATTGCCGTGGATGACAATGAGATTGATCCGGAACGTCTGCGAGAGGCGGCACGCATAGCATGTATAGATGACTATGTGATGTCGCTTCCACTGAAATATGACACGAAGATCGGACGAGACGGCGTTGGTTTGAGTCAGGGACAGAAACAGCGCATACTCATAGCACGTGCCGTCTACAGGAATCCGGACTTCATATTCCTTGATGAGGCGACGAATGCACTTGATGCTAAGAATGAACGTGCCATTGTGGAGAACCTTGACGTGTTCTACAGGGGGCGCACGGTTGTTGTCGTGGCGCACCGTCTCTCCACGGTCAGGAATGCCGACCGGATAATCGTGCTTGACGGCGGACGTGTCGTCGAGACCGGGAACCACGACTCCCTCATCGAGAGGAAAGGTGCATACTACAATCTCGTGAAGAACCAGCTTGAATTAGGCAGCTGACATGGAGATAGATACAGATAATAAGACAGATATGGCAACTGAGAAGAGTATAGACAAGACAGTTGTGACGAGGGATAAGTACAGCCATGACAACATAGAGCTTCGCTCGGAGAAGGTAAGGGAACTGCTCGGAGAGATACCGCCCTCACTGGTGCGTTGGGGGACAGCCATCATCGCAATCGTGTTCATCGGATTGGTGGCAGCAGTATGCCTGTTGCCCTACCCATACTCCAAAGGGGAATCCATACTCCGGCATTTCATCGGATAATCACATGAAGGGATTAGCACGTTATATTTGCATCTCAATAGTCCCGTAGTCTTGGAGATCCCTGCGGTTGAATCCTCCACAGAAACCGCTAAGACTACGGAGTTTCTTTACATAAAGAATCATTTGCCATCAAATTAACGTATTTTATCATTTTAACACTTATTAATTAATTTATCTTGATTAATTAGTTGTGAAATTATTTTTTTAATTTTAACTTTGCATCATCAGTTTAGGATAAGCTCTCTTCACGAGTGAAATTTATTTAAGAATACTCTCCCTGTTGGCAAATGCCTTCATCATTGAGGATAAGGAGCTGGCAATATCTGAAGTCTGACCGTCCACACGAATAAATCAGAACTGATATCCATTTAATCTTATTCACCACTATCACAAGAATTTCACAATATGTTTTACAGATTATTATTTTTACTGTCAATCATTTCCCCGTTTATTCTCTCAGCCCAGATTGCGACTGAGATAAAGTTGGAACCGGCTCTGATTTCTGTGATATATGAAAGGAGAATGGAGTATGACACGCTTAACAGAAACAACAAGGTAAGGATTAATACATTGACATTGAAAGCCGGAAAGAATCACAGTGCATTCTATGATGCCAGACTGAAATGGATTGATTCAATGGAATACATCAATGATGATTATATACATTCCCTATATGAAGGTGTAAAGTATTATTCAACAAAGGGTGCACTTCATCAGATAAAACTGTTCAAGAACTATCCTGAAGGGAAAATTCGAATACATGATGCCTTCGACTTGTGCAGGTGGCATATTGATGAGGATATTGAAAAACCTGAATGGAACATCATTGCCGACTCCACCACAAATATACTGGGTTATGAATGCATGTTGGCTGTGGCGAGATTCAGAGGCAGGGAGTGGCACGCTTGGTTCTCTCCCGAAATACCGTTTCCTGACGGTCCGTGGAAACTATGGGGGCTTCCGGGTCTTATCCTAAAGGCATACGACTCCAATCAGGATTATATATTCACAGCTCAGGAAATAAGTGATAAGAATACCGGATACGTGGAATACTTTGACTATGCCCCACCACCCACATTCACGACAAGCAGACGCAAAGCTCTGCAACGAAAATGGAAGGCCTATCAGGAGGATATATCATACAAGGTTGCGATGTCCGGTATGTTGGGTGATACCAAACTCAATGTCAAGAAACGGGAAATCCCCCCTCCTAAATACGATTTCGAGGAGACCGACTACTCTCACGAATAAATAGTGACTGATATATTTTCCAAAAGCAGGTTGCAAAACAACCTGTAAACGTAAATCGCAACGCATTATGATGCGATAAATTTTCAATTTCAAACCTAAAACGCAACAGAATGAAAGAGATTTCTAAACTTCAACTCATCTCCTTGACTGGAGGCTGGGCCAACCCAGAGATTACCTAACACTCTCATATATTCATTTATTTTGAAAAATAATTAATGCAAGATATAAGTCATCATAATATATCGTCATTATCATTTTACCATTGTGTAATACGATTAATCATAGGTATTCTTTTCAGTTGCTCTTGTTTCGAAGGATTTTGCTATGATTATGTTGTGAATAATGATTCCGCTTTAATAAAGGTTGTCTATCGTCGGACTATGGCAACAGATACTATTAACCCACTGGGAAACACCGTTAAAGAGGATCTCACTTTAAAAGCTAATTCTAATCTGAGCATCTTTTACTCAGAAAAACTTTGTGAATGGTGGAAAATAATAGTGGCAGAAAAAGGGAGTATAATAAAATACTTCTTAGATCGGAAGTGGCACAATTCAATTGCCGGATTAGAGAATAACATAGTCTACCGTGATTATACGCAAAATCTCACTATTGATCATCAAAGATATGATCTGACCAATTGGGAACTTGTGGAGAGTATCGAACGTCCGGAATGGGTTATATGTGACAGTGTTTGTACTATTCTTAACTATGAGTGTGTAATGGCCAAGACAAATTTCCGAGGGCGCATTTGGACAGCATTTTTCACACCGGAAATACCGATTAAGGAGGGTCCATGGAAGTTATGCGGTCTGCCGGGTATTATACTAAAGGCATCGGATTCCCAAAATCATTACTCTTATGAGGCGACAGAACTATTCACAAGGAATGTGGGGATAGTTGAATTTCAAATGAAGCGAAATCGAATTAATATAAAAGACCGTCGCAAAGGGCTACAATACCGAAGAAAATGTCTTTCTGAAGATATCTCAAAAAAGATACAGGCTGCATACTGTTTAGATATAAAAAAAGTTAGACATACTCCTAAAAATTATGATTTTGAGGAGACCGACTATCCTCACGAATAAGACTAAAATGATATCATTATATTCCGAGAAGCAGGCATTGAAACGACCTGCAAACGCGAAATCAGCCCGCGTACAATACAAGTGGTGTATAATATTTTTTAATTTTTCAGAAATATGAAAAAGATTGACATTCTAAGTTTGATGAATCTCATGGGAGGAAAAGTTATACCTGCAAATTGGTGTGCCGCAATGCAAAACACAGCTAATGAAAATGGGCATAATTGGACTCCTGAATTCTGGGATGAGTGGGCAACTGTTTATGAACAGAACGGATGTTTACATGCTGTGGTAACTCCCGAAAATCTAAAATCTAACAAGTAATAATAATTAAAGTTAGAAAACATAACCGATTATTCTTCACGATTCTATTTTAATAGCAGAATATGTTGCAAATTTTTCTATCTAAGATTATAATAAAGAACATATTGAACTATATCTAAAATCCGAAATATTTACAGCATATTCTGCTATTGAATATTCTAATTGTTACCTGAATGAAAAAATTAATCTACGGAATTATCATCCTATTTTTTAATTGCCTTGTCTATGGGCAATCAAATGTTTGTTCTACCACGCTCGACACTGCCTTGATAAAAGTCAAATATGAGCGACTGGTGGTTCTTGACACTTTGAAGCCGGCGGACAGAACAAGGAAAGATTATATCACACTACAAGCCGGCACGAAAGCCGCAGTATTTTACTCCGAAGAACGACGTCTGGAAGACAGCATCATGTGTGCAAATAAAGACTATGCATTGGAAACGTTCAGAGATAATAACAGAATAGAAAGGCTTTCAAATCTTGAAAAGGATGTGGTCGTCAGACGTCATGACCTTAATCAGACATGGGTACACCAACGTTTCGATTTGACTAATTGGATCATTTATGAGAATCTTGAAAAACCGGTATGGTCAATGACTGATGAAACCGATTGCATATTGGGTTTTCAATGCTATCAGGCGCATACGTTTTTTAGGGGAAGGGAATGGATCGCATTTTTCACCACAGACATCCCTATTCCAGAAGGACCATGGAAATTATATGGACTGCCGGGGTTGATCCTGAAAGCGTATGATTCAAAAAGGCACTATATATATGAGGCAAAGGGTATAGACACGAAATCTCCGGGATTGGTGGAATATATCAACAACTATGACCGACTTGTGATAAAAGACCGTGTAAAAGGGTTGCAGATGCGAAAGAAATCAATGAGCAAAGACATTGGAGAAATGATACGTGCCGCATACAGCATACAATTGAAAGACTCCCCCCAAAAGAATGAAATGGTAACAAAACAATATGATTTCGAAGAAACCGACTATCCTCACAATAAAACGAAATGAAATTACATAATACTATTCTAATGAGACCAACGATTTTAATAATTTTCATATCGATTGTGATGAGTAATCTCAAAGCGGAGATAATACGCCCAACAGAAAAGGCCATTATCGAGATTTGTTATTCAAAAACAGTGAATCGTGACACGACAAGGGATGATTATATGGTAACATCCCCCATGATTCTTAGAATAGGGGATCATGGGACAATGTTTTTCCCAAAAATGACTATGAATAATGACTCCTTGAACTATTATAACAGGGAACTCGCAATACAAGTCGTAATCGACGCATTAACAAAAGGCCTGCCTGTCTCATCGGTTTTAGGTCATGAACACGAATATCTCTTTCGGAATATAAACAAGCAGGAAACTATGGTATATCAAGCCGTAGGAGATGAAGCCTTTTATTATATTGAAAATACTGAATGCCCGAATTGGATAATTGGTGAGGAAATGCGGGAAATTAATGGTATGAATTGCATTGAGGCTCATTGTTCATTTCATGGTAGGGAATGGACTGCATGGTTTGCACCTGAAATTCCTATTAAAGAGGGTCCATGGAAACTATTCGGTCTTCTGGGACTTGTGATTGAGGCACACGATGCCAACTGTCATTACAAATTCGAAGTGACAGGCATCAGAACTGAAAACCTTGCTCAGGTTGGAATCTTTATCTATGATAAATTATATCCGGAAAAATTAAATTCAAGGAAAGACTATCTATGTAGAATATATTCCCTTCGTATAAAGGGAGACTTCATGAAGAGGGTGTCAAGCATGACTGGCAACAATGTAATACATACAAATACTGATCCGTATGATTTTGAGGAAACAGATTATCCACATAATTAAAACCCACATGAAGAAATAGCCCTCCGTGTTCTCCGCGGTCTCTGCGGTGAATATCACCACGGAGAACTCGGTCACTTGAAAAGCTGAGGGAGAAATTCCGACAGGTAGATGCGCCAATTTTTCCATATATGACCATCCGGCGATTCACGATAGACGTATTTGAAACCTTTATTGTCGAGCAACTTGCGATACTCCTTATTTGATTCATATAGGAAATCCTTATCCCCTATCGCTATCCAATACAATTTCGGTGACTTGGCAAACTGAACTGCCAATTTACCTTCCATATCATCGTATATCGGTGATTTAACACCTTTATTCGGGAAAATTGCAGCCGAGAAAAGTCCTACGTAATCATACATGTCGGGATACTCTTTAGAGATATGAAGCGAGTGATACCCTCCCATACTCAATCCGGCAATAGCACGCGAACCTTTATCCCTCTTGGTACGATAATTGGAATCTATGAAATCTACAATCTCCGGGAAAGAGGATTCGTATGACCCATCCATCGTTTTCGGAAGATTTGGAGTAGGCTGCGTGAAACCGAGTGATGATTCGCCGGGAGCCGCCTCCATCGCGGCATTACCATTCGGCATAACCACTATCATCGGCTCTGCCTTACCTGCAGCTATCAGATTGTCAAGTATCTGTGTGGCACGTCCGAGTTCCGACCATGCATTCTCATCCCCACCCATACCATGAAGGAGATATAGCACCGGGTATCGCTTGCCGGAGGTCTCATATCCCGCCGGTGTGTAGACAGTCAGACGCCTCTTCATCCCAAGTTGCGGACTGTCATACCATACCTTGCTGACAGTGCCATGCGGCACGTCTGCCACTTTATACAGATCTGCCTGATCTCCCTCTATGAGAAAGACATTAGTAAGGGTCGATATGTCACGTATGACAAACACATTTCCCGGATCAACCGTCCTGAAACCGTCAACTATGAACGAATAGCCGTAGAGTTCCGGAGAAAGAGGCGAAGTCGTGGTAAATTCCCACATACCGTTCTCCCCTTTTGTAAGCGTGGCAGATCCGGGCATATCAAATTCACCGACATCTGTACGTACCTTCTCTGTCGGAAGGAAGTCTCCCGTCACCTTTACCTCCTTAGCATCCGGAGCAAGCAATCGGAACGTCACCGTATTGTCGGCATTGACCTCCGGAGATTTCAACTGCGGTATTCCCCAGAGTGCCTGCTGTGCCATCGCCACAATACCGACAGCCATCATAGCCGAAGCTAATATAATCCTTTTAATCATGATGAATAAGTATTTATAGAATCTTTTTTAAGAAACAGATGAAGAGGACGCATGCCATCTGATTGACATTAATGTTGTCAAATACTGTTTCAATAAGCAAAGTTAATAATAAATACATCATGATACATCATGCACATCATGAAATAACATCATGCACATAAATTATTTTGTGCATAATGTCATAACTTGATGTGCTTGATGTATCTTGATATATGTGCATGATGTATTAGCATGATGTGCATCATGTAACAGTATTGTTCATTTTAAGTTATTTTGTATATTTTTTCAATAAAAATTTGTAACTTTGTAACAATTTTCATCATATACTAACCTTTCAGCAACCGTTTAAAAGTAATTTGCGAAATATGTCTTAAGAAATTCTTTCAGATAATATCACGACAAATTCTTTTCGGGAAAGAAGTTGTATAATCTTCAATTGGGAAGCTGTATAATTATCGAAAAAGCTACAACCTATTTATATTTTATTAATTTAATAACAACAGCTTATGCAGAAATTTTTCGTTTGGGCCGTGTTTGCTCTCGCATTGTTTGCAGGCAACGTGGTTCAGGAAGCTAAAGCGGAAGACTGCTCTCCAAAGAAGGGGGTAATCCGTGTGAAACTGCAGCCTGAAGTGGCATTACAGGTGGGAACTGCCCCTATAATGCGCACCAACGGCATGGTGACCACCGGAGTGCAACCCCTTGACCGGGCATCCCGCAACGTGAAAGCTACCGGCATTCGCCCGATGTTGCCCTACTCGCCGAAATTTGCGCGGCAAAGGGCTAAATATGGGCTTGACCGCTGGTATGTAGTGACTTTTGATGAGTCTGTTTCCCCGGATGAGGCTCGCAAGGTGTTTGCCACCACAGCAGGTGTGGAATCTTCCGAAGTGATAACGCCAATGTCGTTGAAAGAGGGCGACGGAGGCTTCAGGAAGATTGACAAGAGCAAGATTCCCACGCGTGCCGATGCAATGCCTTTCAACGATCCGTTGCTTTCCCAGCAATGGCATTATCAGAACTTCGGCACAATACCCTACAGTGTGGCGGGTGCCGACATCAACCTGTTCAGTGCTTGGAAATCGGCTACGGGTAATCCTGACGTACTTGTGGCAATCATCGACGGTGGTGTGGACTACACTCACGAAGACCTTGCCGCAAACATGTATGTCAACACTGCCGAATTAAACGGCAAAGAGGGTGTCGATGATGACGGCAACGGATATGTTGACGACATCTACGGTTGGAACTTCTGTACGAATGAGCCAAAAATTTATCCCCACAGCCACGGCACACACGTGGCTGGCACGGTAGCCGCTGTCAACAACAACGGTATCGGTGTAGGCGGTGTGGCTGGTGGCGATGGCACTCCCGGCTCCGGCATCAGGATAATCTCCTGCCAGGTATTTGACTCTCGCTCCGGCACTGCCGAAGGCGACTTCGCGGCTGCAATAATCTACGCTGCCGAGAAGGGTGCCACAATAGCCCAGTGCTCATGGGGCTGGAATGCACCGGAGTATAAAGAGCAGGCTGTGCTCGATGCTATCGATTATTTCACGGCAGAGGCTCGTTCCGACAAGATGAACGGCGGTCTCTGCATATTCGCCACCGGAAACGAAGGCAAGACGGGCAACTACTATCCTGCCGCATACGATAAGGTAGTGGCTGTGACGTCAATGACCTCCGAACTTACCCCTGCAAGCTATTCAAATTATGGGGAATGGACTGATATTATCGCGCCGGGCGGACTCCTTGACTATGGTGAGGCTCAAGGCGTGCTTTCCACCCTGCCGGGGAATGAGTACGGATACAACGAGGGTACTTCAATGGCTACTCCTCACGTTTCTGGCGTGGCTGCTCTTGTCCTTTCCCGCTACGGATCACCAACATTCCTCAATGAGACCCTCCGTACATAGTTGCTCACTTCCGTGAATGATTTCTACGGATATGGCAACAACAGACAATATGAGGGTCTTTATGGCTCAGGATACATTGATGCGGGGAAAGCCCTCATGATGGATGAAAGCGGCAAACCCGAAGCTGTGGCTGATTTCGAACTTATTGCTGACCAGGATTATTTTACGATCTCATGGACTATTCCGGCGTCGTCAGACAATAATGTCAACAACCATCTAATATACTACTCCAAGGAGCCGTTCACAGCTTCTGACGACCTCTCGAAACTGTCCCGTCTCGTTGTAGATACGAAGTTTCTCAATTCCGGAGATTCATACACTACGGAAATCGGCAACCTCGACAACATGACCACGTATTATGTGGCTATCCAGGCTGTCAACCGCTGGGGTAAGGCATCCGAGTTATCGGAGGTGAAGAGCGTCACCACGAATGAGGGTCCGAAGCTCAGCGTGTCGGGCGAGGAGATATTTCTGAACACCGATGCTGCAAATCCCATAGCTTCCGGAGAGTTCACAATCTCAAATGAGGCTGAGGGTCTTCTGAAATGGCAGGCATCTCACCGCACGGTATCAGCCCAGCTCAATTCCGCACGTCCGTTGCCCGGAAAGATCGCATCTTTCAATGGCAAATTATCAGCGTTCAGTGCCGGACAACGCGATGTTGCCGCTGCACCGGAATACGTTGCCGATGATTATCCGCGCGAGATGACATGGAGTGAGCTACTTTGGGCTATGATCGGAGAGACCGACAAGTCGCTCCCCAACTCAATGGCGCAATGGTTCAGAGTTGACCCGGAGAAATATCCCGACGGATTCAACCTGACCTCCCTCTGGTTTGAAGCACCAACTGACGGTATCTTCGGAAGTAATCCCAAGATTGAGATCTATAAGGGTAACGTGGGCATTTCAAGCGCATCCCTGCTGCAAGAAGTGGAATACCCGTTCTTCACCTACAACTACGGCATCCCCCTCAACGAACAGATATGGTTCGCTCCCGGTGAATCATTCTGGGTTGTGGCTCATTTCGATGCCGGACAAGAGGGGTATCCTCTCGGAATGGCTCATACGGAGAGAACTGATGCTTCAGGCTATAGCTACATGAGTAACGACATGGGTAAGACATGGGTTCAACTCTCCTCCGCATTGAAAGGGAGCAACTATGAGTCAATCGCAAATGAATTTGTCTGGGCGATACGTGCTCGCTCTCTCAATCCCGACTGGAGTGAGATGCTTGAGCTGACGCCCGAATCAGGCACAATCAAGAAGGGTGAGTCACAGACTGTGGGAATCAAAGCCGACGGACGTAAAATCGTCAACGGTAACTATAGCTTCAACCTCAACCTGACGACCAACGAAAGCGGCAACCGCACCACCAAAGTGCCCGTGCAATTATCCGTGAGCGGCAACAATCCCTCTGTCGATGTGCCTAAGGTGGTTGACTTCGGAAGCATCCTGACCGGACAGTCAAAGACACTCACAATCGAAGTGTTCAACAAAGGATACGGTTCTTTCCAAGGCTCAGAATATGGTGCATCTCTATATGAGGACAATATCAGTTCAAGCTCTGAGAATTTCTCCGGTCCGCACTCAGTCAACGGTGGATTCCCGGCACGTGCCACTTCAAAGGTGGATCTCACTTTCAATCCCAAGTCTGCCGGATCTCACAGTGGCACAGTCACCTTCACCGACAAGTACGGCAATGAGGTGAAGATCCTTCTCCAGGGTGTAGCCACAGATCCTGCCCGTCTTGCAGTCA
Organism: Lepagella muris; assembly: GCF_004793975.1. Taxonomy (NCBI): domain Bacteria; kingdom Pseudomonadati; phylum Bacteroidota; class Bacteroidia; order Bacteroidales; family Muribaculaceae; genus Lepagella; species Lepagella muris. The sequence continues at coordinate 10,632 of NZ_SRYB01000056.1, forward strand.
CTCCGCAGGTAATTGAGGCTGATACACTCTCCCTTGGCGACGATCCGAAAGAATTCACGTTCAAAATCTCGAATGAAGGTAAGTACCCGCTGGAATACGTATTCCCGAAATTCTCCTCCGAGTCTGTAGACGGTGGCTCCAAACTGCACAAGTTCGGCTACAACATCGGCTCTACATTAGAGGGATTCAACGAGTTTGCATACGAAGCGGCTCCGGAACTTATCAACCCGACAGACATAGCATCCAAGTTTGACGATGCCACCTATCTGACAAATGCCATACCTCTCGGATTCAGCTTCCCGTTCTATGGCAAGAGCTACGACAAGATCTATATCACGTCGTTCGGCGGCGTGCTTTTCGCTCCCAACAAAGAGACTCTGAGAAGCCCGCTTTCAGAAGAATCATCAGCACTTGCAGGCACCGGCGCGATACTCGCCTACGGACGTCAATTGCAGATGTCGCCCGATTCAAAGGTAGAATATGGCATGAAGGATGGCAAGTTTGTGATCAATTTCAAGGATGTGCTCGCGCTCGTCTACGATACTGACTACGCCCCCGTATCATTCCATATCACAATGTCGCCCGACGGCAACATCGAGATATTCTACGACAATTACACCGCCGCCAATCTCTTCCAAAATGGCAGCACACTATATTGCGGCATCGCTGATCCGGAATTGGAAGACTGTATGACACTTACCTCTGTCGACATGGCAGACTGTTACGATATCAACGAACCGACTCCGGATAGCAAACGCTATACTCTTTTCAACTCCGGCACAGCCGTCATGTTTGAGTCTCCGCGTGCACAGTTTGTCCGTTCGCTTGAACCCGCATACGGTCTTGTAAGCCCCGGTGAATCTGTCGAAGTGAAAGCGACTGTCAGCGTAAGCGACGACATGAATTCCGGCGAGACATTCAACAATCTCGCTATCGTCACAAACGACCCCGCACCTGCAATATCTGCCGTAAGGTTTAAGGCATTCATCAGTGACAAAGGTATGTCGCCTGAGATTGTCGTTGAAAACACCGACATCAATTTCGGCGACGTATTCCGCACTTCCGAAGTAATGATTCCTGTGACAATAAAGAATGCCGGACACAAGATGATGACCGTAACTTCTGCTGCATTCGACAACAATTCTCTGGGAATCACCAATACTCTCCCGTTTGAGATCAAGCCGGGTGCATCTGTTGACCTTATCGTGAAGGTGCCGACTGAAAAGGAATGTGCGCTTGACGACAAATTGACAATCACTACGGATGCCGGCGACACAAGCGTCAGAATAGCCGGAAACGTGATCGGATGTCCGGCAGCCGACCTCTCTTTCTCCGAGATAACAGAGACTGTAGAGAGCGGAGCCACCCTTTCAAAGACTCTTGAGATCTCCAACTCCGGTAACGAGGCTCTCGAATATGCATTCTCTCCGGAAGAGAATGTGAGATTGTCTGTGCCTGAGAAAGAGAATTCCGTGGTATCTTATGTATACGGGGCTTCCGTCGACAATAAGACATCGTTCGACTGGATTGATATCGTATCAAACGGTCTTGGCGAGCAGAATGCATACCGCTATTATATGAACCATGACTCCTGACTTCGTCATTGCGTCACCCTAAACGCCTAAATAGTCCAACAGCGGTTGTA
>NZ_SRYB01000057.1:0-9404 GCF_004793975.1 Lepagella muris
TTTTATTTATTTTACCGAATTTTTAACATCTCAAAATAAGTTTAGACAACTTCAAATTTTGAATTATCTCCATCAAAATATCTCATTTTATTATTTACCGGTTGGGGATTAATATTGCAATAATTCTGATACCTCCGGAATCCTGCACGAAGACAGGGTTAGACAATATCAATAGTCCTTCTTAAAAGTAGAAGCATCTTTAGCCATTAAATAGTAGATATGCGGCCATTATAGCAATATTGATTGTATTGATAATAACCTTCCTTGACGTTTGCTTGATTGTCGGCACTTCGGTCTATTGGATTCTTTATATAGCACAGGCATTTGCCATAATAGCAGGAGAGGTCAGTCTGCCCCGTTCTGTAAAGATGAATAAGCATTAGAGATTACTTGTCTTATTCAAAGCGATGGTATATGTCGTTGTAGATCGTGATATATTTTCGTCCTACAGGCACCGGATGCTTATAATAGTTGAGATAAATGGTGCGGTTGGAGAATTTCTCGATATATTGGGTTGACACAATGAAAGATCTATGTATCCTTACGAAAGTATCCGATGGTAGTTTGGATTCAAGATCCTTCATTGTAATCTGTGATACTACAGTCGGCAAATCTTTTCTGTATATCTTGACATAATTGTCCATAGCTTCTATCAAAATGATGTCAGTAAGGGCAACCACTATGTTTTTGTGTCCCACTTTAAGGGATATGGATTTCTGCGGACTTACGTTGCTTAGTTGCAAATATTTTTTTGCCTTCCCAATCGCCTTCTCGAATCGCGGATAGAAAATTGGCTTATGAAGGAAGTCAACCGCATCCACATTGAAACCATCAAGAGCATAATTGGCATAAGCAGTGGTGAATATCAGGCATATATCATCAGGCAAATCTTTTGCCATAACCAACCCGTTATGAGAATTCATCTCAATGTCAAGAAAAACGATATCGGGGTGTGTCTCCTGAATATATGCCATGCCAAGAATGGGGGATGTGAAACTTTTCAATTCAATCTCTCCATACCTTTTGCAATGTTCTTGAAGAATACTAATGGCAATCGGTTCGTCATCAATTGCAACACATCTGATCATACTTATAATTTAATGCTAAGTTTTACATAGAAATAATCTCCATCATTCTCAATGTTGAGTGAATGGCGTTCGGAATAAAGAAGATTAAGCCGCTTCTTGCAATTTTCAATACCCATGTGCTCACCGATTCGTTTCACCGGAAAAATGCGATTCTCAGTGGAAAAAGTAAGCAAGCCATCTTTTTCAATCAATCTAATGATAATCTTGCTTTCTTCAATTGGAGAAACACCGTGTTTGAAACAGTTTTCCACAAAAGTGACAAGCAACATAGGCGGCACTTGTAATCTGTAATTCTCAACTTCAATATCTGTATGGACTGTTGTCATTTCATTAAGGCGAAGGGATTGAAGACCAATATATTGTCGGATGTAATCCACTTCGTCTGAAATAGGTGCGAAATCACGGTGAGAGGATACGTGTATGTATCTTAACATAGATATGTATTCCTCTAAAGCCACCAATGCCTTTTCATCTTGTGTCAGAAACAATCCATATAAAGAATTAAGTGTGTTGAACATAAAATGAGGCTTTATCTGAGCCTTGTATAACTCAATCTCCGCCTTATCCCTTTCTGCTTCTACAGCCCTGCGTTTGGCTTTCTGCATATTGGCTTGGGTCAACAATCCCACTGCAAAACTAAAAGTCTCAACTATGACAAACAGAGACCACACGGCTTGTTGATAAGGCTGAATTGATGGCAAAATACGCACTATACCGTAATCAAATGGGTTAGTCCCCTCTTTTGGCACATATAGCTGTATTGTGGCAAACCAATATGTAATTGAAATGGAAATAAGAAATATCATAACCCCGATTACTCTTTCGCGAGTTTTCTTAAAGATAAGAGGTACGGTTACAATACGGTTCAATACATATAAAAACAGCAGCCATGTACCGACGGCAATGACATACCATTGGAAATTATGAAACCATCGTTCTACCGGGAATATCAGAGCCATAAGTGGTAAGACGATGATACAGAATACTAAATCTATGTATAATGATATATTTTTCATTCCAAATGAGAAGTTTTAATTTGCAAAATTAAATATTTCCATAAATTTATCAAGTCTCCATTTCGTAAAAAAATGACCGCGTTGGCAGTTTTTCCATACCATAAATAATCACCATTATTGAGTATAATCGGTTTTATAGTGAAATGTTAAATTCACATTCACCCATGAAAGCATGCCGTTTGCCAATTTTTTATAGGATTAGATTGGATGTAAGGGGCTGATTGTTAATTGTGTCTAAAAAACAATACTAAGTTTTAGGTATTTCTTAAAAGGATTAAACTTCCGAACTTTGCAAAAAATTAACGACAATAATGACGACTCTGAAAAAGTATTTATTATGCTTAATGTTGATAACCTTGAACGTTGCTTACTCTTATGCGAAATATGGCGACGGGATGGTTTCAGGCAAGGTGCTTTCCTTGGACGGGGAGCCTATAGATTATGCAACAGTTTTTTTGAAAGGCACAAAGATATCATGCTCTACCAACGAGAAAGGACTTTACCATCTACATGCACCGCAAGGGGAATATACCATAGTGTTCTCTTCGGTTGGGTTTGAAAAGAAAGAGGTCAAGGTCAACATCGTATCTGGCGACCGTAAAAAACTGAATGTAAAACTCAATCCTTCCTCACAACTTGCAGAAGTCATAGTGGTAAGTAATCCGTTGAGCAAGGTTAAAAATTCGGCTTTTAATGCCACCGCAGTCAATACCCAGGAATTGGTAAACACGACAAAAACGCTCAGCGAGGCTCTTAACAAAGCTCCCGGCATGAAGATACGCGAGAGTGGGGGAGTTGGCTCAGAGATGGCAGTGACAATGGATGGATTCAGCGGGAAGCATGTCAAGGTGTTTATTGACGGAGTGCCGCAGGAAGGGGTCGGGAGCTCTTTCGGATTGAATAATATACCCGTGAATTTCGCAGAGCGCATTGAAATTTACCGTGGTGTGGTGCCTGTCGGATTTGGCGCAGATGCCATAGGAGGAGTAATCAACATAGTCACTCCACGACGTCAGCGAAAATGGTTTGTCGATGCATCCTACTCTTTTGGCTCGTTCAATACTCATAAGTCAGATGTGAATTTCGGGCAGACATTGCGCAATGGTTTCAAGTATGATATAAACGTCTTCCAGAATTATTCAGACAATGATTATTGGGTGGATACTCCTGTTGAGGATTTTGTTACCGGTTCTATCAACAGAAAGAAGAAAGAGCATGTAAAACGCTTCAACGATACCTATCATAATGAGGCGGTTGTCGGTAAAGTCGGCTTTGTGAATAAAAGCTGGGCAGACAGACTCATGGTTGGTTTCACTTATTCCCACATGTATAAGGATATCCAGACCGGAGTCAGACAAGAGATTGTATATGGCCAGAAACACCGACATGGATATTCATTGATGCCGTCGCTTGAGTATTCAAAAAGAAATCTTCTTGTAAAGGGTCTTGATATGACGATAAATGCGAATTACAATCGCAACAGGACCACAAATGTCGACACCGCTTCGGTGAAATATAATTGGGTTGGGGAAACCGCGCCGCTTAATGCTCCGGGCGAACAGTTCTTGCAAAATTCATGCGCAATAAATAATAACTGGTCAGCATCTGCTACTGTGAACTATAGGCTTGGCAGTCCACACGTTATTACTGTCAATAATGTATTCAACACGTTCAATAGAATCAACGAAAATTTGCTTACTGATGTGCCTCAGAAGGATGAGTTTTCTAAAGTGACGAGCAAAAATATCGTTGGTTTATCCTATCGATATACACCAAATGCAAAATTCAATCTGACGGCGTTTGGCAAGTATTACCACCAGTATGTCTCAGGTCCGATTGCCACAACAGCATCGCAGGATGTCTACCAACTTACATCCCATTCAATAGATAATTTTGGGTATGGTGCAGCCGGAACTTGGTTTATTCCCTGGGGTTTTCAGATGAAAGCCTCCTACGAAAAAGCCTATCGTCTGCCCACGATTGAGGAGATGTTTGGCGATGAGGATCTTGAGATGGGCGATATGACACTGAAACCGGAATCAAGCCACAACCTGAACTTGAATCTGAGCTATAACGCTGTTTTCGGCAATAATACCATTTATGCCGAAGCCGGATTCATATACCGTGATACGCGTGATTACATACAGCGCAACATACTTGCTCTCAGTGGAGGAAAATCAGCCGCCACTTATATAAATTATGGAAAGGTTGCCACAAAGGGATTTAATGTCTCTGTCAGGTATGGTTTTTCCAAATGGTTCAGTCTGGGAGGGAACTTCACTCAAATGAATGTCCGTGATAATATGCCTACTGCTCAAGGCAGCACGGTTCCGAACGTTGCCTATAAAGAACGTATGCCTAACCTTCCATACATGTTCGCTGATTCCGATGCTAATTTCTATTGGCATGGATTGGGGCGAGAAAGCAATGTGCTTACGGTGACATACGATAATCAATATACGCATAGTTTCTGCTATTATACAGCCAACATAGGTTCAAATAATTCAGATTATATGGTTCCTGACCAATTCGCACATAATCTCACAATAACATACGCAATCCGCAAAGGACGCTATAATTTCTCATTTGAGTGTCGAAACTTCACAAATGCCCGGCTATACGATAATTTCAGTCTGCAAAAGGCAGGAAGGGCTTTTTATGGCAAGGTGAGGATTTATTTCGGAAACTAATAAACTAAAAACATAGATAAATATGAAATCCAAGACATTATCAAAATTCATTGCAGCCGCTGCTGTTTTACCGGCTGCAATGTTGTGTGGCTGCTCCGACAGCAATGATCCTACACCCGGAGGAGAAGAGAGCAAGAACGGGAAATTCGTTTTCGCTACAACTGTAGAAGGCTCCAACGCGTCGTCTAAAGTGCTGCTTACAGGTGAATCTCTTGATGAAGGCAATCTGTCTACTGTAAACAACGGACTTCTTAACGATGGAGCCACACAATGGGTGTTCCATAAGAACTACCTGTATGCACTTCAGTACAATCAGGGTAATGCCGGCACTACACGCAGCTACATACTCGGAAACAATGGAGAGATGGAAGCCCGCAGCATTGAGTATCGCATAAGCCGTTTTTCATCATACGGAGCTTATAATGATGACATCATAACTATGTCAACCGGCGATGGTCCTCAGTCTCTTGCCGACAGTCACGGTTATCTTCCCAAGACACTTCTCATCACCTATCTAAACGTGGTGGATGAAACATCGCGAGGGAACGATACCTCTACCGGAGCTTACTCAATGGAAAACTTCCTCGGCAATGGAGAATATGTGACTCTTGCCGGTGCAGAGCAGAGCGGTTCGAGAATCTTCTGCGGGGCAGTCCCTATGGGTCTGAGTCAATACGGATCTGCTGCCGATAATGGAAAATGGATCCGTCCCGGATACGAGCACCTTGTCCACACGGAATCGGGTGGCTCTAACAGTGGCTCCTACAAGGCAGGGGAGCTTACCGGAACCCAATATCCTGACGAATGCTGGGTGGCTATCTATGACAATGAGAATATGCTTAATCCTACTCTTGTCAAAACTGACAGAATCAGCAGTCCTTGCGGCAGATTCAAATCACAGTATTACCAGACTATTTGGGCAGCTGAGAACGGCGATGTGTATGTTTTCTCATCCAGTTATGCAAAGACTATGACTGACCCGTTGCAGAAAACGACTCTTCCTGCCGGTGTGTGTCGCATCCCTGCCGGAAGCAAGCAGTTTGATGACTATTATTGCAACATTGAGGCACAAAGCAAGGATGGCGACCGTTCATTCATGCGTTGTTGGCCCGCCGGCGGTAATTGCTTCCTGATGATTATGTATGACCGTCCGCTTACTCAAAAGAATCCGGCTGCAATTGAATTGGCTATCTTTGATGCCGCATCAAAGAAACTCACTTACGTTACTGGTCTTCCTGACAATGTCACATCATTCGGTAAGGCTGTTTACTCTCGTGATGGGAAGGTCTATATTCCTGTGAATGTGGAGAATCAGTATCCTGCAATCTATGCTATAAACACAACCACAGCGCAGGCTGTCAAAGGCGTGACAATCGAAGCTACGAGCATTGACGGATTCGGGTACCTCACACCAGTAAAATAAACCACGATGATTAAGTTTTTCAGAAAAATACATCTTTGGCTGTCAGTGCCATTCGGTATAATCATAACTTTGATATGTTTTTCCGGTGCAATGCTGATTTTTGAGCCGGAGATCACTAAGGCTGTCCGGAGTGACGTCTACAATGTCGCGGAGGTCAAGGATAAGCCGCTTCCAATGGAACAACTGATGGAAGCGGTAAAAAAGACATTGCCAGACAGTGTCTCAATAACCGGAGTCACGGTTTTCAACGACAAATCACTGACTTATCAGGTCAATCTGTCAAAACCTCGGCGTGCTTCGGTGTTTGTTGACCAGTATTCCGGTGAAATTACCGGTAAGTATGAACGACTTGGTTTCTTTACCTCAATGTTCAGGCTTCACCGATGGCTGCTTGACAGTGCCAATCCGCATGGGGAAGGTGTGAAAGTTGGCAAATTGCTTGTAGGCATATCTACCATTATTTTTGTGATCGCTCTTATTTCGGGCATTGTGATATGGTGGCCCCGCGCACGTAAAAGCCTTAAAAACAGTCTCAAAATATCGTTTAACAATGGATGGAAAGGCTTTTGGAAAAGTCTTCATGTGGCAGGAGGAATGTATGCGTTGATATTTGTGCTTGCAATGGCATTGACTGGACTGACATACTCTTTCGGTTGGTATCGTTCTGCCTTCTATGCAGTATGTGGCGTTGAGCATCAGCCTCGCTCCATTGTCCAGGCTCCTGCAAACGGCAGGGCTGACAAAGAGCGCACTAATCGGCAGGATGGAAGGCCTGGAGGAAAAGATCGTCATGGCAACAGACTTGATAAAGATGCTCATGACGAGAATCAATCCATGCGTGGAAGAGGTGAAGGGCGCCGACATTCGGAATTTGGCAGATGGCAGCAGGTTTATAATCAACTTAAGGCACAAAATCCACAGGCTCCGAAAATTACTGTAGGATCGGAAACGGCATCCGTGACAATCGCTTCTTCCGGCAATGGAAGAGCGGCAGACCGCTACGAGTTTAATCATCGTACAGGTGAAATCACGCCAACGACGAAATATGAAGACTCGAATGAAGCAGATAAACTACGCGGTTGGATTTATGCTGTTCACACCGGAAGCTTTGGTGGGATTCTTACCAGGATATTATGGTTGATCGGTTCTTTGCTTGGGGCTTCTCTGCCACTTACAGGATACTACATTTGGATCCGGCATCTCAGTAGAAAGAGAAAAGCCCATGTATCTCCAAATACATGATGAGAGAGACAAAATTGACGAATGTGTTGCTGCTATGGTTGATGGAATCAAACTGAGTTGTTGATTTTGACCATAATGCAATAATAATTACGTGAAAACAAAATATATTCAAAAGAGGACGGTTGGCAATACCCGTCCTCTTTTTTACCACCTTATATACATCATGTTTGAAACATCAAGCACATTATGTTTGAAACATCAAGCACATTATGTTTGAAACATCAAGCACAATATAATTTATGTGCATGATGTTAAGGACTGATGTGCTTGATGTATGTGCATGATGTAATTTTTTTTAGTACTTTTGCATTTATATTTTGTAGAATACTATCAACCATATTTTAATTCAACCATATTTTAATTATAGACGATGAAAAAGATATCATTAATCCTTTATTCTGTCGCTGTGATGGGTATGCTCTCTTGTGGCGGCAATGGAAATGGTTCTGTCAAAGATGCCGATTCTGTTGAAATTGAAGTGGAAACCCCTGCTGTAGCCACTACCTGGAATCTTACGGAGAAGGGAATAGGGGATGTGACGCTCGGAATGGATGTCGCTGAGATACCGGATTCGGTAGCCGGACTATGTGATCATGTTGAGAAGTATGAGGGTAAGGACTTCGTAGGCTATAGCTTCACTTTGAATAATGTCGAGACTTTTCAGGCACAGGATACTGATTTTGATGGTAAGGTCAATCTCATAGCCGTTCAAGGGGAGTCGAAGTTGAAGGCTACCACTGGTAACGGACCGGTCTATATCGGGATGCCGGAAGCTGATTTGCTTAAACCGGAAGGGGATACGCTTGTCACTAAGGATGTGGATGGCTCCTACCATGTAGGCAAATTCCGGATACAGACGCAGGATGGAAAGGTGAGCGAGATTTATATCGAGTGGGCACCGACAGAGAAATAAATCCAACAGAAAATAAATAAGCTTGAATAATTCAACAGACTGTTATGAAAAACGAAATTCTTTACGTATTGTTGCCGGATTATGCAGCGCATGAGGCAGTGTATCTTTCTCAGGCGATCGCTTCTGATGATTTTGCCATGAAGGAGAATCCTAAGTATGTTAATAAGGTGGTTGCCCCGACGATGGAGCTGGTGAAGTCGATAGGTGGGTTTCGCACGTTGCCCGACTATTCGTTTGACACGATGCCGGAGGATTATGCCGCATTGGTGCTGATCGGAGGTTTCGGATGGATGACGCCGGTAGCGGAAAAGGTGGTGCCTATTATCCGCCATGCCATTGGCAACGGTAAGATTGTGGGAGCCATCTGCAATGCTGCATCGTTCATGGCAAGATGCGGTTTCCTGAACGGCATAAGGCATACCGGAAATGGTCTTGACCAGTTGAAGCATTGGGGAAGGGAGGATTATACCAATGCGGAGGGGTACGTGAATGCCCAGGCAGTGTCAGACGGGAATATTGTGACAGCCAACGGCTCGGCAACACTTGAATTTGCCAAGGAATTGCTGACTCTGCTTGAAAACGACACGCCGGAACGCATCGAGATGTATTATCAGTTCAACAAACTGGGCTTCTGCGAGCTATTCAAATGACCGTAATTATCCTATCTTTCGGATAATTGACGGGCACGTCGTCCGAAGATGACAGAAGCGGCAGATGCAGTAGCCACGCATGACATCGGAGCTATTGAATTGAAAGCATCAAAACAAGATCTGATGAAAGCGATGATTGCGATTGCAGCAAAAACGTACTGCATTATACGGTAGAACCTTATTGTCTTCATATCTATATCTGATTTGACGGCAGAGACACTGCCTGTTTTTTGTCGTTTCAATGAAGTTTAGATGACTTCATAATTTTAGTCGTAAGATTGTTTAAAAAGTTTCATGCCCGTCAGAAAATTTTTTCAACGACCACTGAGAGTACCAAGATCACGGAGAATGTTAGAAAATCTCTGTGCCCTTGGTGCTCTCA
>NZ_SRYB01000058.1:0-9391 GCF_004793975.1 Lepagella muris
CGCACCGTCTCTCCACGGTCAGGAATGCCGACCGGATAATCGTGCTTGACGGCGGGCGTGTCGTCGAGACCGGAAACCACGCTTCCCTAATTGCCCTAAAAGGCACATACTACAATCTTGTGAAGAACCAGCTTGAATTAGGCAACTGATATGAATACAGATACCTATAATAAGAAAGATATGGCAACTGAGAAGAGTAGAGACAAGACGGTTGTGACGAGGGATAAGGACAGCCATGACAACATAGAGCTTCGCTCGGAGAAGGTGAGGGAACTGCTCGGAGAGATACCGCCCTCACTGGTGAGGTGGGGCACAGCCATCATTGCAATAGTGTTCATCGGATTGGTGGTAGCCGTATGCCTGTTGCCCTACCCATACTCCAACGGGGAATCTATACTCCGTCATTTCATCGGATAATCACATGAAGGGATTAGCACGAAGAATTCAAAGAAATAAAAGAAATTTTTAAATTAAAAGATTATTATTCAATTTTATAATAAAAATATTTCTTTATTTTCTTTTATTCCTTCGTGCATATCAATAGCTCCGAGTCCTTTGTGGTCTCGGTGGTGAATTTAACCGCAAAGACCACCAAGAGACGGGGATTTTATTTCCGTGTGGATGATTTGGGATTGGGGAGTGGTAGGGAGATAAAAAAAGATTAATTGTCTCTCGACAACTAATCCTCTAACCTTAAATCTAATACCATGAAAAACACGATGCAAAGTTAATACAGATTTCGTTGAAATACAAATATTTTGGCAGAAAAATTTCTTTAACTGATTAATATAACGATTGTTAGAGCGGTTGGAGAGGGGTGTGGTATATATGCAGAAATGGCAATTTGATATCATTCGTATCGGTTGATTTGGGAGAGGGTCGGGAGAGTCTGAATATTTTATAAAATCTGCATAAATAATGTTGTCAAATTGCCAGTTCTTCTTTTTTGGAAATTTTTTTGCCAACATCTTGTTTTTTATATCTAAACCTTCAAAGTAAGATGTAGAGAAGCTGTATATGAAATTGCCTGACGACTTAATGAAGTTTAGACAACTACTCAATGAAAAATCAGGTTTAAATGCCCGTTTTTTTTGTTCAATAAATACACTGTATTGAATAAAAAATGCTGATTTTGTTCAATACAGTGTATTTATTGAATAAAAAGAGCTATATTTGCACTATAATATATAGCCAATGAGAAATATAATATTTAACCAGAAGGTGGAGCGCGATGAGTTGATGTCTCGACAATATCAGCAACGGCATACAAGATATGATATTGATATGCTTCTTGCCAGTCCGCTTATAAAACTTATCACCGGACCACGCCGCGTAGGTAAATCAGTGTTTTCGCTGCTGATGCTGAAAGACAAAAATTTTGCTTACCTTAATTTTGATGATAGCCAGTTGCTTGATAATTGGAATGAGGATTTGGTGATGGCTATGCTTGATGAGGTTTATCCGGGGTATGAATATCTATTGTTTGATGAGATCCAGAATCTGCCTGATTGGGATTTGTTTGTAGGGAAATTATTCCGTAGAGGTAAAAATCTGATTATAACCGGTAGCAATGCCAAGATGCTCAGTAGCGAGATGGCAACAGTCCTTACAGGTCGGTATCTTCAAATAGAGATGCTCCCATTTAGCCTTGACGAAATGATGCGCTGGAATGATATGGATATCCGGCATCTTAGAGAGGAACAGGATGCAAAAGCTATGGCGTTGGCAGATGATTATATGCGAAATGGCGGATATCCTGAGACCATAAAGGCGAGGGGAATAACAAAGAATTACTTATCAACGTTGTTTGACTCAATATTGCTCAAGGATGTGGCAAGGCGTCATAAGGTAAGAAATACGTCCGACTTGTATAATCTGGCATCTTACCTTCTTTCCAACTTCTGCAATCCTATGTCGGTCAATGATCTCGCTTCGGAATTGGGATTATCAAGTGTGGCAACGACAAAGAAATTCTGCGACTATCTCGCAGAGCCATATCTGTTCTTTTATCTGCCCCGTTTCAACAATAAGTTGAAATTGATGAAGAAAGCTCCAAACAAAATCTATGTAGTGGATAATGGATTTGTGCAAAGCACAGCCTTCAGCCTTAGTGAGAATCTTGGTAGGCTATTGGAAAACCAAGTGTTTGTGGAACTGTTGCGCAGAGGATACGAACCGGGTAATACTTTGTTCTATTACCGCACACGTAATGACAGGGAGATTGACTTTGTGACACGTCGTGGTACAAAAGTTGAGCAGTTGATACAGGTATGTTATGATATGTCGTCGGAGAAAACGCGTAAGCGCGAATTGGATGCCTTAGTGGAATCTGCGAAGGAGTTGCACTGCAACAATCTCATTGTCATTACTAATAGTAATGTGAAAAAAGAGAAATATTGTGGTCTGGATATAGAGATTACAACGATGGGTCGTTTTTAAGGGTCAGTCGAAGATCTCGCGTATTATTTCGAGCGATTTTAGATTTCCGGCACCGGGGAAATGGATTGAATAGTAAGTAAGGAGACCCTGTATCACTCTCTGGCGGTCATGTCGGGATAGTCTGAGCGCATGCATGTTGGCGAAATTGATGCGGCATAACGTGGCTGCCATACGCGCAGCGTCGGCGTGCAGCGTCAGTTCGTGGTTTGCCACTACCGGACAGTCGGGTGAGAATGTGCCTGATTGCATGTCAAACATGTAGCCCTCTCGATATTTCGTGTGGTCAGGCTGTATCCCGGCAAATGGGAGTAGCGATGAGAGGAATGCGATATGGAAATTGGCGATACCCCCTGGTAGGTTGTCGAGAAGCGATATGGAATTGAGGATGAAATCCCAAAGAGCCTCGTCGGGCATGGTGGCGCGTAGCAGCTTGTTGAGAAATTCGGAGATGAAGAGCGCGACGAGGCGTTTCACCGGGTCGAAGTACAGGTTGTTCCACACCGTATATAGAGCGAAAGTGCCGAGCCTCTGCAATTCGGCAGTCTGTCGGAAATTGATATCCGCCTCAATTGCGGCGAGTGGTTGCAGGCGCGAGTGCCGGAGCCGCCCCATCTTTCCGCTTCCGGCAGGAGAGAGGAATGATATGCGCCCGCGTGATCGGGTGAAGAGGGTGACGATATTCAGTTTGTCGTTATGACGCGTGATGTCAATCACGATTGCGGTTATTTTCTCTGTCATTATACGGATGGGGATGATTATTCCACTAAATTAGATAAAAAAACGGAAAGCGGCAAACCATTTTATGTTAAAAGCGTTAAAGAAATAAAGGGTGAACCTACGGAGCATCTGTAGGGGCATCCCGGATAGCGAACTTATCTTAATCTTTGAAATATAAAAACTATGGCAGACAAAAAAAGCCTGAAAGGCACTAAGACAGAGAAAAATCTTGCGAATGCGTTTGTGGCAGAGACAACGGCATACGCCCGCTACACATACTTTGCCCAGACAGCACAGAAGGAATTATATTTTCATTTTGCAAATATCTTTACGGAGACTGCTGCAAATGAGCTTCATCACGCCAAGATATTTCTGAAATATCTTACCAACGGACCGGTGGTCACCGATCCTGTGAGCGTGGATCCCGGCATCCTTTCGCCTACAGTAGCCAACCTTGCCGTCGCATCGGCAGAGGAGGAAAAGGAGGGTGTCGAGCAGTACACCAAGTCGGCTGAAGTGGCAGAGGAGGAGGGATTCTCCGATATCGCCGGTGTTTTCCGTTCGATTGCCAAGATCGAGAACCATCATAAGGAGCGTTTTGACCTCATGAAGTGGCAGATTGATAATGACAAGGTGTGGAAACGTGATGAGCCGATAAAATGGCAGTGTCTGGTGTGCGGCTATATCTTTGAAGGTACAGAGCCGCCGGTAAAATGCCCGGCATGTTCTCATCCCTATCAGCATTTCATGCCGGCTGAGGAGAACGTATGATATTAGATCAACCATAAAAAACGTCCGGATTTTTCCGGACGTTTTTTTATGTGTTTCCGCCAAAAGAAATGGTCTGTTTCTTTTCACAAAGAAACAGACCGAAACCTTAATCTTAATTATACTATGAAAAACACGTTACAAAGATAAGTTTATTTATGCAAATATTCAAAGGAAAATGCTTATTTTTGCTACAATTAACAATTTTTTAGTGTTATGAGACGTAATTTATGATTTCGTTTATACAGAATTTTAGCTATTTTTGCATGTGGTTTCGGTAAAATCAATCCGTATGCCAACCAATAGCCCAAATGGAGAGACTCTATCAATATCTTTGGAAGTCGAGAATGTTCGGCAAAAAGCTTCACGCGTCAGGAGGCTCGGAAGTGGAGGTGATCGATCCCGGTTGCCTCAACACTGATGCCGGTCCGGATTTCTTCAATTCCAAGATAAGGATCGATGGAGTTATGTGGGCGGGAAATGTGGAGATCCATGTCAGGGCATCAGATTGGAACCGCCACGGTCACAGCGACAATCCGGCGTATGACGATGTAATGCTCCACGTGGTCGGCATATCCGACTGCCGTATAAAGCGGCGCGACGGCACGTATATCCCGCAGGTGGAAATCACGATGCCGGAGGATTTCTTCCGAAGCTATGCCAATCTTTCAGCGGAATGCGAGGGGGTGAAATGCGCCACGTCGTTGGGAGGCATATCCCGTCTGGAACAGACCGACTGGCTCGAGAGCCTTTCCATGGAACGTCTTCAGGCAAAGGCGTCGAGGGTGGCAGACATATTGAAATTCACCGGGAATGACTGGGAACAGACCTGTTTTGTGATACTTGCCCGTGCACTCGGTTTCGGACTCAATGGCGACCCGCTTGAGATGCTTGCGCGATCGTTGCCTCTCAAATACCTGCATCATCATTCTGACAATCCGCTACAGCTACAGGCTTTGCTCTTCGGGCAGGCTGCCATGCTCGACAGCTCGATTCATATATTTGATGAATATTACCAGCTCCTCTGTCGCGAATATTATTTTCTTGCGCGCAAATATGGGTTACGTCCGATGCGTGCCGGCTTATGGAAATATTCACGTACACGTCCGCAGAATTTTCCACACCGTCGTCTGGCATTTCTCGCCAAGGCGTGTGAGGGGGGATTCTCCATGTTCTCCAAGATAATAGGCGTCAAGGGGGATGCCGAGACTGCGGCTACGTTGTTTGACTGGCATCTGGAGGGGTATTGGCATGACCATTTCTCATTTGACGTTCCGGCGCGTTCCGTATCCGACACACTCTCTGCCACCAGTGTGACATTGCTGATGATCAACGTAGTCGCCCCGTTGCTTTATGCCTATGGCTCCATGCGCGGAGAGGAGAGGATTGCGGAGAGGGGAGTGGCATTGCTTGAGGAGCTTCCGGCAGAGAGCAACGGGATAGTGCGCCAATGGAGAATGTCGGGCATCAAGGCTGAGAATGCATGGCGTTCGCAGGGTCTGTTGCATCTGAAGAAGGAATATTGCGACAGGCGCAAATGCCTTTACTGCCGGTTTGGACATCATCTGCTCCGCGATGCTGCCCGGCGTGATTAAAAAGACTTGATTAAAAAAATGACATATAGCATACATATAACGCAAATAATGTTGTTATATAAATATGAAGAATACAAGACCATTCCGGGAAGACCGGATTATCTCTTTTGTGAATGAAAGCGGCGAGGCGAAGCCTCTTCTTGCTTTTGTAGGTGAAAAAATGTCGGGAAAGAGCCGCAACGATCTGAAGACGTGGCTCCGCTACGGACATATCATGGCGGATGGCGTTGTGACGACTGCCTTCGATGCTCCGGTGGAGCCGGGTGGAGAGGTCAAGGTCAACGTGACGCGACCCTTTGTAGTGCTTCGTCATCCTCGTCTGCAACTCGTATATGAGGATTCAGATGTCATAGTCGTCAATAAGGGCTATGGTCTGCTGTCGGTAGGGACGCAGAGCCACCGCAAGGAGGAGACAGCCTACGATATAATACGCGATTATATCAAGACGCAACATCCGACGAACAAGCTTTACGTGGTGCATCGTCTTGACCGCGACACGTCGGGACTGATGATGTTTGCAAAGACAGAGGAGGCACAGGAGGCATTGCGCCATAACTGGAACAATATGGTGCTTGACCGTCTTTATGTTGCGCTCCTTGAGGGCTACGTAAAGAATGATGAGGGCTTCGTCAAGAGCCGTCTTACGGAGAACTCTCAGTTTGTGGTGTATTCCACGAAGGAGGAGGATGAAGGGAAACTCGCATTGACGCGCTACAAGGTGCTGAAGCGTGCCAACGGGTTGTCGCTGGTGGAGTTCTCGCTCGACACAGGACGCAAGAACCAGATCCGCGTGCATGCCTCCGAGATGGGGCATCCCATCATGGGCGACCGCAAGTATGGGGCAAAGGAGAGCCGTCTTCACCGTCTGTGTCTTCATGCGCGCACACTGCGTTTTGCGCATCCCATCACCAGGAAGGATATGCGTTTTGAGTTGCCTGTGCCTGCTAAATTCCTTGCGGCAGTGCGTGGCGCGGATCATACCAAGGATAAACATTTGTCAGATACCAAATAGTTAACAATTACCAACTGAAGTTTCGCAAGCTGCACTTCAGTGGTTTAAAGTTTATAGTTTAAGGTTTAAGATTCACGAAAATCCAAGAATCTTTTCATTATACAAAATTTAATGATCATAAACCATAAACATTAAACCTTAAACCATTTAAGTGAAGCAAGTTGGAAAACTTGCGAAACTTAAATTACTAATACAATGCCTATAGATACGTCGTCATATTATCCGGAAGTGCCTTCTCCCGATGGGGGGAACGACGGGTATAGCCTTAACCGAAGGGAAGGTGGTCTGTTTGGCTCATCACAGAATAATCCGGAGCCGCCGGAGAGAGAGCCTCTGCCGAGGCATGATGCTCCCGAAAGAGAATCGGAAAAGAAGAACCGCAGTAAGGATGATCCGGAGTCGTCGGGAGAGAGATTCATCACCGTATGCTCTAATCTGCTGTCGTGGATATTGGTGCCGCTGCTGATGCCTGTCTACGGGCTTATCCTTGCATTCGGGCTTTCGATCCTTGATGTCGCCCCGATAGGGATGAGGATAACCTTCACGCTGATTGCAACGGGAATAAACGTGGTGATACCGATGATTCTCGTGGTCTTGCTGAAGAGGATGGGGCTCGTGGACGACCTCGGACTCAACGGGCGTAAGGAGCGTCTGATACCCTACATCATATCTATCGTGGCACTTGTCGGCACGTCATGGCTGATGTGGGCGAAGGGTGCGCCGCTGTGGCTGTCATTGTTCTTTGCCGGTGGTGCTCTGGGCGGTCTTATCAATATGCTGATAAATTTCAGATGGAAGATATCGGCACACGCTGCCGGAGTTGCGGGCGTGGTGGCGTTGCTCATAAGGATAGCTAAGGACGGTTCGCCCGAACCTGAGCTTTTCTTCTGGCTGATAACATCGATACTCCTTGCCGGGCTTCTCGGGTCGGCACGCGTATGGCTCGGACGCCACACCGTATGGCAGGTGCTGGCGGGATATGCCGTGGGATTCGGATGTGTATTCCTTTTGACGATGATTTCTTGACGATGATTTCTTGACGATGATTTCATAAATTAGATATGAGCAGATATAATTATAGCCGCCGGAAAAGCAGTGTGGCAAAAGCCGGGAAGGTAGAGATCGGGGGGAGTAACCCTATCCGCATACAGTCAATGACCAACACGTCTACTCTTGACACGGAGGGGAGCGTGGCTCAGGCTCTGAGGATAGCCGAGGCAGGTGGGGAGATAGTCCGCCTGACCACCCAGGGGGTGCGCGAGGCTGAGAATATGTCGGCGATACGTAAGGGACTTGATGCCGCCGGTTGCGACGTGCCTTTGGTGGCTGACGTGCATTTCAATCCTAATGCCGCATTCAAGGCGGCGGAGACGTGTGAGAAGGTGCGTATCAATCCCGGTAATTTTGTAGATGCGGCACGTACTTTCAAGAAACTTGAGTTTACCGATGAGGAATATGCCACTGAGGTGAATAAGATACGAGATACTCTCGTGCCTTTTCTGGAGATATGCAAGAAGCATAACACGGCGGTTAGGCTTGGGGTGAACCATGGCTCGCTTTCCGACAGGATAATGAGTCGCTACGGCGACACTCCTGCCGGCATGGTGGAATCTGTGCTGGAGTTCCTGAGAGTGTGCCGTGATGAGGATTTCGACAATATAGTGATATCGATAAAGGCATCAAACGTGGTCGTTATGGTGGATACCGTCCGGCTGCTCGACAAGAGGATGCGAGAGGAGGGTATGGCGTTTCCGTTGCATCTCGGAGTGACGGAGGCAGGCGATGGAGAAGATGGCAGGATCAAGAGCGCGGTGGGTATAGGCACCCTTCTCGCCGAGGGATTGGGCGATACTATCCGAGTCTCCCTGACGGAGGATCCGGAGAATGAGATTCCGGTGGCATGCAAGCTGCGCGACTACATCTGCAAGCGGGAGAATCAAGCCCCAGTGGTTGAGCCGGATATGGTGGTTACGGGCGCGACACGAGAGCATGCTGTAGCCGTGCCGGGATTTGAAGATGTGCATTATCCGTTGGTGGCGGGTATTGATTTCCCGGCAATACCGGACGCATGGCATAAGGTGGATGCTTCAGAGACGCCCTCATTATATGGTGATGATGTGCCGGTGGTGGTGGAGTCGCACAATCTGAACCGTCCCGGAGAGATAGCGTCGTGGATTGACCGTTTTGTGGCTCTTGGCGGCAAGAATCCCATATTCATCCATCTGGATTATCCCGACACGGATATAGAGGATCTTCAAATAAAGGCTGGTGCCGATTTCGGTCCACTCCTTTTAGGCGGGTATGGGGCAGGCATCTCGATAGATGCTCCGGCGTTCAGTGCGGATGAGATCAACTCTGTGGCGTTGGGTCTGCTTCAGGCTGCGCGTCTGAGGGTGAGCAAGACGGAGTATATAGCTTGTCCGAGCTGCGGACGCACACTGTTTGACCTTCAGAAGACCTTGAAAGAGGTGAAAGCTGCTACAGAAGGACTGAAAGGCTTGAAGATAGGGGTCATGGGCTGCATAGTCAACGGTCCGGGCGAGATGGCTGATGCCGACTACGGATACGTCGGAGCCGGACCCGGTAAAGTGAGTCTCTATAAGGGAAAGACGTTGGTCAAGAAGAATATCCCCTCGGAAGAGGCAATCGATGAATTGCTGGCATTGATAAAGGAGGGATAGATAAAACATGATCTCCCATGATAACCCATGATAATCCATGAAAATCATGATAACTCATGATGTATCATGTTATAACATGTTATATCATGATACATCAAAACAAAACAAAAAACAAAACAAAAAAAAGAGACTGTCTAACAATCAAAAGTTAGATGGTCTCTTTTTTTGTGACGTATTAC
>NZ_SRYB01000059.1:0-7906 GCF_004793975.1 Lepagella muris
GCACCGTCTCTCCACGGTCAGGAATGCCGACCGGATAATCGTGCTTGACGGCGGATGTGTCGTCGAGACCGGGAACCACGACTCCCTAATTGCCCTAAAAGGCACGTACTACAATCTCGTGAAGAACCAGCTTGAATTAGGCAACTGATACGAATACAGATATGGAAACCGATAAGAGAACAGACAAGACAGTTATGAAGATGGATAAAGACCACCATGACAACATAGAGCTTCGCTCAGATAAGGTGAGGGAACTGCTCGGAGAGATACCGCCTTCACTGGTGAGGTGGGGCACAGCCATCATCGCAATTGTGTTCATCGGATTGGTGGCAGCTGTATGCCTGTTGCCTTACCCCTACTCCAACGGGGAATCCATACTCCGGCATTTCATCGTAATCCAATAACTCCGCGCTCTTTGCGTGCTTGGCGGTTAAATCGACCCGCGTGCTATTTTGGTTTTAAATTTTGTGGGATAAAAAAATTGTGCTAACTTTGCAGCGGTACGGTGCCATGCGTAATAGTACGCGAAAGGGCTTAAATGGGAACCGGGTGTGAGTCCCGGGCAGTCCCGCTGCTGTAAGTTCTATATAACTGTCTGCCAAAAGAAACGTCACTGTGAATCCACGATATGGGATCATGGGAAGGCGGTGCAGATGGGGAACGAGCCAGAATACCTGCCGTGCCGATTGTCTGTTCGAAAGCTTGCGAGGACGAGTCAGGACACGTTGTCACGGTGAGGGAATCCCGAAGGAAGTGATAAGAATGTGATATAGATGTGTGCAGCGTAGCCGCAGAGATTGCGGTAAAGCGGCGGAACGGCTCTCAAAATGTAGGTTTCCCTATGCGGCACGTCAAGCCGATTTGTCCTCCAAGCTTTTATTTCGTTCAGTGGTTGAATTGCGCCACGGAGTCCGCACGTAAATTAAACCGCGAAGAACGCGGAGAGCACGGATATATTAATTTGGGGCAGATATTGTCTATTTTTTTGTGATATTGATAAATTTTACTAAATTTGGCAATTCTTTTTCCCAGTAACAAAAAATATATATTCGATAATAAGAGACTGTATGAAAGTATTAAAGTTTGGCGGCACCTCGGTCGGCACAGTTAATAGTCTTACCAACGTAAAGAGGATTGTGGAGGAGATTCCCGGAAGAAAAGTTGTGGTTGTGTCTGCTCTCGGCGGTATAACCGACCTGTTGATCGCTACTGCCAGACTTGCTGTGGCTGACGATATCGCCTATCTTGATTCATACGCACGCATTGTGGAGCGACATATCGCCGTCATCGACGGCGTTGTGCCGGAATCTCGTCGTGACGCCACTTTGGCTATGGTGAAGATGATGCTTGATGAATTAGGCAATATTTTCAAGGGGGTCATGCTCCTTCATGACCTTTCTCCTCGCGCACTTGACATCATAGTCAGCTATGGCGAACGTCTTTCAAGCGTAATAGTGTCAAATGCCATAAAGGGTGCCACACATTTCGACTCCCGCACATTCATCCGCACGAAGGAGGGTCCGCATGGAGCCAACGTGCTTGACTCTGAACTGACAAACAGGCTCATAGAGGAGAAAGTATGTGCCTACGAATGGGATACAGCCGTGATGGGTGGATTCCTTGCGACGGATGCCAAAGGTGAGGTCACAAATCTCGGACGAGGTGGCAGCGACTACACCGCCGCAATAATGGCGGCTGCCCTTGATGCTGATATTCTGGAGATTTGGACAGACGTTGACGGCTTCATGACCGCTGATCCAAGGGTGATTGACACAGCATACGTGATTGACGAACTTACATACACGGAGGCGATGGAGCTTTGCAACTTCGGCGCAAAGGTGATATATCCTCCGACAATATACCCCGTTTACCACAAGAATATCCCTATCCTTGTGAAGAACACCTTCAATCCCTCCGCCCCCGGCACCCGCATCAGTAATGAGCCACCACATCGGAAGCCGTCAGACAAGGCGATAAAGGGTATATCCTCAATCAATGACACTTGTCTGGTAACTATCACGAGCCTCTGTATGGTAGGTGTGATCGGTGTGAACTCAAGGATATTCAATGCCCTGACAGCCAAAGGTGTGAGCGTGTTCCTCGTGTCCCAGGCAGCCAGTGAGAACAACACTACCATTGCCGTGCGTAATGCTGATGCTGATCTCGCCGTGCGCACGCTCCGCGAGGAGTTTGCCACAGAATTGGCTACGGGCATGTTTAACGATGTGGTTGCGGAGAGAGACCTCGCCACGGTGGCGGTGGTAGGTGAGAACATGAAGCATACCACCGGACTTGCCGGAAAACTCTTCAACACCGTGGGCAGGAACGGTATAAACGTGATAGCCTGTGCGCAGGGTGCCTCCGAGACCAACATCTCATTCGTGATCGAGAGAAAGAGTCTTCGCAAGGCACTCAACGTGATTCATGATTCCTTCTTCCTTTCGGAATGTCAGGTGTTGAACCTCTTCCTGATAGGAGTGGGCAACGTGGGACGCAGCCTCATGCAGCAGATCAGCAAGCAGCAGGAGAAACTCCTGCGCGAAAAGAACCTGCGCATCAACGTGGTAGGTATAGCCTCAAGCAAGAGGGGAGTGTTCAACCGCGACGGGCTTGACGTGGCTGACTGGCGTAGGCTTCTTGATGAGGAGGGTATTGACGTCACTCCCGACATAATCCGTCGGGAAGTGCTCAACATGAATATATTCAATTCCGTATTTGTGGATTGCACGGCATCGGCAGATGTGGCTGCTCTGTATAAGGATCTGTTGTCGCACAACGTGAATGTGGTTGCGGCAAACAAGATTGCGGCTTCGGGCGATTATGACGTCTACAAGGAACTGAAGGAGACGGCACGCCGCAAGGATGTGAAGTATCTGTTTGAGACGAATGTCGGTGCGGGACTCCCGATCATCAACACCATCAACTCTCTTATCAATTCCGGCGACAAGATCCTGAAGATCGAGGCGGTCGTATCGGGCACCCTTAACTATATCTTCAATGTGCTGGCTGCTGATGTGCCTTTGAGCCGTGCGGTGGTCATGGCTAAGGAGGCTGGATATACTGAGCCGGATCCGCGTATCGACCTTTCCGGAAAGGATGTGATCCGCAAACTTGTCATTCTTGCCCGTGAGGCGGGATATGAGGTGAGTCAGGAGGATGTGGAGAAGAATCTTTTCATACCGGAGGAGATGCTTGCCGGAGAGGCTGATGAGTTTATCTCCAAGGTGGCATCGCTTGATGAGGAGTTTGAGAAGATGAGGGGTGATGCAGAGGCGGCGCACCGTCATTTCCGTTTTGTGGCATCGTTCGACAACGGTCATCTCAGCGTAGGACTGAGGAGCGTGGATTCCGACCATCCTTTCTATAACCTTGCCGGAAGCAATAACGTTATACTTCTTACCACTGACCGCTATATGGAATATCCTATGGTGATAAAGGGCTATGGCGCAGGTGCTGAGGTGACGGCAGCGGGAGTGTTTGCCGATATCATCAGCATTGCCAATATACGGTGATTTTCGCTTGAAGAGCGAAGCGCATAAGTGCGCATAATAAGATTTAGATGATGAAACATATAATTATTCTTGGTGACGGCATGGCTGATGAGCCATGCGAGGAGCTGGGGGGCATGACGCCACTTGAGGCGGCTGATTCGCCCGCTCTTGATGAATTGGCGCGTCGCGGACGCTGTGGCATGCTCGCCACGGTGCCGTCGGGATACGCCCCCGGCAGTGAGATCGCACATCTCTCCCTGTTGGGTTATAACTTGCCGGATGTGTTTGAGGGACGCGGCACTCTGGAGGCTGCGAGTATGGGTATTGATATTGCCGATGATGAGATGGCGATGCGATGTAATCTTATCTGTATCGCCCCGGATGGCACTATCAAGAACCATTCCGCCGGTCATATATCGAGTGAGGAGGCGTCGGAGCTTATCACAGCCCTGAATGAGTCGTTGGGCGATGGTAGATGTGAGTTCTTTCCGGGGGTGAGCTATCGTCATCTCCTGAAGATAAAGAATGCCGACAAACGCATTTCATGCACACCTCCCCACGACGTGCCGGGGCATCCGGCAGCCGATGAGATGGTGCGTCCCGACGTGGCGGAGGCAGCTGAGACGGCTGATTACATCAACCGCTTGATATTGCGTTCGCAGGAGGTTCTTGCGAATCATCCTGTCAACCTGCGCCGCATTGCCGCAGGAAAGGATCCTGCCAACAGTATCTGGCCGTGGAGTCCTGGTTACCGTCCGGCAATGAAGACTATGGGTGAACTGTTTGGCGTTCGCGACGGATACGTGATATCAGCCGTTGACCTCATCATGGGAATCGGTGTGTATGCCGGATTGAAACCGATCATAGTGGAGGGTGCCACCGGACTTTATGACACCAACTATGAGGGTAAGCTTCAGGCGGCTATGGATGCGTTGCGCTCCGGTGCGGATTTCGTGTTCTTGCATATAGAGGCGAGTGATGAGGCTGGTCATGAGGGGGATGCTCTCTTGAAGAAGAGGACTGTTGAGAACCTTGACCATCGTGTGGTCTGTCCGCTGCTGAAGGCGTTGGAAGAGTTTGACGAGGATGTAACGGTCGCACTGCTGCCGGATCACCCCACGCCATGCAATATCCGCACGCATACTTCTGATCCTGTGCCGTTCGTGATATGGCGCAAGGATGTGGAGCCGGACGACGTGAAGGTCTACACCGAACGTAGCGCGGCAAAGGGCGGCTACGGACTTCTCCGCGATGATGAGTTCATCCGTGAGGTCTTGCGCCCTTGAACCATAAACCATACACCCTCAACCCTAAACTTTCAACCATAAACCATAAACATTAAATCATAAACTATGATATATCGCAGCACAAAGGGCACCGCACCTGAAGTCTCGCTTGAAGAGGCGGTGGTGAAAGGTCTTGCCCCTGACCGTGGATTATATATGCCGGAGCGTATCCCTACGCTTCCAAAAGAGTTTTTTGACCGTCTGCCTAAGATGTCATTACCGGAGATGGCGTCGGAGATTGCCGCCGCACTCTTCGGGGAGGATGTGGAGCCTGATAAACTGAAGGCTCTTACGGAGGATGCGATGAATTTTCCGATTCCGTTGGTGAAGGTGTCAGACAACATACTGTCGCTTGAACTTTTTCACGGTCCGACATTGGCGTTTAAGGATGTCGGCGCACGTTTCATGGCGCGTCTGTTGGGTTATTTCAACCGCGACAATAAGGACAGGATGGTCAACGTGTTGGTTGCCACGTCGGGCGATACCGGTAGTGCCGTAGCCAACGGTTTCCTCGGAGTAGATGGCGTCAGAGTCTTCGTGCTCTATCCGAAAGGGAAGGTCAGCCCGATACAGGAGGCGCAGTTCACTACACTCGGCAGGAATATAGAGGCACTTGAAATAGATGGCACGTTTGACGATTGCCAGTCGCTCGTGAAGCAGGCGTTTCTTGACAAGGAACTCAATGATGCTATGATGCTGACGTCAGCCAATTCCATCAATGTAGCGCGTTTCCTCCCACAGATGTTCTATTATTTCTATGCGTGGGCACAGCTTGCAGCTACGGGTGCCGACATGGATAAGGTTGTGGTATGCGTACCGAGCGGTAATTTCGGCAATATCACGGCGGGATTGATAGCCAAGCGTATGGGATTGCCGATAAAGCGTTTTATCGCGGCTAACAATGCCAACGACATATTCTATCAGTATCTGAAGACCGGTAAGTATTCACCGCGTCCGTCGGTGCAGACGATAGCGAATGCCATGGATGTGGGTGATCCGAGTAATTTCGCCCGTGTGCTCGACCTCTATGGTCATGACCATGCAGCCATCACTAATGAGATCAGCGGTTGCACCTATACTGATGAGGAGATAGGGGATACCGTGTGTGATACATTGGAGCAGACCGGTTATCAGCTTGATCCGCATGGGGCAGTGGCTTACCGTGCCCTTAAAGAGTATCTGAAGCCCGGAGAGACGGGTATATTCCTTGAGACGGCACATCCCGCCAAGTTTAAGGCAACAGTGGAGGAGATCACCGGTAAAGAGGTTGCCATTCCCGAACGCCTTGCCGCCTTCATGAGAGGCGAGAAGAAGTCCGTGGAGCTACCTGCCGACTTCGCAGCCTTCAAGAGCCACCTGCTGAAGATGGTTTGAGGTATTCCCTTCAAGAGTTTTAAGATTATAAAGTAGGGCTATCTGTATCGGTAGTCCTACTTTGTTTCTGTAATAAATGACAAAAGTGATAATATGAGATTACTATTTAAGGCAGTTTGATATGAAATCGTGAAATTCTTGATTTGACATATATCCGACAGATGTTTTCAGCAGTTTCCCCTCTTTGTCAAATATGAGGTGGGTTGGAAATGCGTCAATACCGAACTCTTCCATAAGTTTTCCCATGCTTTCCGCATTGATGATTATGGATATTCCTTGCACATCAAGGGATCTTTTCTTCCAATCATCAACATTTGATGATTGGTCGCAGATGTTGATGAATGTTAGTTCGGGATATTCCTCTTTCAAATTGATAGTTGCCCGTTCTTTTGTTTCCTGTAAACATGGTCCGCACCATGTATTCCATAAATCAACAAAAACCGGACCGTCTGTCGGATTGGCTTTAATGAAGTCGATAATGGAGAACTCTTCATTCAGAAGATTGAATGACTTGGTTGTTTTCGACAGTTTTGCATTCAACTCATTATTGAGATTCAGTATTATTGATGCCAATTCTGACGTAAGGCCATTCTTGATGTTGCATAACTGTTTCTCTGAGAGTGGACGTAGTGAATCAATCTGCATTTTATAGCTTGTCAATGCCATCATATTCAAGAATAAATCAGAGGGCTTGTCAATGTTTTTTCTTATCAACCGGGCTATGTCATTTTTCCAATTCTCTATATCTTTTTCATTTATGGACGGAAGATTGGCAGGATGTCTGGTCAGTAAGGTCTTGAAAAATTGGGAGGGACCTATAAAATAACCTTTTTCAAGTAATACCTCATTTTTATCTATTGGAGATAAATCTATTGAAGACATATAATCCCTGTATGCGGGAGGGATATTGGCATTAAACATAGGATTTAGTCTTTCCGGTCTGAATGACCATGCCGCGACAAAATCATATTCCTGTATATTGTTGATCCAATCTTTTATTTTAGTCGGTAAGAGCACGTTATTGTATGAGTATGACTTTATTACCTCTTTAAGTCTGTTTATTTTTATAGGTATGGAGTCCGTATTCTCATTGCCGGCGAAAATCGGCTCATTTTCAGAAAGACCGATGTGATAGTTAGAGATACTCATGAGAATTTTATTTGCCTTTAAAGAATAATTGTTATCAGAATTTTGGAGTGAATAGGCATTGAATCCAAATTCAGGGGTTATTCGGCATATAAATTCAGATTTGTTAGTCATACGGCAGTCAATTGTGACTGTAGTATCTTGTTTAAGGGTTATCATTCCCATGAGATAAGGTTGTACATTGTCCTGCAAGATGAATCCGACATTTGTTTCTTCAGTGTCAATGGGTATTGAACCATAAAATGAATTACCGTTTTTAGACAGATTAAACCTGTCATAATCAAAGATATCTTCAAAAAGGGAAGAATATAATATCTCGGCATTCATAGATGATGGAAGTTCCATACCACTATCGCAACTTACGTTTACAACAATATTCGCGTTTCCCGATTTTATTCGATTTGCAGATGCACAAACACTTATTGAAGTTGTCTAAACTTATTTTGAGATGTTAAAAATTCGGTAAAATAAATAAAATACAGCGCATCCTGAAAATGAAGCACTATATTATAGTCGCCAAACTTCAATAAGTTGCACCTATGCCAGAATACGCAGTACTTGACAAAGATACAATAAAAAATCGAATTATGCCCTATCTTTCGGTCGCAA